>JANXUV010000043.1 GCA_025356085.1 Betaproteobacteria bacterium
GATCGCAACCACGATCATCAGTTCGAGCAGCGAGAAACCGGTCGATCGAGACATGACTCATTCTCCGTTGGACGTCATCATAGGAACGCCGCGCATCGGCACGCAACCGTCTGCGACCAACGGTCGAATTCGCCGAATAAGCGGCGTGGCCGAGCGAGTATAGCGGAATTAGTTCACGCGACGGCGCGGGCGGCGGCCGATAGAATTCGCAGGGCCGTGCGACGCTTTTCATCCCTGTGAATTTTTTTCTGCAGCGCCGTGCTGCGATATTGTGGCGGGCAATTTTGATCGCGGCCATGCTTGGCCCGGCCTCGGCGCCGGCGCAGACTCCGCGGGTTCCTCAGACCGCCGAAGCCATCGCGGAGTTGGCGCGCAAGGCCGACGCGGGCGCGACCGAGCAGGGCGTCGAACTCGAGCGCCTGGCAAACGAGGGAGACGCCGTCGCCCAGTTCCATATGGGCATGCTCTACCTGTCCGGAAGGGCGGTGCCTCGCAACGAGCAACTGGCTGTCGAGTGGCTTACGCGCGCGGCGAGCGCGGGACATCTGAGCGCGGCGCACAATCTCGGTGTCGTCTATGACCGTTCCCGCGGACCTGTGCGCAACTTCCGGCAGGCCGTGCGCTGGTATGAATTCGCCGCCGAGCGGGGCCTCGCCCGGTCGCAGGCAAATCTCGCATATCTTCTTGCCGAGGGGCTGGGCACGCTTCAGGATCTCCCGCAGGCGCGAAAATGGCTCGATCGCGCGGTGGCGGCAAACGATCCGCGGGCCCAGTATCTACTCGGCCGCATGATGCTCGAAGGACAGGGCGTCGAGCCTGATTCGCGCGAAGGCTGGCGCCTGATTGCGCTTGCTGGCCAGGGGGGAGACATCGATGCGCAATACCGGCTTGCACTCGCGCACGGCAGCGGCGTCGGGGCCGGGAAGGACCAGACACAGGCGCTGGAGTGGCTGCGCAGGGCCGCAAACGGAGGTCAATCCGAAGCGCAATACCTGCTCGCGACAATGTACGCGCGTGGCGCGAACGGCGTGCCCAAGGACGAGACCGAAGGTTTCAAGTGGCTGCGGCGCAGCGCTGAACAGGGCTATGTCGAGGCCGAGTATCACCTCGGCGTGGCTTACCTCGATGGCCGGGGTGTGAAACCTGACCAGACACAGGCGGTGCGCTGGATCAACGAGGCAGCCCGGCAGGGCCACAAAGGGGCCGAGGACCTGCTGTCGCTGGCGCGAGCGAAAGCGAAGCAGTCCGAGCCTTGATCCCGGGCCGCCACCGCCAGCGGTCACGGTATACTGCGCACTCGCAGCGTGTTGAATCGGCTGATGTAGCTCAGTTGGTAGAGCAACTGATTCGTAATCAGTAGGTCCCCCGTTCGAATCGGGGCATCAGCACCAATTTCACTGGCTGTTCCACGCGCGATCGCGCGGCGCAATCTAGTGCTGGCCGAGGCGTTTGAGAGCTTCCAGCGCGCGGGCGTTTCCCTGTTCGGCCGCCTTGCGATACCACTTCAAGGCTTCCGCCTGATCCATATCGACGCCACGGCCCTGTGCGTACAGCACGCCTAGGCCGTACTGCGCGGCGCCATCTCCCAGGTCGGCTGCCTTGCGATACCAGTGCAGCGCCATTTCATCGTCCCTGGGGACACCGAGACCTAGGAGGTACATGTAGCCGAGGCCCGTCTGCGCCGCCGGGTGGTTCTGCTCGGCCGCCTTGCGCATCCACATTTCCGCATCGAGAGCGCTTCGGGCGACGCCTCGCCCTTGCACATAGAGAACGGCGAGCCGGTATTGCGCCTCGGCGTTTCCCTGAGTTGCCGCTTCCCTGAATTCGAGGAATGCGACCGCATAGTCGCCGCGTCTCGCCGCCTCCGCGCCTTCCTCGATGCCGGCGCCCGCGCTTCCCGCGGCAATTGTCAGCGACACGGTCGCAAGAAACGCCCACGCCCTTCCCGCGTCCCGCGCGCGTCGGGCGACCAGGGACTTCACTTGCGCGGCAGCAGGGCCAGGCAGGTTTTCGCCACGACGTTGGCCGAGGCGGCCCCGATATTGTGTTTCTTCATGTATTGCCGGACCTGCGCATAGTCCACCGCGATCACCGGGACCTTGCGGCTTGCCCAGAACCTCGACGCAGGCGTGGGATCGATATTTGGACCGGAAACGCAGACCTGGTCGTACTCTTGCGCAGGCAATTTCCCGAGCCACTGGCCAAGCTGTGCTATGCCCTGGTCGGAATTCGGGAACGCAGCGCGGCTGTACGCGCCTGCGGAAACGACCCCGGCGTCGAACGTCGCCGACGAAGCAATAAATATCGCAAGGACAACCGGGGAAGCCATATCACCTACATCCTACTTCAGCTTGTTCAAGCGATGCATGTCGGCCGAATTTCCGTCGCTCGCACCGAGCAGCAGTGCGTTCCCATCCAGAACGTAGGTGATCTTGGCCGGCAGGTCCGTTTCTGTCATTCCATCCGTTTCGAGAAGGCCACGCCCGCCGCCCCCGATCGAGATCCGGTAGGGCACTTCGCTCTTGAAGCTCATTTTGTCGCCGCGAACCCAACGCTGGGACACGAGGAGTTCCGCGCCGCCCGACCTGTTCAGCGGCGCGAAGACGACGCTGATCTGCACGGGAGCGGCAGGTGCCGTTCCCCATGAGCCGAGGAGGCGGTTGCGATCATCAATCACGGCGACGCTCGGCCGGCTGCCGACGGCCGGTTTGACCACCGCCAGCGGATTGCGCGCCGGTTCAGCGGATGCCTTGGGCGGCGGGGTAAGGATACGTATTTCCTGCGCCTTCTGTCCCGGGGGCGGAGACGCCGAGTAATGCGTCACACCCTTCTCGTCGACCCAGCGGTAGAACTGGGCCAGCGCGCCGGAGGCAGCCGCAGCCAGCGCTAGAGCGACCAGTATCGGCGTCCGTTTCATCTTGATCCCACCTCTGCGAGCATGATAACAATCCTGTCGAGAGTCGCCAATTGTAGTAGTGGTCGGACGGGGCGCTGAATAAATTCCGAACAGGACGACGGGTGCAGCGCTCAGGCACAATGTGTCATGGCGGCACGGATCCTGGTGGTGGACGACGATGAGAGCCTGCGGGAGTTGCTGCGCATGCACCTGGCGTCGGCCGGCTACGAGGTCAGCACCGCCCCCGACGCCATCAGCGCGGGCTACCAGGTGCTCAAGAACCCGCCCGACCTGATCCTCTCTGACATCAACATGCCGCACATGGACGGCTTCGAGTTCGTCGCCGCCCTCAAGTCCGACACCACGCTGCCGTACATTCCGGTGATCTTCCTCACCTCGATGGAAGACGGCGACCACCGCGGCAAGGAGCTGGGCGCGGTCGGCTACCTGACCAAGCCGGTGCGCGCCGACCGGTTGCTGGCGTTGGTCGCACAGCACGTGCCGGGCGGCGCGATTCCGATCGGGTAGTTCTTACTGCTGGCAGTCCCGGACTTCGGTACCTGGAAAGCTTTGCGCGGATTCGCGCAATTTCGCCTGAAGCGCCGGTTCCGAGGCGCGCATCTGGAACCAGATTTTCGACACTTGGGCGTCACGCTCGCCAGTCTGGGCGCTGCGTACGCCCTTGCCGCGCAACGCTTCCAGCCGGCTGCGCGCGGACTCTTCGCTGCTGAACACCCCCAGCGATACCGCCCAGCGCATCTGGCCTTCGTCCTGCAGGATGAAGTAGTCGTCGATGCCGAGTGATTTCAGTTCGGCGGCCTTTTTCAATGCCGCCGCGCGATTCGCCTGCGGCGGAATGAAAACCCACCAGCCGGCGGTCTCCTCGCTGCGACGCTGCGACAGCCGCGCCCCGAGAGCGAGCGGCGCGAGCGCCTGCTCGGCCTTCGGCGCTTCGGCGACGGCGAAGCCGCCCCACTCGAGGCAGCTTGCCGCCGACCCCGGCGCCGGCGTTGCGGCAGGCGGCGCAGGCTTCGGCTTGGCCGAGGCGAGGCCGGTCAGTTCCTTGCCTTCCAGCAGGCGGATCTTTTCCGGGCTCATCTGGCGGCGCGCCGGCTCGGAGTCGGCGGCGCTTTCGACGGCCGAGTAGTGCTGGAACCAGGCATACAGCGCCAGGTTGGCGGCGACCAGCAGCAGGAATAAGGTCCTCATGACGTCGGCGCGCGATCGCGTGAGTGCGCGCCGATGCGACCCAGGCCTTCGAGCACCAGATTCTCCACGTAGCGGCAGGGCTGGTCGAGCCGCTCCATCAGCGCCGGGCCGCCGCCGCCCGACACCAGGCAGGCGCAGCCCGGCCCCAGTGCGCGGAACATGCGCTCTACCGCGCCGGCCTGCGCATGCCGGCAGCCGGTCTCGATGGCATCGACCGTGTTGCGCGGCGCGGCGACGAACTTTCCTTCCTGCAACGGCAGGCGGCCGGTGTGTTCGTGCAGCACGAAGCGCATCAGGTCGACGCCGGGCAGGATCAGGCCGCCGGCGAACTCCCCCTGGCCGGTGAGCATGTCGACCGTGGTGCAGGTGCCGGCGTTCACCACCAGGCAGGCGCGGCCCGGTTCCAGGGCGCGCGCCGCGATCAGCGCCGCCCAGCGGTCGGGCCCCAGCTGCTCGGGCCGGTCGTAGAGATTGCGCACGCCGCAAAGCTCGCGTTCGCCGCGTACCCATTCCGGCTCGGATTCGAAGATGCTGGTCCAGTTCACCAGCAGCTGCTGCGCGCCGTCGCCCGCGACGTTCGAGATGATGATGCGCGAGGGGTTGTCGTGGGTGGCAGAGAACGGGTTGATGTGGTCGCTGGAAGCCGCGAATTCGATCAGCGACACGTTGGCGATGCCGGACCAGGACTTGCCATCGTGCCACCCCCACTTGACACGGGAATTGCCGGCGTCGATGGCGAGGATCATGCGGCGCGCTCCAGGGGGCGCTCCAAGGCGCGCTCCCAGGCGACCAGGGCTGCCAGTACTTCACGCGCGACGGCGCCGATCAACGCGTTGCGCGAGACCGGGCGTTGCAGCAGCTTGTCCAGCGTGGCGACGCCCCGACCCAGACGCGCCCTGAGCCGCGCCTGAGCGCGGCAATTGATGCCGATGCCGACAATCGCCACACTGCCTCCCGCCGCAGGCCGCGTTTCAATGAGGATGCCACCGAGCTTGCCGCGATTCACCATCAGGTCGTTCGGCCATTTCAACGCGATGCCCCTGGCGCCAAGCCTGCGCAGCGCGCGCGCTGCCGCGATGCCCACCGCGACCGAGAGCCCGGCCAGCGCGCGCTGCTCGCAGCGCATCAATCGCCGGATCGAAAAGGTCGCGCCAGCACCGCGCGCCGAACGCCAGCGCCGGCCGTGCCGGCCGCGGCCCGCGGTCTGCAATTCGGCCGCGAGCAGCATCGGCCCCGCGGAGCGGTCGTCGCGCAGCAGCGTGTTGGTGGAGGTGCAGCGCTTGACCACGCGTACTTCCAGCCCAGGCGCGCGTATTTTCTTTGCTTCCAGCCGGTCCATGGCTCGATTCTACGTGGTGCAGAAGGCAAAACCGCGTCCCGGTGCCGCGTCGAAGAGCGCGCGCGTGTATTCATGTTTCGGCCGCAGAAATATTTCATGGGCGGACCCGTACTCGACCACGCGCCCCTTCGACATCACGGCGACATGGTCGCAGACCTGCGCCGCGACGCGCAGGTCGTGGGTGATGAACAGCATCGCCAGGTCGAGCCGCGCGCGAATTTCCTCCAGCAGCTGCAGCACCTGCGCCTGCACCGAGACATCGAGCGCCGAGACCGCCTCGTCGGCGATCAGCAGTTCCGGCTCCATCGCCAGCGCGCGCGCGATGCAGATGCGCTGGCGCTGCCCGCCGGAGAACTGGTGCGGATATCGTCCGAGCGCGGAGGCGTCCATGCGCACCAGTTCCAGCAGCTTGCGCGCGCGCTCGAACGCCTCGCCGCGCCCCAACCCGTAGTTGAGCGGCCCTTCGATGATCGCCTCGCCCACGGTGCGGCGCGGATTGAGCGATCGGTACGGGTCCTGGAACACGATCTGCACCTTGCGCCGCAGCGGCCTGAGCGCGCTGGAGCGCATGCGGGCGATGTCCTCGCCGCCCAGCAGGATCTCGCCGGCGCTCGGATCCACCAGGCGCACGATGCAGCGCGCGACCGTGGACTTGCCCGAACCGGACTCGCCGACGATGCCCAGCGTCTGGCCGCGGCGCAGCTCGAGATTGACGTCTTCGGCCGCGCGCACTTCACGCCGTGGGCCGAACCAGCCGCGCTCCGAATAGGTTTTCGCGAGCCCGCGGGTCTCCAGCACCAGCGGTGCGTCGGCCCTGGCCGCGAGCGCGGCGGGCCGGGTTTTCGGCGCCAGCGCCGGCACCGAGCCGATGAGCATTTTCGTGTACTCGTGCCGCGGGCGCTTGAGTACCTCGTCGCGGGTGCCGAGTTCGACCAGCTCGCCCAGGCGCAGCACCGCCACCCGGTGGGCGATTTCCGCCACCACGCCGAAGTCGTGGGTGATGAACAGCACGCCGGTGCCGTGTTTTTTCTGCAGCTCAAGAATCAACTTGAGAATCTGCGCCTGCGTGGTCACATCCAGCGCGGTGGTCGGCTCGTCGGCGATCAGCAGCGCGGGCTCCAGCACCAGGGCCATGGCGATCATGATGCGCTGGCGCTGGCCGCCGGAAAGCTGGTGCGGGTAGGCGGCGATGATGCGCTCCGGGTCGGGCAGGGAGACTTCACGGATGATGTCGAGAATGCGTTTCCGCCGCTCCCGCGGGGAAAGGCTGGTATGGAACTTCAAAACCTCGTCGATCTGGTCGCCGCAGCGCATCACCGGGTTCAGTGCGGTCATCGGCTCCTGGAAGATCATCGATATGCGCGTGGCGCGCAGCTGCCGCAGGCGGGTCTCTTTTGCCTTGGTTATGTTTTCTTCGAGCAGGGAAATCGAACCCGCGGCAACCGGCAGGCTCTTCGGCAGCAGGCCCATAACGCCCTGGGCGATGACCGATTTGCCCGAACCCGATTCGCCTACCAGGCAGACGATCTCGCCGCGCCCGACGTTGAAGGAAACTCTGGAAACGGCTTCCTTGCGATCTCCCCCGAAAGGAAGATCAATCGTCAGTCCGTCGACTTCAAGGACGTTCATACCCGCTTCGCCATTTTCGGGTCGAGGGTGTCGCGCAGGCCGTCGCCGAGGATGTTGATCGCCAGCACCGTGACGGCGAGGAAGATGCCGGGAAAGAACACGTTGTGCGGGAAGGAGACGAACTGCGCGCGCCCCTCGGCCATGATGTTGCCCCAGGTCGGGATGTCGGGCGGCAGGCCGACGCCGAGGAAGGACAGCACCGCTTCGACCAGGATCGCGAACGCGCAGGTGAAGGTGCCCTGCACGATCAGCGGCGCGACGCAGTTGGGCAGGATGTGGCCGAACATGATCTTCCACGTCGGCGTGCCGAGCGCGATTGCGGCTTCGACGTACGGCTCTTCGCGAATGGTGAGGACGAGCGAGCGCACCAGGCGGGTAACGCGCGGAATTTCAGGTATGGCGATCGCGATCACGACGGTGACGATGCTGCCGCGCCAAAGCGCCACCAGTGCGATGGCGATCAGGATCGCCGGAATCGCCATGATGCCGTCCATGAAGCGCATCAGGATGCCGTCCAGCCAGCGCAGGTAGCCCGCGCTCAGGCCGCAGACGATGCCGATCGCCAGCGCCAGCAGCGCGGTGGCGATGCCGACGATCAGAGAAACCCGGGTGCCGTAGATGACGCGGCTGTAGATGTCGCGGCCGAAGGAATCCGAGCCCATGATGAAGGTGTGCTGCAGCGTCTCGCCCTCCAGCGTAGTGATGTCGCCCGTCTTGCCGGGCAGCAGGTCGCGGCTGCCGGCGTCGAAGAGGGACGGATCGACCGTGCCCAGCCAGGGCGCGGCGATGGCCACCAGCACCATCGCGGCGATGACGGCGGCGCCAATACGCACCGACCAGTTGTTGAATATTTTTTTAATAACGAATTCTCGGATCGAGGAATACGTAAGACAAGTCCACCAGCAGGTTGACCATCACGTAAATGAAAGAGAAGAACAGGATCAGGCCCTGTACCGTGGGGAAATCGCGCGCCAGTACCGCGTCCACCGTCAACCTGCCGAGGCCCGGGATCGCATATACCGATTCAGTCACCACCACGCCGCCGATCAGCAGCGCGATGCCGATGCCGATGACGGTCACGATCGGCACCGCCGCGTTGCTCAGCGCGTGGCGCACCAGCACGCGCAGCTCCGGCAGCCCCTTGGCCCGCGCGGTGCGGATGTAGTCCTCGCCAAGCGCCTCCATCACCGAGGCGCGCGTGACGCGTGCGATCAGCGCGATGTAGAGCACCGACAGCGTGACCGAAGGCAGGACCAGGTGGTACAGCCAGAGCCCGGCGCCGTCGGCGATGCGCTGGTAGCCCTGCACCGGCAGCCAGCCCAGCTTGAGCGATACCAGCCAGATCAGGATGTAGGCCAGCACGAATACCGGCACCGAAAAGCCGAGCACCGAGAAACCCATCAACGCGCGGTCGAGCCAGCCGCCGTGGCGCCAGGCGGCGAGGATGCCGAGCGGCACCGCGACCAGCACCGCGAGGCAGATGGTGAGCGCCGCAAGCGATAGCGTCGGCTCCAGGCGCTGGCCGATCAGCGTCGTGACCTGGGTCTTGTAGTAGAACGACTCGCCAAGATTGCCCTGCAGCAACTGGCCGGCCCAGATACCGAACTGCGCGAGGATCGGCCGGTCCAGGCCGAGGCTCTCGCGGATGCGCGCGATCTGCTCGGTATTGGCCGCGTCGCCCGCGAGGATCGCCGCGGGGTCGCCCGGCGTCAGCCGCAACAGCAGGAACACCAGCACCGCGACGATCAGCAGGACCGGGACGGTGGCGAGTACCCTACGCGCAATGAAGTTGAACAACCGGCGGACCGGATCAGTTCTTCTTTATGTTCCAGTAAATGTTGCCGTTGGTGACGAAGAACCCGCTGATGTTCTTCCTCGCGGCCATCGGCTGCGCGTATTCGCCGAGCGGCACGTGGGTGCCGATCTCGAAGGCGCGAGCCTGGATCTGGTCAGCGAGCTTCTTCTTGATGGCGTCGTCGGTGGCGCGCATGAACTGCGCGCGCAACTCCATCAGCTTGTCGTCCTTGGCCCAGCCGAACCAGCCGGAGGCTTCGCCGCGCGCGTCGAAGGTCGGGTTGGCGATCGGGTTCCAGATGTCGTGGCCCTGCCAGGCGGTCATGAACATGTGCCAGCCGCCCTTGTCGATCGGGTCCTTCTTCGCGCGCCGGCCGACCAGCGTCTGCCAGTCCATCGCCTGCAGGTCGACCTTGAAGCCGGCCTGGCGCAGCAGCTGCGCCCCCACATCCGGCAGCTTCTGGATCGCGGCGAGGTCGGTGGGTTTCATCAGCACGATCGGCGTGCCGTCGTAGCCAGAGGCTTTCACCAGCTCCTGCGCCTTCTTCATGTTGGATTTTGACTGGATGTCGCTGCCGAAGGCGCTGCCGTAGGGCGTGCCGCAGGTGAACATCGAGGCGCAGGTGTTGTAGAGCTCCTTCACGCCGACCTGCGCCTGCAGGAACGGCTGCTGCGCGAACGCCGCCAGCACCGCCTGGCGCACCTTGGGGTTGTCGAAGGGCTTGTTCAGGTGGTTGAAGCGCGCCATGTACTGCAGGTTGACGGTGGCGTACTTCGGCAGCTGGATGTTCGGGTCTTTCTTTGCCGCTTCGTAGAAATCGAAGCCGAGCGCCTCGATGATGTCGACTTCGCCCTTTTGCAGCGCGTTGACCTGCGCCTGCGCATCGCGCAGCGCGAGGTTCCACTCGACGCGCTCGACGTAGACGTTCTTGCCGCCGGTGGTGCCCGAGGGCGCTTCCTTGCGCGGTACGTACTTCGTGTTTCTCACGTACACCGCTTTGTCGCCGGGCTTGAACTCGTCCTTCTTGAAGATGTAGGGGCCCGAGCCGGTGTAGTCGTCGATCTGCTTGAAGGGGTCCGTGTCCGCCACGCGCTTGGGCATGATGAACGGCACATTGGAGGAGGGCTTGCCGAGCGCTTCCAGCGTGAAGCCGCAGGCCTCGCGCAGGAAAATGCGGAAGGTATCCGCCGAGGGCGTGTCCATGCGGTCGACGAAGGTCATGAGCGCGCTGCCCATGGCGTCGCGCTTGCCCCAGCGCGCGAGGGAGGCGATCACGTCCTCGCTGGTGACCGGCTTGCCGTCGTGGAATTCGAGGCCCTTGCGCAGCTTGAACGTCCACAGCCGGTGATCGGGGCTCTCGGTCCAGGACTCCACCATCTGGGGCTTGATGTTGTTCTTCTCGTCGGTGCCGAACAGGGTGTCGTAGATCATGTAGCCGTGGTTGCGGCTCATATACGCGGTGGTCCAGATCGGATCGAGGATCGCCAGGTTCGAGTGCGGCACGATGCGCAGCGTCTTCGCGTCGCCCTGTGCCTGCGCGGGACTCCCGAATCCGAGCATCGAGGTGGCAACTGCAGCGGCAACGGTGCCGGCAATCCAGCGTTTCGCAAGCATGGCATCCCCTCTGGTGAGTATCCGGTGCAAGATATCGCAAAGCGCCGAAGTCGGGCAAGAAATTAGGGGGCAAGAATGCACGACCTGCTGTTCCGGGATGCGATGCTTTACGACGGCACCGGCGCGCCGCCGGTGCGGGCCGACGTCGCGATCGAGGGCGACCGCATCGTGTCGGTGCAGGCGGGCGGGCAGGGCGCACGCAAAACCATCGATGGACGCGGTCTTGCGCTCGCGCCGGGCTTCATCGACGTGCACACGCACGACGACTTTGCCGCAGTCGCCTACCCCGACATGGCATTCAAGCTGGCGGGCGGCGTCACCACCAGCGTGGTCGGCAACTGCGGCTTCGGTGCGGCGCCTTACGCTGCCGCGGCGGTCATGGCGAAGACGCTGCACCCGAAGCTCTCGCTGCCCGAATGGCAGGGCTATGCGGGTTACCTGCGTCGGCTCGAGGCGCATCCTCCGGGCGTCAACATCGGCCTGCTGGTCGGCCACGGCACCGCGCGGCTGGCGGCGATGCGCAACGAAAACCGCGCGCCGACGGGTGCCGAGATGACGGCGATGAAGGCCACCCTCGCCGAGGGGCTGGAGGCGGGCGCGCTGGGATTGTCCTCCGGGCTGGTGTACGACCCGGGACGTTTTGCCGCCACCGACGAGCTGGTCGAACTCTGTTCTCTCATGCGCGGCACGGGCGCGCTCTACGCCACGCACATGCGCGACGAGAGCACCGGGCTGATCGACTCGGTGGGCGAGGCGATCGCCATCGGCGTGCGCGCCGGCGTGCCGGTGCAGATCTCGCATCACAAAGCGTCCGGACGGGCCGCCTGGGGCCTGGTGCGAGAGTCTCTGAAACTGATCGAGGCGGCGCAGCGGCGCGGCCTCGACGTGCACGCCGACCAATATCCCTACACGGCTGGCAGCACCATCCTGTCGGCGGTCTACCGGGACGGCAAGCTGCGCGGCGCGATCGGCGACCTGACGGGAGAGGATGTGGTGATCGCCTCGACCGAATCGCATCCGCTGTGGGAGGGTCGATCGCTCGCACAGCTCGGCCGGGAGATGGGCTGCAGTCCCGAGCAGGCCGCGGAACGCGTACTTGCGGCGGATACCGGCGTCACTTGCGTGTTGCATGCCATGAACGAAGAGGATGTGCGCACGGTGATGCGCCACCCAAGCACCATGATCGGCTCCGACGGTATCCCGACGCTGGAGGGCAAGCCGCATCCGCGCCTGTACGGCACCTTCGCCCGCGTGCTGGGACGGTATGCGCGCGATGAAAAACTTTTCCCGATGGAGGAGGCCGTGCATCGCATGACCGGCTTCGCGGCGGCGAAATTCGGCCTGCGGGACCGCGGCGTGGTGCGCGAGGGCGCGTTCGCCGACCTGGTGCTGTTCGACCCGGCGACGATCATCGATACCGGCACCTTCGAGGATCCGAAGCGCACGCCCGCCGGGATTCGCGCGGTATACGTAAACGGCGAGGCGGCGGTGGACGGGGGGCAGGTCACCGGCAAGCGAACCGGCCGCGTTCTTCGCCGCGCATAGAAGGCATCTTTCATCCAGTATCCTTCTCTCCATGGCACGCATCGCGGTGGGCGGCATGCAGCACGAGACGAATACTTTCGCGCCCTCGAAGGCCGACTACGGCGCCTTCGAGGCGGGCGGCGGATGGCCCGGCGTGCAATACGGCGAGCCCGTGTTTGCCGCGGTGGAGGGCGCGAACATTCCCGCCGCCGGTGCAATCCAGGCGCTGCGCGCCCAGGGCCACCAGTTGGTCGCCACCGCCTGGGGCGCGGCGAGCCCCTCGGCGCACGTCACCACGGATGCGTTCGAGCGAATTGTTTCAGGTTTAATTTCTAACTTAAAAAAACAGCTTCCCGTGGATGGGGTCTACCTAGACCTGCACGGCGCGATGGTCACCGAGGCGCACGATGACGGCGAGGGCGAGATTCTGCGCCGCGTGCGCGAAGTGGTGGGGCCGCGCGTGCCGGTTGCAGCCAGCCTCGACCTGCACTGCAATTTCACGCAGGCGATGTTCGAGCGCAGCGACGCGCTGGTCGCCTACCGCACCTACCCGCATGTCGACATGGCCGACACCGGCGCGCTCGCGGCGCGCCTGCTCGACCGCATGCTGCGCGCCGGCCAGCCGCTGGCCAAACACTGGCGGACGCTGGACTACCTGACCGGCCTGCCGTCGCAGTGCTCGTTCATCGAACCGTGCAAAGCGATCTACGAGCACATCGGCGCAAGCGACGCCGTGACGCTGTCGTTCACGCCAGGATTTCCGATGGCGGATATTCCCGAATGCGGGATGGCGGTGTTCGGCTACGGCGACGACGAAAAAAGCACCATCGAAGCGGTCGATCGCCTGCATGGCATGGTCGCCGACGCGGAGAAGGATTTCGCCCTCGAGCTGCACCTGCCCGATGACGCGGTGGCGCACGCGCGCAGCCGCGGCGAAGCCGGCCGCCCGGTGGTGCTCGCCGACACCCAGGACAATCCAGGCGCCGGTGGCAACGGCGACACCACCGGACTGCTCAAGTCATTGATCGCGCAGAACGCGCAGGAGGCGGTACTCGGACTGCTGATCGACGGCGAATCCGCGAAGCGCGCGCACGAAATTGGTTTGGGTTTTACTTCCATATTCAAATTGGGAGGCCGCTCGAATATCCCCGGCGATTCTCCCTTCGAAGGCGAATTCACGGTCGAACAGCTCGGCGACGGCAAATTCACCTGCACCGGGCCGATGTTCAAGGGCTTCCGCATGCAACTGGGCAACATGGCGCTGCTGCGAAGCAAAACCGCGCCGGGCGTGCGGGTTGTGCTGGCATCCCGAAAATGCCAGGCCGGCGACCAGGAGATGTTCCGCCACCTTGGCGTGGAGCCGCGCCGCAGCCGCATCCTCGCGCTCAAGAGCTCGGTGCATTTTCGCGCCGACTTCGAGCCGATCTCGAAAGAGATCCTGGTGGTTAAGTCCCCGGGCCCCGCGCTCGCCGATCCGACCGAATTCACCTGGACCCGGCTGCGCAAGGGATTGCGCCTGCGTCCGCTCGGGCCGGCGTTCCAGGGCTAGGCGGGCGGTTGCGCTCGCTCGCGCTTCTGCTTTTGTGCGCGCTGACGGCTGCCGCGCAGACGCCCGCGCCGGAGCCGGTTGCCAACGCCAGGCCGCAGGGCATTTACGCCACTATCAACCTCAGCGGCACCGAGTCGGCGATCCGGCAGCTCGGCCAGCTCATTCCCCACGAGCGCCGCGAGGCCATTGGCGCGGCGGTGGCAAATGCCGCCAAGCTGTCGCCGCCCGTGCTCTACGCCCTCGCGAATGCCGTGTCGCTGGACGACGTGAACATGCCCGACGCGGTCTTCTGGCACCACGTTGGCCGCATCCGCGCGGTCTACGACGGGCTGCGCTGCAAGGACCCGACCGCGCGCGACGCGATCAACGTTCTCGGTAAGGGCCTCAGCCCCGACATCTCGCGCTACCAGCGCCAGCATCGGCAGTACACGCTGGAAATCGCGCAGCGCGCGATCGCCTGGGATCAGAAAAACCCGCACAGCTACGACCACCGCTGGATCAACCTGTATGGCAAGGTGGCGCGTTACTCGGCGGGGGCTGATCCCGCGGAACTCACCGTGCCGGAAAGCGAGTGGCCTGACATCCTCAAGCGCGTCCACGATGCGCACCTGAAGAGCGTGGAAGAATTCGCGGCGCAGAAGTAGGTCCGGTAGGATAGTTTCCGTCGCGGTGCGTTCGTCTGGGTGAAGGATCCGGAGACGCGATTGCATTTGGAACGTAGCCTCGGCTAACAGCTCGATATACAGTTAGTCGAAAATGAAAAACCGCGCTGAAGCGGGGCCCAATTGCCCGAGTCCCCCGCCAAGGATTTTAAAACCTGACAGGCGAGGATACCGGCCCGGCTCCTTTCGTATCGTCCACCGGGCGATCAGGAACGGAAATTTCAAGTAATGAATGATGTCACAAAACATCTACACTTATTAATAAGTGACGACGTTTTGTGATAATATTCCCTCTATGAAAGTCAGGAGCTCCTCCGCAATCAAAGGTCTGCGCAAGAAAGGCCTGATCCGTTCCGCCGATCTGGCCGGTCTCGGCATGCGTCGAGAATCGCTTTCGCGCCTGCATCGCGAAGGCCATCTGGAGAGGCTGGGGCGCGGGCTGTACGCGCACCCCGGCCGAAAGGTATCGCTGCATCACAGCCTCGCCGAGGCAGCGAAGAAAGTACCGAAGGGCGTGGTGTGCCTGCTCTCAGCGCTGAGCTATCACGAGATCACCACCCAGGCGCCGTTCGAGGTGTGGATGGCGCTCGATCGCAAGGCGCGGCTGCCCGTTCCCGGGCCGGGACTGGCATTCCGTTTTCATCGTTTTTCCGGCAAGGCGCTGAGTGAAGGCGTGGAGCAGCATCTCGTCGACGGAATTCCGGTGCGTGTTTACAGCCTGGCCAAGACGGTGGCCGACTGCTTCAAGTACCGCAACAAGATCGGGCTGGACGTGGCGCTGGAGGCGCTACGCGAAGCGCGCCGCGCGCACCGCGTGACGTCGGAGGAACTGCACCGCTACGCGCGCGTCTGCCGCGTTGAGAACGTGATGCGCCCGTACATGGAGGCGCTGGCGGCGTGAAAAACATCGCCCACTCGGTTCGCCAGAGGCTGCTGAACCGCGCGAAGGAAACAGGGCAACCGAACGAGTACATTCTTCTGCGCTACGCACTGGAGCGGGTTCTCTACAGGCTCGGCGCATCGCGGTACGCCGAGCGCTTCATGCTGAAAGGAGCATTGCTTTTTTCGGTTTGGGGCCAGGAAGATCATCGCCCGACGCGCGATGCCGACTTTCTCGGTTCGGAGCCGAGCGATCTCGCTCAACTTGAGAGTGTGTTCCGCGAAGTCTGCGAGGTGCGGTTTGACGATGGCATCGTCTTCGACCCTGATTCGGTTGCGGCTGCGTCAATTGCGGAAGACAAGGTTTACGCGGGCGCCCGAATCACCTTTCGAGCTGCGCTAGCCGGGGCGAGAATTCCCGTCCAGATCGACGTCGGCTTTGGCGACGCGGTGACACCGGGCCCCGAGATCATCCAGTACCCGGCAATGCTCGAATTTCCCGCGCCGAGTCTTCGCGCGTATCCCGTTTACACGGTGGTCGCTGAAAAGCTGCACGCCATGGTTGCGCTGGGACTCGACAACACCCGGATGAAGGATTTTTATGACTTGTGGGTAATCGCGCGGCGATTCAAACTTGAAACGCCGCTGCTCGGCGGGGCAATCGCGGCCACCTTCGAGCGGCGGCGTACCGCGATCCCGGCGTCGATACCGGTCGCGTTGACGCGGGAATTTTCGCAGACCGCGTCCCGTCAAAGCCAGTGGAACGGATTCGTGCGCCGCAATCGGCTTCCGGCAGACGGGGTGACGCTTGAACAAACACAGGTGGTGATCGTCGAACTGGTCCTGCCCGCCCTGCAGGTCGCGCGCGGCGGTTAGGAAACCTCCGGCCAGGCCTTCTGCGCCGGCCGCATCTGCTCCAGCACCCGCGACAAGCGCAGCACGCCAAGGTCGTCGAAGCGCCGGCCGATGATCTGGATGCCGATCGGCAGGCCATCCTTGCTGTGGGTCCAGTTGAGCGATGCCGCCGGCTGCTCGGACATGTTGTAGGGCACAGTGAAGGCGATGTGTGGCAGGGCGTTATGCGGGTCGTTGTTGGGCGAGGGGAGTTCGGCCTCGTACGGCAGGATCGGAGAAGTAGGCGAAATCACGAAGTCGTAGGGCTGCGTCGCGCGCACGGTGACGTCGCGCAGCGCGACGTAGCTGCCGTAGGCGGCCATGACGTCGCGGCCGCTGAAATTCTTCGCCCGGAAGCTCGACCACTCCGCGATGAACGGCAGCACCTTCGCCTGCATCGCCGGCGGCATCAGCGAAAAGTCGTGGTACGAGCGCGCTTCGAAAAACCGGGCCATGCCGTCCAGCAACTCCTCCGTCAGGAAGGAGTTCATTTCCTCAACCGTGGCGCCGGCGGCTTCGAGCGCTTTTGTCGCGGCAACGGCTGCGGCGCGTACTTCGGGATGCACCGGGAGGCCCGCTTTCATGTCGGGCAGGAAGCCGATGCGCAATCCCTTGAGTTTCAGGCCGTCAATGGCTGAAAAATCGGTATTGTCAAAAGGCAGGCTCATGAAGTCGCGCGCGTCGGGCTTCGACAGCAGGTTCATCAGCGCGGCGCTGGAGGCGACGTCGCGCGTCATCGGGCCGACCACGCGTCCGATGTAGGGCGGGTACACCGGCACGCGGCCGAGGCTGGGTTTCAACGCGAAGATGCCGCAATGCGTGGCCGGCAGGCGCACCGAGCCGCCGATGTCGGTGCCGAGGTGCAGCGGCGCGTAGCCGGCGGCGCCGGCCGCGCCGGCGCCGGAACTCGAGCCCGAGGTGTTGCGCGCGGTATTCCAGGGATTGCGCGTGATGCCGTGGATGCTGGAGAGGCCCGAGGACAGCATGCCGAAATCCGGCATGGTGGTTTTGCCGAGGATCACGCAGCCGGCTTCGCGCAGCCGCGCCGCCGGCGGGGCGTCGGCGGGCTGTGGTGCCGCATCTTCATTCGCCTTGGTGCCGATCGGCGCGGGGTGGCCCCGGGTGTAGATGTTTTCCTTGATGGTGACCGGCACGCCGTCCAGCGGCGACAGCGGCTGCTTCGAACGCCAGCGCGTCTCGGCCGCCTTCGCTGCGGACAATGCTCCTTCGCGGTCGACGCGGTACATCGCGTTCAGGCGCGGCTCCCAGGCTTCGATGCGCTCGAGGCAGGCGCGCGCGACGTCCACCGGCGACAGGCCGCCGGCCGCATATTGCGCCGCAACCTGCAGCGCATCCAAATCGTGCATCGCAGCCATGGATCGCATCATACAATCCGCCCCTATGCGACGCATCCTGGTTTTGATCCTGCTTTCGGTCTTCTGCGCGGCGGCGATGGCGCAGGAGGAGATCCAGTTCTGGCACTCGATGGACGGCGCGCTCGGCCGCTCGCTCGATACGCTGGTGCAGCGCTTCAACGCTTCCCAGGCGCAGGTCCGCGTGGTCCCCACCTACAAGGGCGCCTACGACCGGACCATGACCGATGCGCTGGCGGCGCAGCGCGACGGGAAGGGCCCGCACGTGGTGCAAATCTACGAACTCGGCACCGCGCAGATGATGTATGCGGTCGGCGCGGTGCGCCCGGTCTGGCAGGTGTTCCAGGACGCGGGCGAAAAAATCGACGCCAAACTGTTCCTGCCGGCGGTGGGC
>JANXUV010000078.1 GCA_025356085.1 Betaproteobacteria bacterium
CAAAACGGCGGCACCCGCGAGGGTCCGCCGTTTTTTTATTTCAGTTCACGCCAGGCGAAGCCCTCTTCCTGGGTGGAGAGGCCGATCCAGGCCGGCGCGCAGCCCATCGCGCGAGCGAGCGCCTCGCGCGCCAGTTCGGGGCGGTTGTTGTGATGCGAAAGGTGCGCCGCGAGCACGTGCTTGAGCTTCGAGCGGTCCAGCGCACCCAGCAGCAGTTCCGCCTGCCGGTTCGACAGGTGGCCGAAAGGGCCCGTAATGCGCTCCTTCAGCCACTTCGGGTAATCCCCGCCCCAAATCATGTCGATGTCGTGGTTGGTTTCCAGCACCAGCGCGTCGCAACCCGACAGCGTGGCTTCCACGTGCGCGGTCGAGGCGCCGATGTCGGTCAGCACGCCCAGGCGGAACGCGCCATCGGACAGGACGAACTGCACCGGCTCGCGCGCATCGTGGGGCACGGTGTAGGGCTGCACTTGCAGGTCGCCTATGGCGAACGCGTCGCGGCCCTCGATGGTGCGGGTATCGACGTCGCCCGGCACCTTGCCGGACTCGGCCATCGCGACCTGGGTGCCGTAGGTCAGCCAAACCGGCAGCTTGTGCTGCCCGGCGAACGCATACGCCTGGCCGGCGTGGTCGTCGTGCTCATGGGTGACCAGGATTCCGGCGATATCGGCCGGCGTCAGGCCAATTTTCGCCAAGCGCCGCTCGGTTTCGCGCGGCGACAGGCCGCAGTCGTACAGCACTCGCGTGCTGCCAACTTCGACGACCAGGCAATTGCCCTTGGAGCCGCTTCCGATGGAAGCAAACCGCAGCGTCACTACGTCACTTCAGCTGTTCGTACAGCAGCGCGACGATGCGGCGCGTTGTCTGGGTGTTCGCCTGCGCGCCGTCCTTGGTCAGCACCTGCACCACGCATTTGCCGGCGAACTGGCGGATATGGACCCGGTATTGCTCGGCCTTGAGGCTGGCATCGTCGGATTTCCAGAACGCCAGCTTCGACATCAGGCCCTTCTCGCTGTCCTTGCGCTTCATGTCGGACGAGTCGGTATCGGCATAGCGCACGAAGTACTGCCCCTTCTGCCGGTCGCGATCCTCGACCGTGAAA
The DNA here is from genome assembly GCA_025356085.1 of Betaproteobacteria bacterium. Classification (GTDB taxonomy): domain Bacteria; phylum Pseudomonadota; class Gammaproteobacteria; order Burkholderiales; family SG8-39; genus RBG-16-66-20. The sequence goes on from JANXUV010000078.1 coordinate 1,103, forward strand.
CCGACGCGGTCGAGCGCGAGACCGACGCGCCGCCAGGCCCGGTCGAAGGGCTCGAAGACTTCCAGCGTCTCGAAACCGCCGATGCCCTGCTGGACCGCGGCGCGCGCCGGCGCCTGCGCCGCCGTGGCCACCTGTTCCTTGGCTTTCTCGTCCTGCGCGCCGAGGCGGATCATCAGGCGGCGCAGGAACTCGGCCTCGAGCTCCGGATCGGGCGTGCGCGGCTGCCAGACGGTCTGGCCGTCGGGCGTAGCCTGGGTGCGCGCGTTGCTGGTCGCGACCTCAATCATGCCGCGGTGGCTGATGTAGATCTCGCTGCCGCTCTCGTCGTTGCGCTCCAGGCGCGTGCGGAACTTGTCGCGCTCGGCGGTGCTGTAGACGGTGTCGAGGATCTTGCCGAGGAAGCCGCGCAGCATGTCCTGCGGGATTTTGGCGCGGTTCTCCGCCCAGTCGGTTTCCATCACGCCCGCTTCAGGCAGGCTGACTGAAATCAAGAAACCGTTCTCCTGCCAGAAGTCGCGCACCGCCGGCCACAGCTTCTCCGGCGGCTCGGCCACCACCAGCCAGCGCTGGCTGCCCGCGCGTTCAACGCGCATCTTGTCGCTGGTCGGCAGCACCCCGGACTGGGACGGACCGGCCTTCGCCTGCTGCGCGCGGTCCGACTGGTAGCCCGACATCGTCGCCGAACTTTTGCCGGTATCGGGCACCACGTAGCGGTTGTCGCGCGCCGGCGTGGTCAGGTCGGGCGGAATCTCGAGGGTTGGCAGCTGGCCGGCCGACTTGTAGTCGACCTTCTTGCCCTCGAGAAGCTCGCTGGTCATGGTGCACGCGGCCAGCATCGCGGCGGCCATCGCGGCGAACGCGCCACGCAGCTTCGCCGCGCTTCTACCTTTCATGCTCGTTTCTCCACCATGCGCAGCGGCAGCGAGATGCCGGCCTCGCTCATCGCCTCGCGCACTACGTCATAGCTGCGGTCCGTCAGCGGCACCATCGGCAGCCGCAGGCCGGGTTCGATGAGCCCCATCTGCACCATCGCCCACTTCACCGGCGCCGGGCTGGTTTCGACGAACAGCTTCTGGTGCAGGCCGATCAGGCGCAGGTTGATCTCGCGCGCCTTCTTGACATCGCCAACCAGCGCCGCGGCGCACATCTCGTGCATCAGGCGCGGCGCGACGTTGGCGGTCACCGAAATCACACCGTGGCCACCCAGCAGGATCAGAGCCAGCGCGCCGGCATCCTCGCCCGAGTAAATCGCGAAATTACGCGGCGCGCGCTTGATCAAGTCGGTGCCGCGCTCCATGTTGGCGGTCGCATCCTTGATGCCGATAATGCCTGGCACCTGCGCGAGCCGCAGCACGGTGTCGTTCTGCAGGTCGGCGACGGTGCGCACCGGCACGTTGTAGAGGATCATCGGCAGGTCCACCGTTTCCGCGATCTTGCGGAAATGCTGGTACATGCCTTCCTGCGTCGGCTTGTTGTAGTACGGCACCACCGACAGGCTGGCGGTCGCGCCGTTCTTCTTGGCCGAGGCGCTGAGCTCGATCGCCTCGGCGGTCGAATTGGCGCCGGTGCCGGCGATGATCGGGATGCGGCCCTTCGAGTGCTCGACGGCGATGCGGATCAGTTCCTTGTGCTCGTCGAAATCCACCGTCGGCGATTCGCCGGTGGTGCCCACCACCACGATGCCGTCGGTACCCTCGGCGATGTGCCAGTCGATCAGGTACTTGAAGCGCGCGAGGTCGAGCCGCCCGTCTTCCAGCATCGGGGTAACGATCGCCACCAGACTGCCTGTAATCATGTGCCCTGCTCCATCCATTTCACTTAGCCGTCGATTTTATCCCTACCCCGCCCGCGTTGCACAAAGCCGTTGAATCATCGCGGGTTTCGGCTCCGTGACTTCACCCTCCTCGAAGCCATTGAGGACCAAGTCTTTGAATGTTTCCCGCAATTCCCCGGGGCGCAGCAGAAACTCCGGGTTGGAGGGCCTGCCGAACCTTTCGTTCCCCAGCATGAAAGTTTCATAAATCAGCACCCCGCCCGGGGCCAGCGATCCGGCCAGCATCGGGAACAAGGGCCGGTGCAGGTAGTTCGTGACCACGATCCCCTCGAAACGCCCGTCCGGCAGCGGCCAGGGTCTGCCGTCTTCCAGATCCGCCTGTATGAAATGTACGCCGGGGATCTGCTGCGGATCGCGGTCGATGGCGACGACGTCGAAGTTCCTCTCCAGAAAGTAGCGCGCATGGCGGCCGCTACCGCACGCCACGTCCAGGACCGTTCCCGGCCTGACCAGCGGCGCCCATCGCACGACCCAGTCCGACGGCGCGGTCATCCGGATTGCGGCTGCGCGTCCCTGAGAAAAACCGGCAGATCGGTGGTTGGCGGCCGGGCGGGCACTTTGTAAAACATTTCCGCGACGAAGCCGCGGTGGTAGGTGGTGTGATTGACGACGTGCAGAAGAATCTCCTCCCGCGTCATCGCACCCTGCCCGCCGCCAACGAAGGTGAAACGAACATCAGCTTGTTTGCCCACGCGTTGTAGCGCGTCAGGGTGCGCGCGTTGCTCATGACGTCATTTTAGCCGCGCGAGAAACGCTACGATGCCGGCGGTGAGCTCCTTTTCCCGGCCGGTGTAAAAGTGATCAGCGGCGGGAAT
>JANXUV010000237.1 GCA_025356085.1 Betaproteobacteria bacterium
TGGGAGTCATCGCCATCATCGCCGCGCTGGTCCTGGAGCAGTGGCGCCCGCTGGGTGATCGCCGCGCGGTGTACGCCGCGCTGTCGGCCTGGGCCGACTGGCTTGAGCGCACGTTCAACGCCGGGCAGTCGCGCCACGGCGTCATCGCCTGGCTGATCGCGGTGCTCGCGCCGCTGGCCGTGGCCGGGCTGCTGTATGCCGCGCTGTTCTGGATCAACCCGCTGGCGGCGCTGCTGCTGAACATCGCCGCGCTCTACCTGACGCTCGGCTTCCGGCAGTTCAGCCACTATTTCACCGGCATCCAGACGGCGCTGCGCGACGGCGAGGTTGACCGGGCACGCGAGCTGCTCGGCGCCTGGCGCGGCGAGCCGGCGGCGCACCGCAGCCGCGAGGAGGTGGTGCGGCTCGCCATCGAGGAGGGCATCGCGGCCTCGCACCGCCACGTGTTCGCGGTGCTGTTCTGGTTCGTGCTGCTGCCCGGCCCCTGCGGCGCGATCCTGTACCGCATGGCGGCGTCCCTGCAGCGGCGCTGGGCTGGCAAAGGGGAGTTCGGCGACTTTGCCGGGCGCGTGCTGTACCTGCTCGAGTGGCCGGCGGCGCGCCTCACCGCTGCCGCCTTCGCGGTGGTCGGCGACTTCGAGGACGCGGTCTACTGCTGGCGCACGCAGGCTGGCGCCTGGCCCGATCCGAACCTGGGCATTGTGATGGCGGCGGGGGCGGGCGCGCTCGGCGTCAAGCTCGGCATGCCGCTGAACGAGGTCGAGGGCCTGCGGCCGCGCCCCGAACTGGGCCTGGGCGAAGCGGCGGATGCGCCGGCGCTGGACAGCGCCGTTGGACTGGTGTGGCGCGCGCTGGTGCTGTGGGTATTCGTGCTGATCGTGATCAGCGTGGCGCGGGTGTTCTGAGCGCGCCGCAGTTCCAGCACTGCGTGAACTGAGGCCCGGCGCTTTCACCGCAACTTTCGCACTCCCAATCCGGCCCCACGGGAGGCGGGCGGCGCAGCGCGCCGAACGCGCGCGCGGCATCTTCGTCGTTCAGGACCCAGACCTCGGCCTGGCATTCCGCCGGCGGCAATTCGCCCATGGCCGAGGACAGCATCTGGTTCCTCAGCTCCGTCTCGATGCCTTCGGCCTCGAGGAGGTTGCGGGCATGGTGCGCGAGAATGAGGTTGTAGGAGCTGAAGACCCTTTTCATCAGAGAGAAAAGAGGGCGTCGCTCTTGGCGGCGCAGATGAAGTCATTCTCCGACAGGCCGCCGACGGCGTGCGTCGAATATTCGATCCGGCATTTGTTGTACCCCACCAGCAGGTCCGCATGGTGGTCTTCGCGGTGCGAGATCCAGGCGTGCGCGTTGACGAAGGCCATGGTTTCATAAAAGTTCTTGAACGGGTAGAGCTTGACCAGCTTGCCGTCCTCGACGATCCAGCCTTTCAGCTGCCGCAGCATGTCCTTCGCCTGCACGGCGTCGTACGGGGCGACGCCGCCTTCGCAGGGCTTGCAGTGCTTCTTCACGAGGTCGTCCATGCGGTCCGTTTACGCAGCCCGAGGCTGCGTCCTCAGTTTGGCGATGCGAGCTGCGGCAGGAGGGTGTGAATCGTAGAACGCGGAATGCAGCGGATCCGGCGTCAGCGTCGAAGCGTTGTCCTTGTACAGCTTCACGAGGGCGTGAACCAGGTCCGCGGGATCCGAGTGGCGGGTGGCATAGGCGTCCGCCTCGAACTCGTGCTTGCGGGACAGCAGGGTTCCCAACGGATGCAGAAAGAAGCTGAATGAAGAAGAGGCCAGCAGGAACAGCAGCAGTCCCATGGCAAGCGTTTTTGTTTGCGCACCCAGCCCTTCGAAGAACCAGGGTTGCTGGACGAGAAGTCCGAGGATGAAAAGCGAGATCAGTGTCTGGACAAAGCTGAGCCCAAGGCTCTTCCTGATGTGGTTGAGCTTGTAGTGTCCCAGTTCATGCGCCAGCACAGCCTCGATCTCTGCCGGGCTCAGCCGTTGAACGAGGGTATCGAAGAGCACGATCCGCTTGGAGGCGCCGATGCCGGCGAAGAATGCGTTGCCGTGCGAGGAGCGCTTCGAGCCGTCCATGACGAACAGGCCGTGCGAGCGGAAGCCGCAACGCTCGAGCAGCCGCTCGACGCGCTCTACCAGTGCCGGGTCCTGCAGGGGCAGGAACTTGTTGAACAACGGCATGATGAAGGTCGGGATGATCAACTGCATGAAAACCGAGAAGCCCATCAGGACGACCCAGACGTACAGCCACCAGTAGCCGCCGGCGGACATCATTAGCCAGAGCACGGCCAACAGCAGCGGCACGCCGAGCACTGCGGCCAGGAGCATCCCTTTCAATGCATCAGTGACAAACAGCTTGAACGTCATCTTGTTGAAGCCGAATCGCTCCTCGACGACGAAGATGCGAAAAAGGGTGATCGGCAGCCCGATTGCCGCAATCAGCGCGAACACCGTGACGAACAGCGCCGCGCCATGCCATATCGATGCGGTCGAAAACGCCCTTTCCCATCGATCGGAGATCCACTGCACGAATCCGCCCAGGGTCAGCAGCAGCAATACCACCGCGTCCAAGCAGAATTCGGCCATCTGCAGGCGGATCTTCGCGTCGGTGTAGTCGGCGGCCTTCTGGTGCGCGGGCAGCGGGATGGCGCCGGCGAAAGACTCCGGCACCGCATCGCGGTGCGCGCGCACATGGCGCGCCTGGCGCGCGGCGAGCCACAGCCGCGTGCCGGCGGACAACAGCAGCGCGGCGAGGAAGACCCATGTGAAAGCGCTATTCATGCCATGAGAGAATACGGCATGACTGCGGATTCAAACAACCTCATCTGGATCGATATGGAGATGACGGGCCTGGTGCCCGATTCCGACCGGATTATCGAGATCGCGGTGCTGGTGACCGATGCCCAGCTGAACCTGATCGCCGAGGGCCCGGTGCTGGTGGTAAAGCAGCCCGACGAGGTGCTCGCCGCGATGGACTCCTGGAACCGCTCGGTGCACGGCAAATCGGGCCTGGTCGAGAAGGTGAAGGCTTCCACGCTGGACGAAGCCGTCGCGGAAAGGCGGACAATCGAATTCCTCGCGCAGCACGTGCCGGCCGGCGTGTCGCCGATGTGCGGCAACTCCATCGGCCAGGACCGCCGCTTCCTAGCGCGCTGGATGCCGAAGCTGGAAAGTTTTTTCCTGTACCGCAACCTGGACGTCTCGACGCTGAAGGAACTGGTGAAGCGCTGGAAGCCCGAGTTGATCAAGGAAGTGATGAAGCTCAAGCAGGGCAAGCACGAAGCGCTCGCCGACATCTACGAGTCGATCGAGGAATTGAAGTACTACCGCAAGACGGTGATGACCATCTAGTCCGCGGTAATGCCGGCCTGCTTCATCAGGCGGGCGTATTTCGCCAGTTGTTCCGCCGTCGCCTTGCGCAGTTCTTCGGGCGAAGAACCCCGCACCGTCAGGCCCTGCGCGTTCAGCTTGTCGCGCACATCCGCATCCGACAGCGCCTTGACGACTTCAGCGTGCAGGCGCGCGATGATGTCCTTCGGCGTGCCGGCCGGCACCATGATGGCGAACCAGGAATTGAATTCGAAGCCGGGCAGGCCCGACTCCGACACCGTCGGCACCTCCGGGAACTGCGGCAGCCGCGCCGGCGTGGTGACGCCGATCAGCTTGAGCTTGCCGCCGCGCACGAGGGAGGTGACGGTGGCGAGGCCCTGGAAGGCGACCGGCACCTGGCCGGCGGCGACATCCAGCGCGGCCTGCGTCGCGCCCTTGTACGGGATGTGGGTGAGCGAAATGCCGGCGCCGGCGGCGAACAGCGCCATGGCGATGTGCTGCGGGCTGCCGTTGCCGCCCGAGCCGTAGTTGATTTTTCCGGGATTCGCTTTCGCCGCGGCGATCAGCTCGCCCGCGCTGGCGTAGCTGCCGTTGCTCGACACCAGCCCCCATTCCACGGTCGCCACCAGCGACACCGGCTCGAAGTCGCGCTGGATGTCCCAGGGCATCTTCGCGTACATGTTCGGCACCATGGTCATGATGCTGTCGTTGAAGCCGGCGATGGTGTAGCCGTCGGGCGCGGACCTGGCGATGCGCTCCGCGCCTATCAGGCCGGCGGCGCCCGGCACGTTCTCCACCGCGATCGCGCCCTTCATGTTGTCCGCCATGCGCTGCGCGACGATGCGCGCGGCGTTGTCCACCGCGCTCGCCGCGGCCAGCGGCACGATCATGCGGATGGGTTTGGAAGGGTATTGCGCGAAAACTGCCTGTGAAAAAACAGTGAAAGCAAGAACGGCAATAACTAAACCACTTCGACGATGCACTCGATCTCCACTGGAATGCCCATCGGCAGCGAACCCATGCCGACCGCCGAACGCGCGTGCTTGCCAGCTTCGCCGAGCACTTCGACGAACAGGTCCGAGCAGCCGTTGATGACCTTCGGGTGGTCGGTGAATTCCGGCACCGCGTTCACCATCCCTAGCACTTTCACCACGCGCTTCACCTTGTCCAGGCTGCCAAGCTCGGTGCGCATCACCGCCAGCAGGTCCATGCCGACCGAGCGCGCGTGCTGGTAGGCCTGTTCAACGCTGATGTCGCGGCCCACTTTGCCGACCGGTCGGCAACCGTGCGCGTCGGCGCGCGGGCCCTTGCCGGCGAGGAACAGCAGGTTCCCGGTCCGCACCGCGTTCACGTAGTTGGCGACCGGCGCGGAAACCGTACCGAGGTCGATGCCGAGCTTCTTGAGATTTTCTTCGGCAGTCATTCGAGGGGCACCACCTTGCCGGGGTTCATCAATCCCTCGGGGTCGAAAACTTTCTTGATGTCCCGCATCAGGTCCATCATGTCGTCGCCCAGTTCCATGCGCATCGAGTCCATCTTGCCCATGCCCACGCCGTGCTCGCCGGTGCAGGTGCCTTCCATCTTCAGCGCGCGCTCGACCAGGCGCTTGTTGAATTTCTTCGCCAGCTCGGTCTGCTCGGGCTTGTCCGGGTCCACCATCAGCATCAGGTGGAAGTTGCCGTCGCCGATGTGCCCCAGCAACGGCACAGGGTTGATGTAGTCCTTCACGTCCTCCATGGTTTCGGCCACGCATTCGGCGAGGCGCGAGATCGGCACGCAGACGTCGGTGGACACTGCGCGCACACCGGGCTTGATTTGCAGGCATGCGAAGTAGGCGTCGTGGCGCGCCTGCCAGAGCTGGTTGCGCTCTTCGGGCTTGGTGGCCCAGACGAAATCCTTGCCGCCTTGCTCCTTGGCGATCGCCTGCACCGTTTCGGCCTGCTCGACGACGCTCGCCTTCGAGCCGTGGAATTCGAAGAACACCGTGGGCGCGACGCGGTAGTTCGTTTTCTTGTATTTGTTGATCGCGTCCACCGTCTTCTCGCAGACGATGTCGCAGCGCGCGATCGGCACGCCGGCCTGGATGGTCTGGATCACGGTGTTGGTGCAGCCGTCCACCGATTCGAAGGCGCAGACCGCCGCCGACATGGCCTCCTGCACCGGGTAGAGGCGCACCGTCACCTCGGTGATGATGCCGAGCGTGCCTTCCGAGCCGACGAACAGGCGCGTCATGTCGTAGCCCGCGGCCGATTTCTTGGCGCGGCGCGAGGTCTGGATGACGCGGCCATCGGCCAGCACCACCTTCAGCGACAGCACGTTCTCGCGCATGGTGCCGTAGCGCACGGCGTTGGTGCCCGAGGCGCGCGTCGCCGCCATGCCGCCCAGCGTCGCGTCGGCGCCCGGATCGACCGGAAAGAACAGGCCGGTGTGCTTGATGAATTCGTTCAGCTGCTTGCGCGTGACGCCCGCCTGCACCACCGCGTCCAGGTCGGATTCGTGCACCGCCAGCACCTGGTTCATCTGCGACAGGTCGATGCAGACACCGCCCTTGACCGCGAGGATGTGCCCTTCCAGCGAGGTGCCCACGCCGTAGGGAATCATCGGCACGCGGTGCGCGCGGCAGATGCTGACGATGTCGCGCACTTCCTCGGTGCTTTTCGCGAACACCACCACGTCGGGCAGCGCGTAGGGGAAGTAGGACTCGTCCTTGCCATGGTGCTCGCGTACCGCGTGCGAAGTGGAGACGCGTTCGCCGAGCACGGCCTTCAGCTCGGATACGACGGATTGGTCGAATTCGCGGGCTTTATTCATGCTTTATTTTAGCTTTATCTCCCCGTCGAAAGGCACCTTGACCCCGAGGGATGGGATCTCCAGCGTGACCTTCACGGCGAAGCTCTCGTCCCCTTTGATGCGCTGCGATGCGATCGCTTGTTGCACCGCCTGTTCGATCTCACGCTGCGAGCCGATACCGACCACTTTCAGGAACTTGCGGATGCTGAGGTTGAAAGTTTCCTGGTCCATTAGCGGTTTCCTTTGATGATCTGCCCGGCGAGTTGCTTGCCCAGCTCCACGCCCCACTGGTCGAAGCTGTTTATATTCCAAAGTACGCCCTGCGTGAACACCTTGTGCTCGTAGATCGCGATCAGGCGGCCCAGGTCGCGCGCGCCGAAGTTCTTGAAGCTCAGGATGCTCGAAGGCCGGTTGCCTTCCTGGCGCCGGTGCGGCGGCAGCGCAGCGTCGCGGGTTCCATACGCCAGGGCATCGGCCTGCGCGCGGGCGTTGGCCGACAGCATTTCGTTGACCGAGGCGTCGATGAAGTCGGCCGCCACTGCGCGCGGGCCCTGGTGCAGCAACTGCATGAACGCGTGCTGCGCGTTGGTGCCCTCCATGCCGAACACCACCGGACCGGTGGCGTAGTCCACCGGACGGCCCTCGCGGTCGACGCTTTTGCCGTTCGATTCCATCTCCAGCTGCTGCAGGTAGGACGGTAGCAGGCGCAGGCGGTGCGCGTAGGGCAGCACCGCGTGGGCCTGCAGGCCAAGGAAGTTGACGTTCCAGACGCCCAGCAGCCCCATCAGCGCCGGCAGGTTGCTTTCCAGCGGCTGGTTCTGGAAATGCTCATCCATGTCGCGCGCGCCGGCGAGAAAATCGGCGAACGCGGCTTCTCCGATGGCCAGCAGGCCCGCGAATCCCGCCGTGGACCATACCGAGTAGCGGCCGCCGACCGAATCCGGCATCGGCAGGATCTCGGCGGCGCCGAATTGTTTTGCGCCTTGCAGGTTCGCCGTTACCGCATAGAACGACTTGCATCCCCAGCGCCGCATCGCCTCCGCATTGGCGAGGGTTTCCTGCGTGGAGAACGTTTTCGACACCACCACGCCAAGCGTCGAAGCAGGGTCCGCACCGGCCAGCGCACGCTCCAGCTCGACCGGATCGATGTTCGCAACGAAGCGCACATCCAGCGCGCCGTCGCCAAAAGCGTCCGCCAGCATGCGCGGCCCGAGATCCGAACCGCCGGTTCCCAGATTGACGATGCGTTTGAAGCGCTTCTCTTTCCTTATCGAATTGAAAAGTCCGAGCATCGCCGCATCTACTTGCCCGGACCGCAGCGCCATGTGGGTGACGGCGCGGTCTTCGGTGGTATTGATTTTCTTTCCCGCGAACAGCGCGGCACGCCACTCGTCGAAACCGCGCTCGGCGGCGAGCAGGGCCAGCAGCCGCAGCGTGAGCGCGCCCGCCAGCTGTCGCGAGTAGTCGAGCCGCACGCCCGGCGCATCGGCGACCATTTGCTGCGCTCGCGCGGGATCTCCGGCCTGGACGTCGGCAAGCCGCGCCGTGCGCCAGGTGTCGGCATGCGCCGCCAGCTTTTCCCAGGCGGGGCAGGCCATCGGCGAAGTCGTGTTCATCCGACGGGTTTCATCCGCCGTAACGATACAGCCGATAGCGCTCGTCCCGGTCGCCGGGCCGCCCGACGTCGGCGAGCTTGCGCCAGCCCGGGCCGGGCGTGCGTTCCTCGCGCGGGTGCCCCTGCACGATGAGGAAGCGGCAGCCGGGCGCGGGGCCGGCGCCTTTCGCGGCGGGCAGCGGCGCGCGGAAGGGTTCGGTAAGGATGCCGGCGTGATAGCTGAGCGCGGCGCGCTGCGGCGCGGCCAGTTCGCTCTCGGAGATGCAACCGGCATTCGCCGGCAGCGTCGACTTCAGCTGCAGCGCGACGCTGCGGTAGCTCTTCAGGTGGTCGGCCCAGGGCAGCCAGAGCGTGGCAAAGGTACCCCACAGCAGCACCAGGCCCGCGGCCCAGCGCGCCACGCCGCGCGTGGGCGAGGGCGCGGTGAAAAACGCCAGATACAGCCAGGCGAGCGTCAGCGCGAGCGCCGCGCCGAACGCCAGCGCGTCGAATTGCGCGACGAAGCCCGGCGCCGTCTTGGCGAAGTACTTGGCGATCTTCGGCGGCTGGCCGCTCAGCATCGAGACGTAGCCGAGCCAGATCAGGAAGACGAAGAAGCCGAAGGTCATCACGCCGAACCAATCGAGCATGTTGGCAGCGCCGCGGCGCAGCCGCGCGACGCCGTGCGCGCCCAGCAGCGCCAGCGGCGGCAGCAGCACCATGGTGTTGATGTCCTGCTGCGGCCCGGCCCAGGCGATCGCCAGCAGGCCGAGCAGCGTGGCGGCGAGGGGCACGAACACGCGCGGGGTGCGCCACTCGCGGCGCAGCGCCCAGGCCGCCCAGGCCGCGAGCGGCCAGGCGGGCCAGGCGAACCAGCTGGCGGTGGTCAGGTAGTAGCGCAGGTTGGGGATGAACTCGTCGCGCGCGTGCGTGGCGGCGTACCACCAGGACTGCGCGAGTTCGGGGGAGCGCAGCCACAGCGCCAGCGGCCAGGACAACGCGAGCAGCGCGAACGCCAGCAGCGCGGCGCCGAGGAAGCGCGGCGCTCGCGGCGTGCGCCATTCGTCGCAGACCAGGCAGCCGACCAGCGCCGATCCGCCCAGCACCGCGGGCACCACGATGCCGGTGGAGAGGAAGGCGATGCCGAGCGCCGCGCCGAAGGCCGCGCCGGTCTTGAACGGATTGGCGCCGGGCGTCATCAGGAAGGCGAAGGCCGCGCAGGCAGCCGCCAGCGCGGCCAGGTCCGACACCGCCTCGTGCGCGTGCACGATCAGGCCGAGCGAGCCGATCAGCAGCAGCATGCCGGCCGCGCCGTCGCCGCGGCGCACCGGCAGGTCGGTTTCGCTGAAGCGCCCGGCGGTCGAGATCGGCAGCGCGCTGTGGCGCGCGGCGAGGTAGATGAACCAGAGCGCGGTCAGCATCGCCAGGCCGCTGGCGAGGCGCGCCGCATTGTGGAAGCCGAGCAGCCAGCCGAAGGCCTTGCCGAAGGCGAGCTCGAGCCAGTAGAACAGCGGAGGGTCATCGAGCCATGGCTGGCCGGCCAGCCGCGGCACGGTCCAGTCCCCCGACAGGTGCATCTGGTTCGCGATCTCGATGGCGATCACGTCGAATGCGCGCCATGGGTCGTGGCCGACCAGGCCCGGCGCGACGAAAGCCAGCCCCAGGACGGCGAGTACTGCTCGGGACGGAGGCAGGGCGAGCCGGGGCAGCATAGCCCCCGGCCTTAGACGGGCTTTTTCTTCGAGGTGTAGCGGCGCTTGAACTTCTCGATCCGGCCGGCGGTATCCATGATCTTCTGCTTGCCGGTGTAATGCGGGTGCGACTCGGACGAGATTTCAACCTTGACCACCGGGTATTCCTTGCCGTCGGTCCACTTCATCGTTTCGCGGCCCTTGGTTTCAATGACGGCGCGCGTGAGGAAGGAATGGTTGGCGGCGGTGTCGTGAAAGATCACCGGCTGGTATTCGGGGTGGATGCCTGGCTTCATGAGTTGCCCTGCTGCGGAAAAGGGGCGAACTATACAGAAATCAGAGACTTATTTCAAGGCCGGGCCTCCAGAATGAGATTGAAGGGGGTCTGCGTGGCGCGCCGGAAACGGCTGAATCCGGCGGAGGTGACGACTTCGCGCAAAGCGGCTTCTCCGGCCTGTGCTCCCAGCGCTCTGCCGACCTCCTGCGCCTTTGAGCACGGTGTGCAGATGAGCGTAGAGGCGGCATAGAACACGCGGCCCACCGGATTCAGGTTTTCCTCGACACGGTCGTTGGCGAACGGCTCGACGATCATCCAGGTGCCGTCCGGCCGCAGCGACTTCAGCACATGCGCCGAGGCGCCGGCGGGATCGCCCATGTCGTGCAGGCAATCGAACATCGCCACCAGGTCGTAGTCGCGGCCCGGATATTCCTTGGCCAGCGCGACCTCGAAGTTGACGCGATTGGCGACGCCGGCGGCTTGCGCGGACTTGCGTGCCCACTCGATCGACTCAGCGTGATAGTCGAAACCCGTGAACTTCGAGCGCGGAAAGGACTGCGCCATGAGGATCGTCGAGGCGCCATGTCCGCAGCCGATGTCAGCTACGCGCGCGCCTTGCGTCAGCTTTGCCTCCACTCCATCCAGTGCGGGGATCCAGCTGGCGATCAGGTTTGCCGCATACCCCGGGCGGAAAAATTTCTCGGTGCCCTCGAACAGCCACGGGTGGTGCTGATGCCAGCCGAAGCCAAGGCCGCTGCGGAACACGGCGGCGAGCTTCGGCACCGACCTAAGCGCCCCGAGCGCGAGCTGGAACGCGCCCGGAACGTAAGCGGGGCTGCCTTCGGTGGCGAGCGCAAACGCCTGCTCCTCCGAAAGGCTGTAACACTGCGTCTCCGGCTCGTACATCGCATAGCCCGCCGCAGCCTGCGCAGCGAGCCATTCGCGCACGTAGCGTTCGCTGGTGGAGGTTTTGGCCGCGAGTTCCGCAGAAGTCATCGGTTTTTCGGCGAGCGCCTTGTACAGGCCCAGCTGCTCGCCGAGCACCACCGTGCCGGCATGCAGCGCGGCGCCGAGGTCGCCGACGAACTTGCCCATGAAGGCGTCGAGTTTCTGCGGATCAAGTGCCATGGCCGATGTCCCCGACCCGGAAGCTGAGCGCGGTGTGCTCGGCCTTGGTGCCGCCGGGCCGCGGAAAGAGCGCGATCTCGGTGCCGCCGCAGCGGTAGACGAATTTGCCATCGGGCCTGGCGGCGCCGGCCTTGAGGCCGATCTGCTGCTCGTAGAAGCGGCGCGCGCGCGTCATGTTGATGACCGGGAGGATCGCCGTGACCTGATGATTGAAGTTCATGGAGTAGACTTTTACCGTCAGGCCCGCGGGGTGACTATGCGCAGGATTGCGTATTTGCGTACCGATGCATGATTTGACCGCCCAGGATTACCGGGAAAGCTGGCGCCTTGTGTGTGAGATGACCGAGGCGGCAAGCGACGCTGTCGCGTTCGCGCGCCAGGGCACTCTGCATTTGCCCCGGCTGGTGGCCTCCGAGCTGACGACGCTCTCCGTCTGCGACCTGGCGCGCAACGCTCGCAGCGTGGTGAGCAGTCCGGCCGGCGCGATCTCGGCGGCGGACCGCGCGAGTTTTGACCGCCACTTCACCGAGCACCCGCTGGTGCGCTATCACTCGCGCCATGCGGGAAGCAATGTCGGCGGCGGCGCGCACCGCATCAGCGATTCGCTGTCCGCGTCGGAATTCCGCGAAAGCGCGCTCTATAACGAGTATTACCGCCGCATCGGCATCGACCACGTGGTCGCGGTGCCCCTGTTCGTCGACCGCGGGCTGCTGGTGAGCTTCGTCCTGAACCGCAACCGCACCGACTTCAGCGACCGCGAATGCGCGTTGCTCGACCTGGTGCGCGACCCGCTCGCCGCGCTTTACCGGAACTTGCTGGCGCGCAGGAAAGACCGGGGCTTCGCCTCGCTGCCGGTGACGCCGCGCGAGCGCGATGTGCTCTCATGGCTGGCGGCGGGCAAGACCGACCGCGACATCGGCGAGATCCTCGGCATGAGCCCGCGCACGGTGCAGAAGCACCTGCAGCACATCTACGAAAAACTGGGAGTGGAAACGCGCACCGCGGCAGTGGTGCGCGCGATGGAAATGAGCAGCGGGAACTAGGTTCTCAACCCCGGCGCATCGACTCGAAGAACTCGGCGTTGGTCTTGGTGGCCTTGACCTTGTCGATCAGGAATTCGGCCGCTTCCAGCTCGTCCATCGGGTAGAGGAGCTTCCTCAGCACCCAGATTTTTTGCAGCAGTTCCTTGGGGATCAGCAGCTCCTCGCGCCGGGTGCCGGAGCGGTTGACGTTGATCGCCGGGAAGATGCGCTTCTCGTGCATGCGCCGGTCGAGGTGGATCTCGAGGTTGCCGGTGCCCTTGAATTCCTCGTAGATCACGTCGTCCATGCGGCTGCCAGTGTCGATCAGCGCCGTGGCGATGATGGTGAGCGAGCCGCCTTCTTCGACGTTCCTGGCGGCGCCGAAGAAGCGCTTCGGCTTCTGCAGGGCGTTGGCGTCCACGCCGCCGGTCAGCACCTTGCCGGAAGCCGGCTGCACGGTGTTGTAGGCGCGCGCGAGGCGGGTGATGGAATCCAGCAGGATGACGACGTCTTTCTTGTGCTCGACCAGGCGCTTGGCCTTCTCGATGACCATTTCGGCGACCTGCACGTGGCGCGAGGCCGGTTCGTCGAAGGTGGAGGCGACCACTTCGCCGCGCACGCTGCGCGACATCTCGGTCACTTCCTCGGGCCGTTCGTCGATCAGCAGCACGATCATCGCCACGTCCGGATGGTTGGCGATGATGGCGTGCGCGATGTGCTGCAGCATCACGGTCTTGCCGGCCTTGGGCGGCGAGACGATCAGGCCGCGCTGGCCTTTGCCGATGGGCGCGATGATGTCGATGATGCGGCCGGTGGTGTTCTCCTCGGCCTTGATGTCCCGCTCCAGCTTGAACGCCTTGTCCGGATGCAGCGGGGTGAGGTTCTCGAACAGGATCTTGTGCTTGGCGGCCTCGGGCAGCTCGCCGTTGACCTTGTCCACCTTGACCAGCGCGAAGTAGCGCTCGCCATCCTTCGGGGTACGGATCTCGCCCTCGATGGTGTCGCCGGTATGCAGGTTGAAGCGGCGGATCTGCGAGGGGCTGACGTAAATGTCGTCGGTGCTGGCCAGGTAGGAGGTGTCGGGCGAGCGCAGGAAGCCGAAGCCGTCGGGCAGCACTTCCAGCGTGCCGTCGCCGAAAATGGATTCGCCTTTATTCGCCTGGTTCTTGAGCATGGCGAAGATGAGGTCCTGCTTGCGCATCCGGTTGGCGCCTTCGACGCCGCCCTCGGTGGCTTTTTCCAGCAGTTCGGAAACGTGAAGGGTTTTAAGCTCTGAAAGTTGCATGTTCGGCCGTCAAAAACACGAATTGAATGGAGTTTGGCCCTTGCTGCAGCCGATTTCTTCTAGAAGAAGGAAGATGCGCTTGACCCCGCGCTAGGGTGTTGCTGCTGCGCCGTCGTCCAATCCGGCGCAGCGACGACTAAAGAGTAGGGTTTTTAGATATTGCTGTCAAGGAAAGCCGTCAGCTGGGACTTGGACAGCGCGCCGACCTTGGTCGCTTCCACGTTGCCGTTCTTGAACAGCATCAGGGTCGGGATGCCGCGGATGCCGAATTTGGCGGGGGTGGCCTGGTTCTCGTCCACGTTGATCTTGGCGATCTTCAGGCGGCCGTCGTATTCCTTGGCCACCGCCTCCAGGATCGGGGCGATCGACTTGCAGGGGCCGCACCATTCGGCCCAGTAATCCACCAGCACCGGGACCTCGGACTTGAGGACCTCGGGTTCGAAACTATCGTCCGTAATATGCTGAATGCCGTTGCCACTCATGAAGCTTCTGTCCTTGTGTCTTGGGGGGTTGCTACAGGAACCCGTATTATGAGGCCTGCTACCCTCCCTTGGCTAAAGAACTGATTCACAAAAGAATATGACTTACGTCGTCACTGAAAGCTGCATCAAATGTAAGTACACGGACTGCGTGGACGTCTGCCCGGTGGACTGCTTCCGGGAGGGGCCCAACATGCTGGTCATCGACCCCGACGAATGCATCGACTGCACCCTGTGCGTGCCGGAGTGCCCGGTGGAGGCCATTTTCGCCGAGGACGACGTGCCCGACAGCCAGCAGGAGTGGATCCCGCTGAACAAGGAACTGTCGGCGCAGTGGAAGCCGATCATCGAGAGGAAGCCCGGCCCCCCGGACGCCGATGAGTGGGCCAAGGTCAAAGAAAAAAAACACCTGCTGGAGCGGTGACGAGCACTTCGTAACATCCGCTTACAAGCCCGATTTTCGCTATGCGGCTTGGGAACGATATAAAGCGGGCCAGGAAGGCGATAATCGATCATGAAGCGAATACTCCCCTGGGCGCTTGCGCTCTGCGCCATCGCGGCAGCGGCCGGCATTGGCTACTACTTCTACCAGCAGCGGGCGGCCGAGACGCCCGATTCCACGTCGGCCAAGGCCGGTAAAACGGGCAAGGGCGGCTTCTCCAAGGGCGGCGCCAACGTGCCGGTGGTCGCGGTCGCGGCCACCACCGCGGACGTCGGCGTGCAGCTGGACGGCCTGGGCTCGGTGACGCCGGTCGCCACCGTCACCGTGCGCAGCCGCGTCGACGGGCAGCTGATGAAGCTGCTGTTCAAGGAAGGCCAGGTGGTGCGCGAAGGCGACCTGCTGGCCGAAATCGACCCGCGCCCGGCGCAGGTCCTCCTGTCGACGGCCGAGGGAGCGCTGGCGCGCGACCAGGCGCTGCTGAAGAACTCGCAGCTCGACCTGGAACGCTATAAAACGCTGTTCCAGCAGGATTCGATCGCCAGGCAGCAGCTCGATACGCAGGACGCGCTGGTGCGCCAGTACGAGGCCACGCTGAAGATGGACCACGCTGCGGTGGAGAGCGCGCGTTTGCAGCTTACCTACAGCAAGGTCACCGCGCCGATCGGCGGGCGGCTCGGCCTGCGCCAGGTGGACCTTGGCAACATCGTGCGCGCGGGCGACGCCAACGGCTTGGTGGTGATCACGCAGCTGCAGCCGATCACGGTGATCTTCAGCATCGCCGAGGACAGCCTGCCGCCGGTGATGAAGAAGCTGCAGGCCGGCGAAAAGCTGGCGGTCACGGCCTTCGACCGGGCGGGAAAGACCCAGCTGGCCTCCGGCATGCTGCTCACCGTCGATAACCAGATCGACCCGGCCACCGGGACCGTGAAGCTCAAGGCGCAGTTCGCCAACCAGGACCTCGCGCTGTTTCCGAACCAGTTCGTCAACGTGCGCATGCTGGTGGATACGAAGGTGGGGGCGACCGTCGTGCCGGCCGCAGCCATCCAGCGCGGCACGCCGGGCACCTTCGTCTACGCCGTGGACCCGGAGACCAAGGTGGTCAGCGTGCGCAAGGTGAAGATCGGGCCGGCGCAGGGCGAAACGGTGTCGGTCGAAGAGGGCGTGGCGCCGGGCACGCTGGTGGTGGTGGATGGCGCCGACAAGCTGCGCGAGGGGGCGGTGGTGGAAATGGTGGTGCGCGACAACTCGCCGCCGAAGGACGGCCCGCGGCGCAAGCGCGGGGAAAAGGGCGCGGCAGCGAAGGGCGAGGACGCGAAGGGCGGCTTCGAGAAGCTCTCGCCGGAAGAGCGCGCCAAGCGCTGGCAAGAAACGAACGCGCGCATCGACAAAGGCGAATTCGGCGAGGACATGAAAAAGCTCTCCGAGGACGAGCGCAAGCAGAAGATGCGGGAGTTGCGCGGCAAGAACAAGCAGTAGAAACCTGCCGTGAATCCGAGCCTGTGAATCCCTCCCGCCCGTTCATCCTCCGGCCGGTGGCGACATCGCTGTTCATGCTCGCCATCCTGCTGTCGGGCATCGTCGCGTATCGCCTGTTGCCGATCTCGGCGCTGCCGCAGGTGGACTACCCGACCATCCAGGTGGTGACGCTGTACCCGGGCGCGAGCCCGGACGTGATGACCTCCTCGATCACCGCGCCGCTCGAGCGGCAGTTCGGCCAGATGCCGGGCCTGAACCAGATGTCCTCCAGCAGTTCCGGCGGCGCGTCGGTGATCACGCTGCAGTTCACGCTGGAACTCAGCCTCGACGTCGCCGAGCAGGAGGTGCAGGCGGCGATCAACGCCTCGGGCTCGTTCCTGCCCACCGACATCCCGATGCCGCCGATCTACAGCAAGGTGAACCCAGCCGATGCGCCCATCCTCACCCTTGCCGTGATGTCGAAGACGATGCCGCTGCCGCGGCTTCAGAACCTGGTGGACACGCGCGTGGCGCAGAAAATCTCGCAGTTGCCCGGCGTGGGCCTGGTGACCATCGCCGGCGGCCAGCGGCCCGCGGTGCGCATCCAGGCCAATCCGAAAGCGCTCGCCGCCTACGGCCTGTCGCTGGACGACCTGCGCACTTCGATCGCCGCCGCCAACGTCAACCAGGCCAAGGGCAGCTTCGACGGCCCGGCGCGCGCCTCCACCATCGACGCCAACGACCAGCTCAAGTCCGCCGACGAATACCGCAACCTGATCATCGCCTACAAGGCCGGCCGCGCGATCCGACTGTCCGATGTCGCCACCGCGGTGGACGACGCCGAGAACGTGCGCCTCGCGGCCTGGGCGAACGATTCCTCGGCGATGCTGGTCAATATCCAGCGCCAGCCGGGTTCCAACGTGATCGAGGTCGTGGACCGCGTCAACAAGCTGCTGCCGCAATTGCGCGCGTCGCTGCCCGGCGCGGTGGAGGTGAGCCTGCTCTCGGACCGTACCACCACCATCCGCGCCTCGGTGCGCGACGTGAAGATCGAGCTGTTCATCGCCATCGCGCTGGTGGTGATGGTGATCTTCCTGTTCCTGCGCAACGTCGCGGCCACCGCGATCCCGAGCGTGGCGGTGCCGCTGTCGCTGGTCGGCACCTTCGGCGTCATGTACCTCGCGGGCTTTTCCATCAACAACCTGACGCTGATGGCGATGACCATCGCCACCGGCTTCGTGGTGGACGATGCCATCGTGGTGATCGAAAACATCGCGCGCTACATCGAGGAGGGCGATACGCCGCTGGAAGCCGCGCTGAAGGGCTCGGAGCAGATTGGTTTTACGATCATCTCGCTGACGGTGTCGTTGATCGCGGTGCTGATCCCGCTGCTGTTCATGGGCGAGGTGGTCGGCCGCCTGTTCCGCGAGTTCGCCATCACCCTGGCGGTGGCGATCCTGATTTCGGCGCTGGTCTCGCTCACGCTTACGCCGATGATGTGCGCCCGGTTCCTGAAGCACGTGCCGGAGGATCAGCAGGGGAAGTTCTTCCGCTCGAGCGGCGCGTTTTTCGACCGCGTCATCCACCGCTATGGCGAGATGCTGGACTGGGTGCTCGAGCGCCAGCGCGCGACGCTTTGGGTGGCGCTGGGCACGCTCGCGCTCACCGTGCTGCTCTACATCTTCATTCCCAAGGGCTTCTTCCCGGTGCAGGACACCGGCCTGATCCAGGGCATTTCGGAAGCGCCGCAGTCGATCTCCTTTCCGGCAATGGCCGAGCGCCAGCAGGCGCTCGCGCGCGCGGTGCTCGAAGACCCGGCGGTCGAGAGCCTGTCGTCGTACATCGGCGTGGACGGCGTCAACATCACGCTCAACAGCGGGCGGATTCTGATCAACCTGAAGCCGCTCGACCAGCGCGACGCCAAAGCGGGGGAGGTGATCCGGCGCCTGCAGGAGCGGCTGAAGAAAGTGGAAGGCATCACGCTCTACATGCAGCCGGTGCAGGACCTGACCATCGAGGACCGCGTCAGCCGCACGCAGTACCAGTTCACCGTCGAGGATGCCGACCCGGATGAATTGGCGCTGTGGGTGCCCAAGCTGGTCGAGCGCCTGCGCCAGATCCCGGTGCTGGCGGACGTGGTGAGCGACCAGCAGGACCGGGGCCTGCAGGCCTACGTCGACATCGACCGCGCCACCGCGAGCCGGCTTGGCGTCACCACCGCCGCCATCGACAACGCGCTCTACAACGCCTTCGGCCAGCGGCTGATCTCGACCATCTTCACACAGACCAGCCAGTACCGCGTGGTCCTGGAAGTGACGCCCGAGTTCCAGGGCGGCCTCGCGGCGCTTGATGACCTGTACGTGAATTCCAGCACCGGCGAGCAGGTGCGGTTGAACACGGTGGCGAAAGTGTCCGAGAAATTCACCCCTCTGGTGGTAAACCACCTCGGCCAGTTCCCGGCCTCGACCATCTCTTTCAACCTGGCGCCCAAGGCCTCGCTCGGCGAGGCGGTGGAGAAAATTCGCGCCGCCGAGCTGGACATCGGCCTGCCGCTGAGCGTGCAGACGCGCTTCCAGGGCGCGGCGCTCGCGTTCCAGTCCTCGCTCACCAACACGCTGCTGCTGATCCTGGCGGCGATCGTGACCATGTACATCGTGCTTGGCGTGCTCTACGAGAGCTACATCCACCCGGTGACGATCCTCTCGACCCTGCCCTCGGCGGGCGTCGGCGCCCTGCTGGCGCTGATGATCACCGGCAACGACCTCGACATCATCGCCATCATCGGCATCATCCTGCTGATCGGCATCGTGAAGAAGAACGCCATCATGATGATCGACTTCGCGCTGCATGCGGAAAGGAACGAAGGCAAGAGCCCCCACGACGCGATCCGCCAGGCCTGCCTGCTGCGCTTTCGCCCGATCATGATGACCACGCTGGCGGCGCTGCTGGCGGCGCTGCCGCTGATGCTGGGCACCGGGGTGGGTTCGGAGCTGCGCCACCCGCTCGGCGTCGCGATGGTGGGTGGGCTGCTGCTCAGCCAGGCGCTGACCTTGTTCACCACGCCCGTGATTTATTTGTGGTTCGACCGGTTTACAAAACATAAATGAATATCTCGGCGCCGTTCATCAATCGGCCGGTAGCGACCACGCTGCTCACCATCGCGGTGGTGCTGGCCGGCCTGATGGCGTTCCGCACGCTGCCGGTGTCGCCGCTGCCGCAGGTGGATTTCCCGACCATCGCCGTGAGCGCGTCGCAGGCCGGGGCGAGCCCCGAAACCATGGCGGCGACGGTGGCGACGACGCTGGAGCGCGCGCTGGGGAGCATCGCCGGGGTCACTGAAATCACTTCGTCGTCATCGCTGGGCTCGACGCGCGTGGTTCTGCAGTTCGATCTTTCCCGCGACATCGACGGCGCGGCGCGCGACGTGCAGGCGGCGATCAACGCGGCGCGCACGCTGCTGCCGACCGGCCTGACCAGCAATCCGATCTACCGCAAGGTGAACCCGGCGGATGCGCCGATCATGATCCTCGCGCTGACCTCGGACACCAAGACGCAGGGCCAGATGTACGACTCGGCCTCGACCGTGCTCGCGCAGAAGCTCTCGCAGGTGCAGGGCGTCGGCCAGGTCACCGTCGGCGGCAGCTCGCTGCCCGCGGTGCGCGTCGAATTGAATCCGCAGGCGCTCTACAAGTACGGCATCGGCCCGGAGGAGGTACGTACCGCCATCACCGCCACCAACGTCAACCGCCCGAAGGGCTCGCTGGAAGAAGGCGAGCGGCACTGGCAGATCCTCGCCAACGACCAGGCGAAGAAGGCCGCCGAATACCTGCCGATCGTGGTCTCCTTCAAAAACGGCTCCCCGGTGCGCCTGTCGGATGTGGCCGAGGTGGTGGACTCGGTGCAGGACCTGCGCAACGCGGGCTCGGCCAACGGCAAGCCCTCGGTGCTGGTGATCATCAACCGCCAGCCCAACGCCAACATCATCGAGACCGTGGACCGGGTGAAGGACCTCTTGCCGCTGCTGCGCGCGTCCGTGCCCCAGGACATAAGCGTCGACCTGGTGCTCGACCGCACGCCGACCATCCGCGGCTCGCTGCGCGACACCGAACGCACGCTGCTGATCGCGATCTTCCTCGTGATCCTCGTCGTGTTCCTGTTCCTGCGCGACTGGCGCGCGTCCCTGATCCCGACCGTGGCGGTGCCGGTGTCGCTGATCGGCACCTTCGGCGTCATGTACCTGTGCAAGTACAGCCGGAACAATCTCTCGCTGATGGCGCTGATCGTCGCCACCGGTTTCGTGGTGGACGATGCCATCGTGGTGCTGGAGAACATCTCGCGGCGCATCGAAAAGGGCGAAGAGCCGCGCGCGGCGGCGCTCGCCGGCGCGAAGGAAGTCGGCTTCACCGTGCTGTCGATGAGCCTGTCGCTGATCGCGGTGTTCATCCCGATCCTGCTGATGGGCGGCATCGTCGGCCGCCTTTTCCGCGAGTTCGCGGTGGTGCTGTCGGTGGCGATTCTGATTTCTTTGCTCGTATCGCTGACGACGACCCCGATGATGTGCGCCCTGTTGTTGAAAAATAAGACCAGCCATAAACCCGGAACGCTGTTCCGCTGGAGCGAGCGGGGCTTCGCCCGGCTGCTGCGCGGCTACGAGGTCACGCTCGCCTGGGCGCTGCGGCACCGGCCGCTCACGCTGCTGATCCTCGCCCTCACCATCGGCTTGAACTTCTTCCTTTACACGGTTGTGCCGAAGGGTTTCTTCCCGCAGCAGGACACCGGGCGGCTGGTCGGCTCGATCCAGGCCGACCAGGGCATTTCCTTCCAGGCGATGCGCGAGAAGCTGGCCGACTTCATCGAGATCGTGCGCACCGACCCGGCGGTGGAGAACGTGGTCGGTTTTTCCGGCGGCGGCTTCGGCGGCCGCAACACGGGCTTCATGTTCGTCACGCTCAAGCCCCTGTCCGAGAGAAAGCTGTCCGCCGACCGCGTGGTGGCCCGCATGCGCGAGGCGCTGTCCAAGGAGCCGGGGGCCAACCTGTTCCTGGTGCCGGTGCAGGACATCCGCATAGGAGGCAGACAAGCCAACGCTCAGTACCAGTACACGCTGCTCGCCGACGAGCTGGAACTGCTGCGCCTCTGGGCGCCGCGCGTGCGCAGCGCGCTCGCCGACCTGCCCGAGCTGGTGGACGTGAACACCGACCAACAGGACAAGGGCCTGCAGACCTCCCTCGTCATCGACCGCGACACCGCCTCCAAGCTCGGCGTCACCACGCGCATGATCGACGCGACGCTGAACGACGTCTTCGGGCAGCGCCTGGTTTCCACCATTTACAATCCGCTGAACCAGTACCGCGTGGTGATGGAGGCGGCGCCGCAATACTGGCAGAACCCGGAGGCGCTGAAGAGCGTCTACGTCACAGGCGTCAACCGGACCACCGCCGCCGACGGCACGACGACGAGCGCGAACGTGCAGGTGCCGCTGTCGGCCTTCAGCCGCTACGAGACCACCAACACGCCGTTGAGCGTGAGCCACCAGAGCCAATTTCCCGCCACCACCATTTCCTTCAACCTGCCGCCGGACGTATCGCTCTCGCATGCGACCGACGCGGTGAACGCGGCCATGGACCGCATTGGCGTGCCGACCGGCATCCACGGCACCTTCCAGGGCACGGCGCGCGCCTTCCAGGCCTCCCTCGACAGCCAGCCCTTGCTGATCCTCGCCGCGCTGATCGCGGTGTACCTGGTGCTCGGCATGCTCTACGAGAGCATCGTGCACCCGATCACGATCCTCTCCACGCTGCCCTCGGCGGGGGTGGGCGCGATCCTCGCGCTGCTGGTGTTCGGCTCGGAGCTGAACATCATCTCGCTGATCGGCGTGATCCTGCTGATCGGCATCGTCAAGAAGAACGCCATCATGATGATCGACTTCGCGGTCGACGCGCAGCGGGCGCGCGGCCTGACGCCGGAGCAGGCGATCTTCGAGGCCTGCCTGATCCGCTTCCGGCCGATCGTGATGACCACCATGGCGGCGCTGCTGTCGGCGGTGCCGCTGGCGATCGGCTTCGGCGAGGGCGCCGAGCTGCGCCGGCCGCTCGGCATCGCCATCGTCGGCGGCCTGATCGTCAGCCAGCTGCTGACGCTGTATTCCACGCCGGTGATTTATGTTTATCTTGACCGGTTCGGGCAATGGCTTTCACGGGACAGGGCGTTGAAACTGAAAACCGCATGAAAAGAATTCTTTTTCTTTCTCTATTTCTCGCGGGCTGCGCCGTCGGGCCGGACTACAAGCGCCCCGCGCTCGAGGTGCCCGCTGCCTACAAGGAAAACAGCGCGGAACTCGGCTGGAAGCAGGCCGAGCCGCGCGATTTCGCGCCGCGCGGCCGCTGGTGGACGATCTTTGGCGACCCGCAGCTCGACGACCTGATGGCGAAGATCGATGCGTCCAACCAGAGCATCGCAGCCGCCGAGGCGCAGCTGCGCATCTCCGCGGCGCTCGCCGACCAGGCACGCGCCTCCTTCTGGCCGCAGGTGACGGGCACGGTCCAGAAGACCGAGTCGCAGCCCTCGGGCACCACCGGGCCGATCGTGGGCCAGTCCGTCAACCGGCGCACCATCTATTCGCTGCCGGTGACCGCGTCATGGGAGGCGGACCTCTGGGGCCGCATCCGGCGCCAGGTGGAGGCGGGCGAAGCGGGCACGCAGGCGAGCGTGAGCGACCTCGTCAACGCGCGCCTGTCGGCGCAGGCGACGCTGGCGCAGAACTACTTCACGCTGCGCGCGCTGGATTCGCAGAAGGTGCAGCTGGAGGCCACCGTGGCCGCCTACGAGAAGCTGCTCGAACTCACGCGCAACCGCTACAACGCCGGCATCGTGTCGCGCGTGGACATCGCGCAGGCCGAGACGCAGCTGAATTCGGCGCGCGCGCAGATGCTCGACCTGGGCGTGCAGCGCGCGCAGCTGGAGCACGCGATCGCGGTGCTGATCGGCACGCCCGCGCCTGGCTTCTCGCTGGGCGCGGGGGAACTGGCGGCCGCGCCGCCGCCGGTGCCCGCGACCGGCGTGCCGGCCGACCTGCTCGAGCGCCGGCCCGACGTCGCCTCGGCCGAGCGCCGCATGGAAGCGGCCAACGCGCAGATCGGCGTCGCCAAGGCGGCCTGGTTCCCGGTCGCCACGCTCAGCGGCGCCTACGGCTACCAGTCGGCCAGTTCGGCGCTGTGGTTCACCGCGGCCAGCAATTTCTGGTCGATAGGCGCGGCGCTCGCGCTCACGTTGATCGACGGCGGCCGGCGCGCCGCGGTCTCCGACCAGGCCATCGCCAGCTACGACCAGACCGTCGCCAACTACCGCGGCACCGTGCTGACGGCTTTCGCCGAAGTCGAGGACAACCTCGCCGCGCTGCGCATCCTGGAAGCCGAGGCGGCGGTGCAGGACGACACCGTGCGCGCCGCGCAGCAGTCGTACGACATCACCGTCAACCAGTACCGGGCGGGCATCGTCAACTTCCTGCAGGTGGCCATCTCGCAGACTGCATTGCTGAACGCGCAAACCACCGCGCTCACCATCCGCGGCCGGCGCATGGTTGCCAGCGTATTTCTCGTCAAGGCTTTGGGTGGGGGATGGGAGGAGAAGAAATGACCACGCTGAAAAAAGTAGCCATCATCGGCGGCGCGCGCATTCCCTTCGCGCGCAGCAACACCGCTTACGCGGAAATCTCCAACCAGGAGATGCTTACCGCGGCCTTCAAGGCGCTGGTGGATAAGTTCAGCCTAAAAGGCGAACTGATCGGCGAAGTCGCCGCCGGCGCGCTGATCAAGCTCTCCTCCGACTGGAACCTCGCGCGCGAATCCACGCTGGGCGCGGAGCTGCATCCGCGCACGCCCGCCTACGACCTGCAGCGCGCTTGCGGCACCAGCCTGACCGCCGTCGTCCAGATGGGCCACCGCATCGCGCGCGGGGAAATCGACTGCGCCATCGCCGGCGGCAGCGACACCGCGAGCGACGTGCCGCTTGGCTACCGCACCAAGCTCAGGCGCACCGTGCTGCGCGCGAACCGCGCGAAGAGCTTCGGCGCGCGCGTGGCGCCCTTCCTGTCGCTGCGGCCGAAGGATTTCGCGCCCGCCACGCCGGGCGCCGACGAGCCGCGCACCGGCATGTCGATGGGCGATCACACCGAGGTGATGGCCAAGGAATGGAACGTCGGCCGCGCCGAGCAGGATCAGCTCGCGTATGAGAGCCACGTGAAGGGATCGGCGGCGTGGAAGGCCGGCTTCTTCGACGACCTGGTGGTGCCGTTCAACGGCCTCAAGATCGACAACAACCTGCGCGCGGACGCCAGCCTGCAGACCATGGCCAAGCTGCGCACCGCCTACGACAGGAGCCCGCAGGGCACGCTCACCGCGGCCAACAGCACGCCGCTCACCGACGGCGCTTCCTGCGTGCTGCTGGGTTCCGAGGAATGGGCGAAGGCGCGCGGCCTGCCGGTGCTCGCCTATCTCACGCACTCGGCGAGCGCCGCGGTGGATTTCGCCGGCCTGGCGGGACCGCGCGAGGGCCTCCTGATGGCGCCGACCTACGCGGTGCCGCAGATGCTCGATCGCGCCGGAATAAAACTGCAGGACTTCGACATCTACGAAATCCACGAGGCCTTCGCAGCGCAGGTGCTCTGCACGCT
>JANXUV010000098.1 GCA_025356085.1 Betaproteobacteria bacterium
CCAGGACGGCGACAACTTCGTCTTTATGGACAAGGAAAACTATGAGGAATTGCGCCTGTCGGCTGATTTCCTCGAAGGTCAGACCGGCTACCTGCTGCCCAACGCCGACGTGCAGGTCAATCTCTACAACGAGCGCCCGATCGGCGTCGAGCTGCCGGCGTCGGTGGTCCTGACGGTGACCGACACCGAACCGGCGATCAAGAACGCGACCGCCACCAACACCTTCAAAGCCGCCACCACCGAGACCGGCCTCATCGTCCAGGTCCCGCCCTTCATCAGCCAGGGCGAGAAGATCAAGGTGTCGACGAACGACGGCAGCTACATGGAGCGCGCCTGAACTTTCGTGTGGCGGCGGTGGTTGTCGCGCTCGCCGCTGTCTTCTCCGTGCAGGCGCAAGCCTTCCAGTCCGGCTTTCGGACGCTGAAGTTGCCGTACTACGACGGGTACATCGATGTCGCGCTCTGGTATCCGAGCGCCGCCGCCGAGGCCGACAAGAGTTTTGGCGCGTACCGGATGCAGGTTGCGACGGGCGCACCGGCCGCGCCCGGCAAGTTTCCGCTGGTGGTCATCTCGCACGGCACCGGCGGCAGTTCGTTCGGGCACAATCGCTTCGCGCTGGCGCTTGCCAGGGCCGGCTTCGTCGTTGCCGCGCCGGAGCATCCCGGGGACAACTACCGCGACCGCTCGCTGGTGGCGGACGCGCGCTACGGCTACGAGCGGCCGCGGCAGGTATCGCGCGTAATCGACTTCCTGCTAGCCGAACCTGAATGGAAGGACCGCATCGACCGCGACCGCGTCGGCGCCATCGGTCATTCGGCGGGCGGCTACACCGTCGCCGCCCTGATCGGCGGCGTTCCCGACTGGAGCCGGCTGCGTGTGCATTGCGAGACCGTCAAGGACGATCCCGCCTGCGTTTTCCGTGACCCGAAACTCGGCGTCGCGCCGGGCGACCCAGCGCCGCTGGTACTGCCCACCTCGGTCGCGGCCTCGGGCAGCGTGGCCGACCCTCGCATCCACGCGGCCGTGCTGCTGGCCCCGCTTGGCGTGCCGTTCGTGCCGGGATCGTTCAAGGAGTCGAAGGCGACCGTGCTGCTGATCGGCGCCGAGTTCG
Source organism: Betaproteobacteria bacterium (assembly GCA_025356085.1). Classification (GTDB taxonomy): domain Bacteria; phylum Pseudomonadota; class Gammaproteobacteria; order Burkholderiales; family SG8-39; genus RBG-16-66-20. The sequence goes on from JANXUV010000098.1 coordinate 1,112, forward strand.
ACGAAGCGCTGGCGAGGCAGTACCACTATGGATACCTGCGCCAGCAGCTCCCGTCCGCAACAGCGCGCCTTGCCCCGGGCGCAGGCCACTATTCGTTCATATCGCTACCGGTCGCGGAATTCCGCGCGGCGTTCGGCCCCGCGGCGAAGGATCCCTCAGGCTTCGACCGCGAGACCTTGCAGGCGCAGTTGTCAGCCGAGATCGTGGAGTTTTTCAGCAAGACGCTGCGCTAACTGCGGACACTCGCCGCTGATCCGATCAGACCCCGGCTTGCGATACGAACTTGGTATTCAGGTAAGCCTCGATTGCATCGGCACCGCCTTCTGTGCCGTAGCCTGAATCCTTTACCCCGCCGAATGGCACCTCTGGCAACGCCAGCCCGAGGTGGTTGATGGTCATCATGCCCACTTCAACTTCAGCCGCAATGGCGTTGGCCGTCTTGGCTGATTTCGTGAACGCATAGGACGCCAGCCCGAACGGCAGGCGATTTGCTTCAGTCACGGCGTCGTCGAAGGTCTTGAAGGGATTGATCACCGCCAGCGGACCGAACGGCTCCTCGTTCATGGTCCTCGCGGTGTTGGGCACTTCAGTCACCACTGTTGGCTCGAAAAAATTGCCCTTGTCGCCGATGCGATGGCCGCCGGTGCGAATCTTGCCGCCGCTTTTCTTCGCGTCCGCGACATGCGCGTCCATCGAAACGGTACGGCGCGAATTGGCCAGCGCGCCCATGGTATTGCTCTGCTCCATGCCGTTGCCGACCTTGAGCGCCTTGGCGTGCTCGGTGAATTTGCCGACGAAGCTCTCGTAGACCTTTTCCTGCACCAGGAAGCGGGTCGGCGCGACGCAGACCTGCCCGGCGTTGCGGAACTTGCCAAACGCGAGCAGCTTTGCCGCCGAATCCACGTCGGCATCCTCGAACACGATCACCGGCGCGTGGCCGCCTAGTTCCATCGTGACCCGCTTCATATGCTGCCCGGCCAGCGCGGCGAGCTGTTTGCCCACCACCGTGGATCCGGTAAACGTCACCTTGCGGATAACCGGGCTCGGGATCAGGTACTGCGAGATCTCGGCCGGCACGCCGAACACGAGGCCGATCACGCCCGCCGGCACGCCCGCGTCGTGGAAAGCGCGCAGCAATTCGGCCGGCGAGGCCGGGGTCTCCTCGGGCGCCTTGACGATGATCGAGCAGCCGGTGGCGACCGCCGCGGACAGCTTGCGCACGATCTGGTTGACGGGGAAATTCCATGGCGTGAACGCCGCCACCGGCCCCACCGGTTCCTTGATGGCGAGTTGGTAGATGCCCGGCGCGCGGGCCGGGATGATGCGGCCGTAGGCGCGGCGGCCTTCCTCGGCGAACCAGTCGATGGTGTCGGCGCCTGCGAGAATCTCCATCTTCGCTTCCGCCAGCGGCTTGCCCTGCTCCTGGGTCATCAGCGGCGCGATGGCGTCGGCACGCGAGCGCAGCAGTTCGGCGGCCTTGCGCATCACCTGGTAGCGCGCGAAGGCGCCGGCCTTGCGCCAGACCTGGAACCCCTTGGCCGCCGCTTCCAGCGCGCGGTCGAGGTCGGCTTTTTCCGCGTGCGCGAACGCACCGATGGTTTCTCCGGTGGCCGGATTGACGACCGGCAGCGTCTTGCCGGAAGCCGCGTCGCACCACTTTCCGTCGATGAGAAGCTGAACTTTTGGGTAGGTCATTTTCATTTCTCCTGGGGAATGTTCTTCAGCAATTCGAGCGCTTCGCGGTAGGCGACGCTCTTCCTGAAATCGCGCCCGCCGCGGCGCCTCATTTTTTCAATTCTTTCTGGAAAAGAAACAGAAACCGAGGCAAGCGATTCCAGCAGCAATTCCTGCTCCTTCGGCTTCTGGCACAGCAGTACCTGGTCGCAGCCCGCCGCCATCGCTGCCTGCGCCCGCTCGGGCACGCCGCCGGCAGTGCTCGCGCCCTCCATCGACAGGTCGTCGCTGTAGATCAGGCCGTCGAATCCCAACTTGCCGCGCAGGACTTCCTGCAACCAGTAGCGGGAGTAGCCCGCCGGTTCGGGATCCGCCTGCGCGTAGACGACGTGCGCTGGCATGACAGCGGCCAGTCCGGCCTTGATCGCCGCCTGGTACGGCACCAGGTCCTTGCGGAACAGGTCCTTCGCCGGCCGCTCGTCGCGCGGCACGGCAACGTGCGAGTCCGCGGCGGCGAAACCGTGTCCCGGGAAATGCTTGCCGACGGCGGCCATGCCGCCCCCCGCCAGGCCTTCGATGAGCTGCGCGGCCAGTACGCCAACCGCGATGGGGTCGTAGTGGAACGCCCGGTGGCCGATCACCGCGCTTGAGCCATAGTCGAGGTCGAGGACCGGCGTGAAGCTGAAATCCACGCCGTGCGCTCCCAGCTCCGCAGCGATGACCGTGCCGACCGCTCGCGCCGTACGCCGGGCGCCTTCACGGTCCCGGTCCCACAGCACGCCGAGCCTGCGCATCGGCGGGATGGCGGTGAAGCCGAGAGCGAAGCGCTGCACGCGCCCGCCTTCGTGGTCCACGCAGATCGGCAGTTCCGGATCCCGCAGATGGGAGATCTCCTCGGTGAGCGCGAGCAGCTGCTCCGGGCTTTCGTAGTTGTAGGCGAACAGGATGACGCCGCCGGCCGCCGGGTGCAGCAGGCGGTGGCGGTCATCGTCCGTGAGCGCGGGTCCGGTGGGATCGAGCACCACCGTCCCGAGCGGAATCTTCAGTCTTCGCATTCCAGGATGACGGTGGCGGAAGCGATTTCCTTCTCGTCCGTGAGAGACAAATGGGATCTGCCGATTTTCCGTTCGCGCATGAATTTCCGCAGAGGCGGCGAAAATTCAAGCTGCGGCTTGCCGGACTTCAAATTGACCACCCAGACGCCGTGCCAGTTGGCCGGCGCGTGGATGCCGGTGCCCAGCGCCTTGGTGAAGGCTTCCTTGGCGGCGAAGCGCTTGGCGAGGTAGGCAACCGGCTGCTTGTGGAGGCGGAAGCGCTTCAACTCCGGCTCGCAGAGGATGCGCTGCGCGAATTTATCGCCAAAGCGCTTCAGCACCCGTTCCACCCGCTTGAGTTCGATGAGATCGGTGCCGACGCCGTAGATCATCGCGCGGCATCCGTGATCAACCGCTTCATCTCGCGAACAGCCTCGCGCATGCCGACGAACAGGGCGCGGGAAACGATCGCGTGGCCGATGTGCAGTTCGCGCAGGCCGTCCAGCCGTGCCACGGGCTGCACGTTGAAATAATTCAGCGCATGCCCTGCGTTGAAGCGCATGCCGAGCGCGCGAATTCTTTCACCGGATTTTTTTATTTTTTTCAGCTGCAAAACAACTGCCGGGCTTTCTGCGTCCCTGCCTTTGGCATGGAAGGCATGCGCATAGGGGCCTGTGTGCATCTCGCATACCGAGGCGCCGATGCGCTTCGCCGCCTCGACCTGCTTCAGGTCGGGATCGATGAATACCGATACCACGATGCCCGCAGCCGCGAGCTTCACCACCACCTGCTTCAGCTTCTTTTCCTGGGAGACGATGTCGAGGCCGCCCTCGGTGGTGACCTCATGCCGGCCCTCGGGTACCAGCATCGCCATTTCCGGCTTGATGCGGCGCGCGATGACGACCATCTCGTCGGTGGCCGCCATTTCGAGGTTCAGCTTGATGTGCGTGAGCTCGCGCAGGCGGCTCACGTCCTTGTCCTGGATGTGGCGGCGGTCTTCGCGCAGGTGTACGGTGATGCCGTCCGCGCCGCCAAGGTGCGCCTCCACCGCGGCCCAGACCGGATCGGGCTCGTAAGTGCGCCGCGCCTGGCGCACCGTGGCGACGTGGTCGACGTTGACGCCGAGTTCGATCACAGGTCCTGCAGCTCCGAAAGTACGGCGCGCGTATGCAGCGCCTGGCCGCCCAGCCGGTCGGCGATCAGCGCGCGCATCAGGCGCCGCGCCTCTTCGCGCGTGCGCGCGTTGTCGTAGTCGTCTGCCGCCATGTCGAGCAAGGTCCTGCCGCTGATCACAGAATCGCCGTCCTGCCGGCGGGTCTCTACCGGCCCGCGCTCCGCCTCATAGGCGTAGCGCTTGTCCGGTTCGATCGCCGCGCCGTGTTCCGCCTCGCGATCGAGCACGGGAGCATACCCGAGTTCGGCCAGCATCCTGCGCTCGAAGCCGCGCAGGATGGCGGACTGCATCGTCGTCCGCGCCGAGCCTTCAGCCAGCCGCGCCATTGCGGCACTGTACGCGTCGAACAAAGCCTCGTGCGCGTCGTCGCGCGGCAGCAGGCGCAGCAGCAGCTCGTTGATGTAGAAGCCGCACATCAGCCCGACGCCGGCAAGCGACTTCTGCCCCCCGCCCCACTCCACCGCGATCAGGGTGCCCAGCTCCGCCGACGCGCTCCAGGTCAGACGCAGCGGATGGAAGGCGAGCAGCACGCCGCGCATCGCGGAGCGCGGCCGCCGCGCGCCGCGCGCAAGCAGCCCCACGCGGCCGTACCGTCGCGTAAAAACCTCGACGATGAGGCTGGTTTCCTTGTACGGGTAGGCATGCAGCACGAAACCCGGCTCCAGTTCGGCTCTGCGCTTCATGAAGGCCTCAACCGTATCCCAGCTGCTTCAGCAAGCGTGCGTCGCCGGTCCAGTCTCTCTTTACCTTGACCCAAACGCCCAGGTAGACCTTGCCGTCGAACAGCCGCTCCATGTCCTTGCGCGCGGCGCTGGAGATGCGCTTGAGCTGCTCGCCGCCGGCGCCGATCACGATCGCCTTCTGGCTGTCGCGCTCGACCCAGATCGTCATTTCGATGCGCCGGAAAGGCGTCCCGCTCCTCCCCCGCCCTTCCTCCTCCTTGAAGCTCTCCAGCGCGACATCGCAACGGTAGGGCAGCTCTTCGCCCAGCAGCTGGAACAGCTTCTCCCGCAGGATTTCCATGGCGAAGAAGCGTTCGTCCTTGTCGGTGATCTGGTCCGCGGGATACGCCGCGGGGCCCTCCGGCAGGAGGCCTTCGACGACTTTCAGGAGCTCGGGCAGGTTCCTGCCGCTGCGCGCGGACACCGGCACGATCGCCTCGAACGAGCGCTCTTTCTGCAGCCGCTCGACGAAAGGAAGCAATTCCCGCTGGTTTTTCACCAGGTCGATCTTGTTCACCGCCAGCACCACGCGCTGCTCATCCGGAATCCGCGCCAGCACTTCGCGGTCCGCCTCCGCGAAACGCAGCGCTTCCACCACGAAGACGGTGACGTCGCAGTCGCGCGCGCCGTCAGTCGCCTGGCGGTTGAGCGCGCGGTTCAGCACGTTGACATGCTTGGTCTGGTAGCCGGGCAGGTCGACGAAGATGTACTGGCAGGTCTCGGTGGTCAGGATCCCGGCCAGCGTGCGGCGGGTGGTCTGCGCTTTCGGGGACACCATGGCGATCTTTTCGCCGACCAGCTTGTTGAGCAGGCTCGACTTGCCGGTGTTGGGGCGCCCCGCGAGCGCCACCGTGCCGCAACGGAACACCATGCCCGTCATGCGTTGATCTGCCTGAGCAGGTTTTCCGCGGCCTGCTGCTCGGCGAGGCGCCGCGAGCTGCCGCTGCCGGTGGCTCGAAGGCCGAGGCCGGCGGCCACGCATTCCACCTCAAAGACCTGCTTGTGGGCGGCGCCGACGGTGGCGACGACGCGGTACTCGGGAAGCTTCTGCTTGCGCCCCTGCAGCAGCTCCTGCAGGCTGGTCTTCGCATCTTTCGCCGGCTGGCGCGGATCGAGCTTTCCCAGCGCCTCGCCAAAGGTATGGCGCACCGCCGTGCGCACCGCCTCATAGCCGCCGTCCAGGAAAACCGCGCCGTAAGTCGCTTCCAGCGCGTCGGCCAGGATCGAGGAGCGGTCCGCGCCGCCGCTGGAAACTTCGCCCTCGCCCAGGCGCAGGAAACCGGACAGCCCGATCGCGCGCGCCACTGCCGCCAGCGCCGCTTCGCGCACCAGGCTGGCCCGCAGGCGCGACAGCTCGCCTTCGGCGATATCGGGAAAGCGCGCGTACAGCTCCTCGGCCACCACGCAGCCGATCACGCCGTCGCCAAGGAACTCCAGGCGCTCGTTGTGCGGTGAGCCGAAACTGCGATGCGTGAGCGCCTGCGAGAGCAGCGACGGAGTCTTGAAGCGGTGGCCGATGCGCCGCTCGAGTACCGGGTGGCGGGCCACCGTCGCGGAGGGAACGCTATTCCTTCGAACTGGCGTTGAAATCGATGTAAATGCCGATATTGCCGACCAGCGGGATCTCCTTGCGGTAGGAGACCGAGATCATCAGCCCGCCGCTGTCCTTGGTCACTTCCAGGTCCGATCCCTTGACCGATTCGATGGTGTCGACCACGGCGCGGTTGTCGAAGGAACTGCGGATCTCTTTGACCGTGGCGCCCCCTTTCGACTCCGTGGCGAGCGCGTTGACCGCCTTCTTGATGGCGAAGTATTCGATGTAGGACGGCGTCAGCTTCAGCGCGACCATCGCCAGCACGATGACGATCGCGGACCCGACCATGAGACCGCCCAAGCCGATACCGAGTTGCTTTTTGCGCATGTCTGGTTCTCCCTGTTTACCGAAACGTGCCAAAGCGGCCGAGCTCGTTCAGGTTGAGCCAGATGAAGAACGCCTTGCCGACGATGTTCTCATCCGGCACGAAGCCCCAGACCCGGCTGTCGCTTGAATTGTCCCTGTTGTCGCCCATCATGAAGTAATGGCCCGGCGGCACCGTGCACACCAAGCCGCCGCTATTGTAGTCGCAGTTGCCGGAATGCCTGAATTCCATGCTGCGGCCGACGAAACCGGGGGCATCCTTTTCCAGGATGATCTCGTGCTCGGCGCCGTCGAAGCTCTCCATGAAGCGGGGGTAGTACTGCAGCCGCTCGCGCGATTCGTAGTCCGCCAGCGCGCGGCGCGGCACCGGCTTGCCGTTCACGTTTAGCGCCTTGTCCCGGTACTCGATGCGGTCGCCCGGCACGCCCACCACCCGCTTGATGTAGTCGAGCGAGGGGTCCGCGGGATAGCGGAACACCATCACGTCGCCGCGCTGCGGGCTGCCGACGTCCGCGACCTTCACGTTCGCCACCGGCAGGCGGATGCCGTAGGCGAACTTGTTGACCAGGATGAAATCGCCGACCAGCAGCGTCGGGATCATTGAGCCCGAGGGGATCTTGAACGGCTCGACCAGGAACGAACGCAGGAAAAACACGATCAGGATTACCGGGAAGAAGCTGATCGAGTACTCGACCCACCATGGTTGTGCCGCTCCGGCCGCCCTTCGTTTTCTCAGGAAATACTTGTCAAAAAGCCAGACCAGGCCCGTTATCACCAGCAGGAGCAGAAGAAAAAGCGCAAAACTCATTTATCCCCCGTCTGCAGAACCGCAAGGAACGCTTCCTGCGGGATTTCCACCGCGCCGACCTGCTTCATGCGCTTCTTGCCTTCTTTCTGCTTTTCCAGCAGCTTGCGCTTGCGCGTGATGTCGCCGCCGTAGCACTTGGCGATGACGTTCTTGCGCAGCGCCTTGACGTTCTCGCGCGCGATGATGTTGGCGCCGATCGCCGCCTGGATGGCGACGTCGAACATCTGGCGCGGAATCAGGCTGCGCAGCCGCGACACCAGGTCGCGGCCGCGGTGCTGCGCCGCCTCCCGGTGCGCCATCGCCGACAGCGCGTCCACGCGCTCGCCGTTCACCAGCACGTCGAGCCGCACCACCTCGGCGGCGCGGTATTCCTTGAAATCGTAGTCGAGCGAGCCGTAGCCGCGCGTCGTCGATTTCAGCTTGTCGAAAAAGTCCATCACCACTTCCGACAGTGGCAGGTCGTAGCTCAGCACCACGTGGCGCGCCGAGTAATGCATGTTGGTCTGCACGCCGCGCTTGTTGAGGCACAGCGTCATCACCGGGCCGACATATTCCTGCGGCAGGAAGATGGTGGTGGCGATGATCGGTTCGCGGATTTCCTCGATTTTGGAAGGATCGGGCAGCTTGGCGGGATTCGACACCTGCTCTACAGTGCCGTCGCGCAGCCGGACTTCATACACGACCGACGGCGCGGTGGTGATCAGTTCCAGGTTGTGCTCGCGCTCGAGCCGCTCCTGCACGATATCCATGTGCAGCAGGCCGAGGAAGCCGCAGCGGAAGCCGAAACCGAGCGCCTGCGAAACCTCGGGCTCGTAGTGCAGCGAGGAATCGTTCAGGTGCAGCTTCTCAAGCGCCTCGCGCATCGCCTCGTATTGGTTCGATTCGACCGGGTACAAGCCGGCGAACACCTGCGGCTTGATTTCCTTGAATCCCGGCAGCGCCGCCTGGGCGCGCCTGTCGGCGCGGGTGATGGTGTCGCCGACCTTCGCCGCGCGCAGTTCCTTGATGCCGGCCACCACGAAGCCTACTTCGCCCGCGGACAGGCTCTCCCTCGGCCTGGACTTCGGCGTGAACACGCCCAGCTGCTCGCACAGGTAACCGGCACGCGTGCTCATCAGCTCGATCTTGTCTTTGGGCCGCAGCTCGCCATCGACCACGCGCACCAGCATCACCACGCCGACGTAGTTGTCGAACCAGGAATCGACGATCAGAGCCTTGAGAGGGGCCAGCCGATCGCCGCGCGGCGCAGGCACGCGCTCGATCACCCGCTCGAGGATGTCGATTATGCCGTCGCCGGTCTTGGCGCTGACGCGCAACGCGTCCTGCGCCTGGATGCCGATCACGTCCTCGATCTCCTGGATCGCGTTGGCGGGATCCGCCGAGGGCAGGTCGATCTTGTTCAGCACCGGCACCACTTCCACGCCCAGCTCGGTCGCGGTGTAGCAATTGGCGACAGTTTGCGCCTCCACGCCCTGCGAAGCATCCACCACCAGTATCGCGCCCTCGCAGGCGGACAGCGAGCGGCTGACTTCGTAGGAAAAATCCACGTGCCCCGGCGTGTCGATCAGGTTGAGCAGGTAGATGTCGCCGCTGCGGGATTTGTATTCCAGCGCGGCGGTCTGCGCCTTGATGGTGATGCCGCGCTCGCGCTCCAGGTCCATCGAATCGAGCACCTGGTCTCCCATTTCGCGTTCCGAGAGCCCGCCGCAGAGCTGGATGAAGCGATCCGCGAGCGTCGACTTGCCGTGGTCGATGTGCGCGATGATGGAGAAATTTCGGATGCGGTTCTGTTCCATATGCAAAGAGGGTGCCGAAGCACCCTCCATGACCGCTATTTTACCGCAATGCGGCGCGCCGCTATTTCTTGCAGGCCTCGCCGTCGCGGCTCTCGGCCGTGCAGGCCGGCATTTTGATGCCTTCGCCCTGGATCTTGATGAACATCGGCGGCGGCGTATTGCCCGGGCGCGTGCTCGATGACTGCGGTGCCCGCTGCTGAGCCGTGGCGCCACCCTTGTCCTGCTCGATCGTGGTCGTGGGCGCCGCCGGGCTGGCGGGCGTGGGTGGCGTCTGCGCGAACGCGCTGGCGCTGAATGCAGAAACCATGATGCCCATGCTGAGGAACCGATTCATTGCCGCTCACCCCTTGTCGGAAAGTCCATTGACCGTCACAAAAGCCATCGAGTCACCGCGCCGCACCTGCAGTGTGAGCACCGCGCTCTTGTCCAGCGCGGCAAGAATCCTGTTCAGCTGCTCCACCGAGCGGATATCGGAGTGCTGGCCCTTGTGCACCACACTGAGCAGGACGTCGCCGCGCCGCACGTCGGCGCGTACGTCAGCCTTGACCTCGGTCACCAGCACACCGCCGGCTACCTTCAGGTCTTCTTTCTGCTTCACGCTCAGGTCGCTGACCATGACGCCGAGCCGGTTGGCGGCGGTTGCCGCCTGCCGCTGCGGACGCGGCGCATCGATGCCCGCCACGCGGTCCTCTTCCCATTCGCCCACCGTGATGCTGAGCGGACGCGCGGCGCCCTTGCGCCAGATTTCGAGCTCGGATTTGGTACCCGGCCGGATGGCCGCCACGAAGCGCGGCAGGTCGCTTTGCGAGTCGATCTGCTTGCCGTCGAAGCGGGTGATGATGTCGCTGGACTCGATGCCCGCCCGTTCCGCGGGGCTGCCTTTCTCGACGGAAACCACCAGCGCGCCGCGCGGCTTGTCCAGGCCGAACGAGGTCGCGAGGTCCTTGGACACCTCCTGGATGGCGACGCCGATCTTGCCGCGTGACACCCGGCCCTTGGCCTGCAATTGCGTCTGCACGTCGAGCGCGACGTCGATCGGGATCGCGAAGGCGATGCCAAGGTAGGTACCGGTTGGGCTGAACAGCCTCGAATTGATGCCGACCACCTCGCCGCGCATGTTGAACAGCGGCCCGCCGGAATTGCCAACGTTGATGGCGACGTCGGTCTGGATGAACGGCACCAGATTGGCGTCCTGCATGATGCGGCCCTTGCCCGAGACGATGCCCGCGGTCACCGTGTTCTCGAAGCCGAACGGCGAGCCGATGGCGATCACCCATTCGCCGACCTTCAGCTTGGCCGGGTCGCCGAACTTTACCGCCGGCAACGCCCCGGTCGGCTCGATCTTGATCAGCGCGATGTCGGTGCGTTTGTCGGCGCCGATGACTTTCGCCTTGTATTCGCGCTTGTCGGTGAGCTTGACGGTGATCTCATCGGCGCCTTCGACCACGTGCTCGTTGGTCAGGATGTAGCCGTCCTTGCTGATGATGAAGCCCGAGCCCAGCGAACGGGTCTCCTGGCGCGCCCCCGGCTGCTGGCGGGGCGCGAAGCGGCGGAAAAACTCCTGCCCCTCCTCGCTGTCCATCCCGGGAATCTGCGGCACCGCCGTCGGCCGCCGCGCGGCCTGGGTGGTGCTGATGTTCACCACCGCGGCGCCATGATCTTCCACCAGCTTGGTGAAATCGGGCAGCATCTGCGCAAGACCGGGCATCGCGAAAGAGAGAGCCAGCAAGGCAAATGAGGACCTGATCCAGTTCATGTTTTCTCTCCCATGACTACGCCAGTCTACTGCGGCCGCCGGAATTCCACCTGGTTGGCCATGCGCTGCACGCTCGCCGCCGGCGCTTCGCCGACCACCGTGACGATATGGTTGGCGACTTCGCGGGTGTAGATATTGAACGCACCGAGGCTGGAAGGGCCGGGCCGCACAGTCTCGCTGCGGCCGGCGATCGGCTCAATGAATACCGATACCGCCGCCATGCCGTCCGAAAACACCATCTGTCCCACCGGCCGCGATTCGCCCAGTTTGCGGGTGACCTCGGTCACCTTGCGGAAACCGGGCAGTTCGGCGCCCAGCGTCCAGCCGGCGCGCGCCAGGTTCGCCGGCGCGATTGCGGCATCTTCGACGCGCCAGCTCTGCGCCGTGTTGCGGGTCCGCACCCGCTCGCGCGGCACGTTGCCGATGGCGAGCTGGGTAAAGGTGAACTGCTCCACGACCTCGCCCTTGCGGTTGAACGTGCGCGCCTTGAGCAGCATCCCGCTGGCGGCGTCGGCCCACAGCTTGTAGCCGTAGCGCAGGTCATCCTTCGGCGTCAGCACCACCGCTTCGCAGTCGAAGCCGGCGATGCGCCCACGTTCGCCGCGGGTGATTGTGTAGTTGCGTGCCAGGTCCGAGATCTGCTCCGGCAGCATGCCCGGAAACGCGCGCGGGTCGATGCGCCGCTCCACTTTCACGATCTGGCTTTCGGGCAGGTAGCAGCGGACGGTATCGCGTGTGCGGACAATTTCCCGCGGCATGCCGTCCAGTGTTTCCACGCGTTCGATGTCGCCGCCGGAGCCGGCAATCCGGTCGATACGCGAGGTCTCGGTGCGGTCGCCCTGCTGGTACATGAAGATGCCGGAATACGACAGCTTCTCGGTCGCCTGGTAGATTTTGCGCAGCAGCCCCATCGCGTCGGCCGCGGATTGCGGCACGGCCTGCGCCAGGGTCTGCGCTTCGCATACGCCGCAGAACGCCAGCGCAATCCCGATGGCGCGCAGCATCACTGCCGGGGCCCGCGGCCTTCGCTGGATACGGTGCGCACGTAGGCGGCCATGCCTTGCAGCGAATTGCGCGGCGAATATCCCTGGTGCGCGAGCAGATAGTCATTGGCCGCTTCAGGCGGCGCGACTTGCGCGATATCGCCCTGCGGCACCGCGCCGGCGAGCGGTGCGCCGGGCAGGGTCGGATCCTGGGTGAAGAACGCGATCGAAACAAAGGCCACGGCGGCGACGCTCGCCGCCGCAGAAAGCAGCTGCCAGCGGCGCTGCTCGAAAATCGGTTTTGCCCGGGGCGCCAGCGCCGTGGGCTCCTCGGCCAGCCTGGCGGCGACGCGGGCGGCGAAGCCTGCCGATAGCAGGGGCGCGCCGCGCATCGCATCGCCGATCAGGTGGTAGCCGCGCCAGGTCTCGCGCGCCTCGCTCCGGGTCTTGAGCGCGTCGATCACGCCCTCGGCCTCCTGCCGCCCCAGCTCGCCGTCCATCAGTGCCGAGATTTCCGCTTTCATGTTGTCACCACCTCTTGTCCTTCGTGTCGTCCAGCAAGGGCTTCAAGCGCTCCGCGATCGCTTCCCGTGCCCGGAAAATCCGGGATCGCACGGTGCCGATCGGGCAATCCATCAGCTTCGCAATCTCTTCGTAACTCATTCCTTCCAGCTCGCGCAGCTGGATCGCGCTGCGCAACTCCTCCGGCAGCGACTCGATCGCCGCGTTCACGGTATTGCCGATCTCCTTCGTCAGCAGCAGGCTCTCCGGCGTGTTGATGTCGCGCAGCAACTCGGCGCCTTCGAGCCCTTCCGCCTCCTCGGCCTCCACATCGGTCGAGGTCGGCGCCCGCCTTCCCATCGCCACCAGGTAGTTCTTGGCGGTGTTGATGCCGATCCTGTATAGCCACGTGTAAAACGCGCTGTCACCGCGGAACGAAGGCAACGCACGGTAGGCCTTGATAAACGCCTCCTGCGTCACGTCCTCGACTTCGCCCGGATCGCGGACCAGGCGCGACAGCAACCTCGCGAGCTTGCGCTGGTATTTTTCCACCAGCAAATCGAAGGCCCGCTTATCGCCGCGCTGCACGCGCTCGACCAGCTGCTGGTCGATCTCGCGCTCAGACATGGCCGCCGGCCCCCCGCGTTGCCATCGAACTCGCTTTGCCTATGTGCCACAGACAGCAGACTTTTGAAATAGTTCGTTGCATCAGGAGCTTCAGAGCCGGACGGGAAGTTGTTGTTGCGCCACGCCGGGCAATTTTCCCCACAGCGCCCAGAGCCTCAGCAGGCGAAAGGATTCGACCGGCAGCATGCCCGACGCCACCAGCAAAGAGCCGCGCAACGGTGAGCGCAGCCGCAGCGCTACCCAATGGCGCGTGACAGCGCTGCCGCCCTGCGCCTCCACAGCAGCCGAATCGCCATTGGAGAACACGCAGATCGCCTCGCCAGAGGAGCGGATCTCGATGCCGCTCGGTGACCGTCGCGAGCGCAGCAGCGCGCGGTCCCAGGCAGCGGCAATTCCAAGCGCGAAAACGAGCGAGCCCAAAGCGACACCGGTCCAACCTGTCATAACCGTCAGGAAACAGAGCGCGGCTGCCGTGTGGAAGATCAGGATCAGCATCGCGTATTTGCCGGAAGGGGAAAGCGCGAGCCGGACGGGCTGTGCGCTATTCACGGAGCCGTCGCTTAGAGCCGGCTGAAAACCAGGCAGCCGTTGGTGCCGCCGAAGCCGAACGAGTTCGAGATCGCGGTGCGGATGGTCATCTTGCGCGCGGTGTTCGGCACGTAATCCAGATCGCAGGCGGGATCCGGCGTCTGCAGGTTGATGGTGGGCGGCGAGACCTGGTTGACCAGCGCCAGGATGCTGAACACCGCTTCAATGCCGCCTGCGGCGCCCAATAGGTGGCCCGTCATCGACTTGGTCGAATTGACGGCGACTTTCATGGCGCGATCGCCGAGGAAGCGTTTCACCGCCACGGTCTCCGCGATGTCCCCGAGCGGGGTCGAGGTGCCGTGCGCGTTGATGTAGTCGATGCTGTCGACGTTGAGGCCGGCGTCGCGCAATGCGTTGTTCATGCAACGGAACGCGCCTTCGCCATCCTCGGCGGGCGCGGTCATGTGGTACGCGTCGGAGGACACGCCGTAGCCCACCAGCTCGCTGTAGATGCGCGCGCCGCGCTTCTTCGCATGTTCGTATTCCTCGAGCACCACAGCGCCGGCGCCCTCACCCAGCACGAAACCGTCGCGATCCTTGTCCCAGGGGCGGCTCGCGCCGGCGGGATCATCGTTACGCGTGGAAAGCGCGCGCGCCGAGGCGAATCCGCCCATCGCCAGCTCAGTCACGGTAGCTTCGGCGCCGCCCGCGATCATCACCTCGGCTTCGCCGTAGCGGATCGACTTCGCCGCTTCGCCCAGGCAGTGCGTGGAGGTGGTGCAGGCGGTGACGATGGCCAGGTTCGGCCCTTTGGTGCCCAGCATGATCGACAGGTTGCCGGCGATCATGTTGATGATGGTGCCCGGAATGAAGAAAGGCGAAATGCGCCGCGGGCCATTCTTCAGCAGTTCATTGTGCATTTCCTCGATCAGCGGCAGACCGCCCATCCCGGAACCGAAATTGATGCCGAAGCGCTCGGCGGTCGCAGGCGTCACCGTGTTGCCCGAGTCCTTCCAAGCCTGCAGTCCCGCCGCCATGCCGAAATGGATGAAGCGGTCCATGCGGCGCGCTTCTTTCGCCGAAAGGTATTTCGAGACGTCGAAATTCTTCACCTCGCCTGCGATCTGGCTGGCCAGGCGAGACGGGTCGAATCGGGTGACACGGGTGATGCCGGATTTGCCGGCGAGAACGGCGTCCCAGGCTTCAGGGACCGTGTTCCCCACCGGGCTGATGACCCCCAGCCCAGTGACGACGACTCTGCGGCGCTGCACTGTGCGGGGAGGTCAGGCCTTGGCGTGCGACTTCACGTAATCGATCGCGTGCTGCACGGTGGTGATTTTCTCGGCGTCCTCGTCCGGAATCTCGGTCTCGAACTCCTCCTCGAGCGCCATCACCAGTTCCACCGTGTCGAGTGAATCGGCACCCAGGTCGTCGACGAACGACGACTCAGTCTTGATCTCGGCTTCGTTGACGCCGAGCTGCTCGGCAATGATTTTCTTGACCCGCTGTTCGATGTTTTCCATGCCTTGCTCCTTCCCAGTTCGTAATCGCTATTTTACCGGAATCAGGACAGATACATCCCGCCGTTGACGTGCAGCACCGCGCCGGTGATGTAGCCGGCCGCCGGCGAAGCCAGGTACGCGACGGCCGCGGCAATATCCTCTGGCTGGCCGAGGCGGCCGAGCGGGATGCGCGCCAGCAGCGCTTTCTTGTGCTCTTCGGCCAGTGCGCGCGTCATGTCGGTGTCGATGAAGCCGGGCGCGACGCAGTTCACCGTGATGTTGCGGCTGCCGAGCTCCTGCGCGAGCGATTTCGACATGCCGACGACGCCCGCCTTTGCGGCGGCGTAATTCGCCTGGCCCGGATTGCCGGAGGCGCCCACCACCGAGGTGATATTGATGATCCTGCCCCAGCGAGCCTTCATCATGCCGCGCATTACGGCGCGCGCGAGGCGGAACACCGGCTTCAGGTTGGTTTCCATCACCTCGTCCCAGTCTGCGTCCTTCATGCGCAGCGCCAGATTGTCGCGCGTGATGCCGGCGTTGTTGACCAGGATCGCGATATCGCCAAATTCCTTCTGCACCTCGGCAAGCAGCGCGTCGGTCTGCGCGGTATCGCGCACGTTCAGGACCTTGCCGATCAGGCCGGCCTCCGAGATTGACGCCGCGCCGGCTTCGCTGGTGGCAGTGCCGACGACTCTTGCACCCTGCTTCAGCAATTCGACCGCGATCGCCCGCCCGATGCCGCGGGTGGCGCCGGTGACCAAAGCGAGCTTGCCTGTCAGCATTTCAGCCCCCCTTCACGACGGCCATCGCATGTTCGAGGGAAGCGCGGTCCGCGGCAGCGATGCCTTGCAGCCGGGGATCGATGCGCTTGACCAGCCCCGCGAGCACCTTGCCAGGACCGCATTCGACGACGTGCGTGACGCCCAACTCGGCCATCTGGCGGATGATTTCGGCCCAGCGCACTGGTGCTGCCGCCTGGCGGACCAGTGCGTTTTTGATTGCGTTCGGATCGGTTTCGATCTTCACGTCGACGTTATTGACGAGAGGGATTCCAGGAACTGACATATGTATTTTCGAAAGATAAACCTTCAATTTATCTGCGGCAGGTTGCATCAAGCTGGAGTGGAACGGTGCGCTGACCGGCAGCGGCATGGCGCGCTTCGCGCCGCGCGCCTTGCAGGCCTCGATCGCGCACGCGACGGCGCTCTTGTGTCCCGCGATCACCACCTGCCCCGGTGCGTTGAAGTTGACGGCCTGTACGACTTCTCCTTGCGCGGCTTCGGCGCACGCGGCCTTCGCCGCATCGTCGTCGAGTCCGAGGATGGCGGCCATTGCGCCTTGCCCGTCGGGCACCGCTTCCTGCATCGATTGAGCGCGAAAGCGCACCAGCGGCAGCGCGACATCGAAGGACAACGCGCCCGCCGCGACCAGTGCCGAATACTCCCCCAGGCTGTGCCCGGCAACGACCGAGGGCACGGGACCGCCGGAGCCAATCCAGGCGCGATAGGCCGCAATTGCCGCCGTGACCATCGCGGGTTGCGTGTTGACCGTAAGGCCCAGCTGCTCCACCGGGCCTTCGTCCAGCAGCTTGACGAAATCCGCGCCCAGCGCAGCCGCGGCACCAGCACGGACCGCATCGACACCCGGCAGGCCGGCGTAGCCGTTCAGCATACCGATCGCTTGCGAGCCCTGACCGGGAAATACCATCGCCAGTTTCATCGGATCGAGGTTCACATCGTCACCAGCGATGCGCCCCACGTAAAGCCGCCGCCGACGCCCTGCAGCATCACCTTGTGGCCCGGTTTGATCTTGCCCGCGCGCACATATTCATCGAGCGCGAGCGGCACCGAGGCCGCAGACGTATTCGCGTGATGGTCCACCGTCACCACCAGCCGCTCGCGCGGCAGGCCGAGGCGCTTCGCGGTCGCCTCGAGAATGCGCACGTTCGCCTGGTGCGGAATCAACCAGTCCACGTCCTCGAGTCTGATCCCTGCTGCCGCCGCCACTTCGCGCGCCGACTCATCCAGGACCCGGACCGCGAGCTTGAAGACTTCCTTGCCGTGCATCTGCAGGAACGGCGAGCCGACGATCTTCCCGCCGCAGACGTTTCCAGGCACCGAAAGGATGCCGACCTGGCTGCCGTCGGCATGCAGCACCGATGCATGGACGCCGGGCTTGTCGCCCGCGGCCAGCACGACGGCTCCGGCGCCGTCGCCGAACAACACGGCGGTCGCGCGGTCGTTCCAGTCCAGTATGCGCGAAAACACTTCGGCACCGACGACGAGCGCCCTTTTATAGATTCCGTTTTTCATCAAGCTGTCGGCCGTCGCGAGGGCATATACGAACCCGCTGCAAACTGCCTGCAGGTCGAACGCCGCGCAGCCCTTCACGCCCAGTTTCGCCTGCAGCAGGCAGGCGGTGCTGGGAAAGATGTAATCCGGCGTCGACGTGGCGACGATGATGAGGTCGATGTCGGCGGCCGTGAGACCTGCCGCCTCCAGCGCGCGGCGGCACGCCTCAAGCGCCAGGTCGCTCGATGCCTGGGATTCGTCCGCGATGTGGCGCTGCCTGATTCCCGTGCGCTCCTGAATCCAGGCATCGCTGGTCTCAAGCTTCCCGGCGAGATCGCCGTTGGTGACGATGCGCGGCGGCAGATAGCTGCCGGTGCCGACGATGCGGGAATAGATCATGTGACCACTCGCGCCATGCGCTCGGTGATGCGGCGCACGACGTCGCTGCGCACTTCCCCCACTGCGCGGCGCAGGGCCTGGCCAAAAGCGTAGCGGTCGGCCGAGCCGTGGCTCTTGATGACGATGCCCTTCAGCCCGAGCAGGCTGGCGCCGTTGTAGTTGCCCGGATCCATGCGCGCGCGCAGGGCTTTGAGCACCGGCATTGCGATCAGCGCCGACAGCTTGCGCAGCGGCGTCCGCGAAAACTCCTGGCGCAGGAAACCGACGATCATCTTGGCGACGCCCTCGGAAGCCTTCAGAACCGAATTGCCGACGAAACCGTCGCAGACCACCACGTCCACCGTGCCCTTGTAGATGTCGTCGGCTTCGACGTTGCCGTGGAAATTGAGCCCGCTCGAGCGCAGCAGCTCCGCCGCCTGCTTCACCGTGTCATTGCCCTTGATGTCCTCGACGCCGATGTTGAGCAGGCCCACGCTCGGACGCTCCTTGTGCTCGACCGCGGACACCAGCATCGCGCCCATCACGCCGAACTGCATCAGCTGCTCCGGGGTGCAATCCACGTTAGCCCCCAGGTCGAGGATATACGTGTAGCCGCCCTTCGAGTTCGGCACGCCGCTGGCGATTGCCGGCCGGTCGATCGCCGGCAGCGTCTTCAGGACGAACCTTGATATCGCCATCAGCGCGCCGGTATTGCCTGCGCTGACGCAGGCGTGCGCCTCGCCGCCCTTGACCAGGTTGACCGCCACGCGCATCGACGAATCCTTCTTGAAGCGCAGCGCCTGCACCGGAGGCTCGTCCATCGCCACCGTCTGGGAGGCGGCATGCACGCGCAACCCCGCGCCGGGCGCGGCGCCGTGCTTGGCAAGCTCCGCTTCGATGGAGTCGCGCAGACCAACGAGTATCAACTCCACGTCCGCATGCTCGCGCCGGAAGTCGAGGGCGGCCGGCACCGTTACATGGGGGCCGTGGTCGCCCCCCATGCAATCAACGGCGACGGTGATCGTCAGTCGCCTTTACCCTTGGCGACTTTTTTCCCGCGGTAGTAGCCGCTCGGGCTGATGTGATGGCGCAGGTGCGCCTCGCCGGTGGTCGGCTCCACGGCCAGCGACGGCGTGGTCAGGAAATCGTGCGATCGGTGCATGCCGCGCTTGGACGGCGACTTCTTGTTCTGCTGGACAGCCATGTGCAACTCCTCAAAATTGAATTATCAGTGCTTGGTACTGCCAATCAATCCGCGCAACCCCGCGAACGGCGTCTGCTTCCTGCCTGCTGCGTCAGCCGCGCTGCTGGCGCAGGCCGGGTGCCGCGGCGCGATCGGCATCGCCAGCAGCACTTCGTCCTCGACCAGCGCCTGCACCCGCATTTCATTGCCCGCCAGGATGCTCTCGGGCCCTTCGGCATCGAGCGGCTCGGCGTCCACCTCGAACTGCGTCGCCGCCAACCGCAGCGACACCTCCATATGCAGCGGAAACTCGAAGGCACCGAGGCAACGCTGGCAGAGCAACTGCAGCGACCCATCGATCTTGAGCCTGAGCACCGGCCGCCCGCGCTCCTCCGGCACACCCCGCAATTCATAGCGCAGCGTACCTGCCGTCGAATGCAGTACATCGTGCAAACGCAGGAATTCGGCGACCGGCCATGCTCCTTGCAGCTTCGAACTGCTCTTCGCAAATTCGAGGCCGTCGATGACCGGCTGGTGCGACATACTGGGACGAATGGTATCATCCTGAAAAATCTCTGTCAAAACAAAGCCATGCCATCCACCCGGCGGGTCGTGCTCGCCTCGACTTCCAAGTATCGGCGGGGCCTGCTGGAGCGGCTGGGGATGCCATTTGAATGCGCCGATCCGCAGGTGGATGAAGCGCCGCAGTCCGGTGAGGCCCCGCCCGCCACCGCACAACGCCTGGCCGAAGCGAAAGCGCGCGCGGTAGCGATCCGCTTCCCCGACGCTCTGATCATCGGCTCGGACCAGGTTGCCTCCTGCGACGGCGCGAAGCTCGACAAGCCCGGCAATCATGCCAACGCGGTGCGGCAACTGACGCTGGTCAGCGGCAAGACAGCCAGCTTCGACACTGCAGTGGTGCTCTTCGACACCAAATCAAAGGCGCTGTGGACCCGCGTGGTGCCCTGCCGCGTGACCTTTCGGACCCTGGACGCGCAGCAGATCGAACGCTACCTGCGGCTGGAACAGCCCTACGACTGCGCCGGCAGCGCCAAAGCCGAGGGATTAGGCATCGCGCTGATCGCACGCATCGACACCGAGGATCCGACCGCGCTCATCGGCCTGCCGCTGATTGCGCTCGGCGAATTGCTGCGCGACGCCGGCTTCGACGTGCTGGGCTGATGCCCGGAATCCTTTATGCCATCCCGACGCCACTTGGCGGCGCGGCTGCGGACGCTTTGCCGGCATCAGCGCTGGCCACCGTCAGGACATTGCGCACTTTTGTAGTCGAGAACGCCAAGACCGCGCGCGCCTTTCTCAAAGAAATAGAAATGGCTTGTCCGTTGCAGGAATTGAATATCTCAACGATAGATTCCGATTTTTCCCTGGCTGTAAAAGAACTTCAGGAAGGCCAGTCAATCGGCCTTCTCTCCGAGGCCGGTTGTCCGGCGATCGCCGACCCCGGCGCGGCGCTCGTCGAAGCCGCGCAACTTGCCGGCATCCGCGTGGTGCCGATGATCGGACCATCGTCGATCGTTCTGGCGCTGATGGCCTCCGGACTGGAGGGCCAGCGCTTCGCGTTCTGCGGCTACCTGCCGCGTGAAGCGGAACAACGCAAAAAGAAAATCAAGGAACTCGAAGCGCGTTCGCGCCGCGAGCGCGAGACGCAGATCTTTATCGAAACGCCTTACCGTAACGATGTGCTCCTTGGCGCCTTGCTTGAAGTGCTTTCTGAAAAAACCAGGCTGTGCGTTGCAACCGGCCTGACGACCCAGACAGAATCCGTCAGGACCAGGTCGGTAAAGGAATGGAGAAGCAATCAGAAGCCGCTGGGCAAGCGCCCGACGGTGTTCCTGTTGCTCAGCGGAGTCAGCGAATAGTCAGGCCGGTCTTCGCGGAAAACTCCAGCAGCGAGCTCATCGCACCGGCGCCGAAGCGGCGCGCGAATTTCTCGGCGATGTTTTCCTTCTGCGTGAAATCGACGACGTCCTCGGCCTTGATGACTTCGCGCGCGACGTAGTCGAGCCCGCCGATACCGTCCGCCAGACCCAGGTCGACACTCTTGACGCCGCTCCAGATCAGGCCGGAAAACATGTCGGGGGTTTCCTTCAGCCGCTTGCCGCGGCCTTCCCTCACCGCGGCGATGAACTGGTTGTGGATCTCGGTGATCAGGTCGACCGCGATCTGCTTGTGCGCCGGGTCCTCAGGCAGGAACGGATCGAGCAGAGCCTTGTTCTTGCCGGCGGTGATCAGCCGGCGCTCGACGCCAAGCTTCTCCATCAGCCCCACCACGCCGAAATTGTCCATGCGCACGCCGATCGAGCCGACGATGCTGCCTTTCGCGACATAGATCTTGTCAGCCGCCGCCGCGACGTAGTACCCGCCCGAGGCGCACAGGTCCTCGACCACCGCGTAGAGGGGAATGTTGGGGTACTTCAGGCGCAACCGCCTCATCTCGTCGTAGATGTTCTGCGCCTGCACCGGGCTGCCGCCCGGCGAGTTGATGCGCATCACCACGCCCTGCGTGTTCTTGTCCTCGAAAGCGGATTGCAGCGCGAGCATCACCTTGTCGGCGCTGGATTCGGTGCCCGGCCCGATCACGCCCTGCACTTCCACCAGCGCGGTGTGCTTGCCGCCCTTCGAATCGCCGCTCCTCCAGTCCACCGCCATCGCGATGACCACCGTCAGGTAAGTGAAGGTCAGCAGTTTCCAGAAAATGCCCCAGCGCCGCGCGCGACGCTGCTCCTTGAGGGCCTCAGTCGCGAGCTTTTCGATCAGCCCGCGTTCCCACTGTCCGTCGTTGTCAGCCATCGTCGATTCCTTTGAAGAACACTTTGCCGTCCCTCTCCTCGACTTGCAGGGGAACGAGCGGCGTGCCGCCGCAGGGTCCGCCGAGGCATTTGCCGCTGTCGGCTGCGTAGGTCGCGCCGTGGGTCGAGCATATCAAATCGCGTCCGTCGGAGTCGAAGACTTCGCCCTCGCGCCAGTCGAGCTCCATCGGCAAGTGTCCGCAGCGGTTGAGATAACCGTGCACGCGCCCCTGGAAACGCAGCACGAAGGCCGGCGCGCGCTCGCCGAAGTATTCGACGTCGAAGCGCACCGCCTTGCCGGAATCCAGCAGGGCCTGTGCGTCGCAGATCAGGCGTTCTTTGTCAGCCACTGGCGCAGTTCTTCGACGTTGTTGACGCTGGCGCGCGGCTGCCAGGCGCCAAGCGATGCCAGCGGATGTGCGCCGTACCCGACCGCCACCGCATCCACGCCGGCGGCCTTCGCCATGCCGAGGTCGTGCGAGGTGTCGCCGATCATCAGCAGGTCACGCGGCTGATGCCCGCTCTCCTGCATGAGTTCGAGCAGCATCGCCGGATGCGGCTTCGAATTGGTTTCGTCGGCGCAGCGGGAACTCGCAAAGTACGCCCCCAATCCGGTTACCTGCAATGCATGGTCAAGGCCGCGGCGGCTCTTGCCGGTGGCGACCGCCAGGCGGTGTTCACGCGAACGCAATTCTTCCAGCATCTCAGGCACGCCCTCGAACAGCACCATTTCCTCCTGCTGGGTGTGGAAATGCTTGCGGTACAACTCGACGAAATCCTTGTATCTCTCGACCGGCAGCGACGGCACGGCGCCGCGCAGCGAATCCTGCAGACCAAGACCGATGACATGGCTCGCGGCCTCGCGCGTCGGCACGGGCAGGCCCATGTCGCGCGCCGCCTCCTGGATTGCCAGTGCGATGCCGGCCGTCGAATCCATCAGCGTGCCGTCCCAGTCGAAAACGATGAAGGGATAGCGCTTATTCGGCATTTTTGAAATTCGAGCGGCAAAACGACAGCATATCCTCCGGCAGCGTCGCTTCCAGCCGCAGCTTGTCCTTGCTCGCCGGGTGCACGAACGCGAGCCGGCGCGCGTGCAGGAAAAGGCGCTTGACGCCCTGCCGCGCGACGGCGCGGTTCAATTCGAAGTCGCCGTACTTGTCGTCGCCCAGCACCGGATGACCGGCGTGCGCCAGGTGGACGCGGATCTGGTGGGTGCGGCCCGTCATCAGGCGAAGCTGCAGGAAGCTCAATTCGCCTGAACTGCCCAGGACCTTCACCTTGGTGAATGCTTCCATGCCGCCTTCCTTGACCGCCACCCGCCGCTCCCCTTTCGCGTTCACGTACTTGTGCAGCGCCTCGCGGATATCGAAGTCCTTCTTCGCCGGCACCCCCTTGACCACCGCCACGTAGATTTTCTCCACCTCGCCTTCGCGCAGCATGCGGTGCAGTTCGACCAGGGCAGTACGTTTTTTTGCCACTACCAGCAAACCCGAAGTGTCGCGGTCAAGGCGATGCGCCAGTTCCAGCATCTTTGCTTCCGGCCGGGCCGCGCGCAGCGATTCAATGACCCCGTGGCTTACCCCACTGCCGCCGTGGACGGCGATGCCGGAGGCCTTATCGACCACCAGCAGGGAGGCGTCTTCATATATGACATCCAGGTCCAGCAGGCGCGGCACCGGGCCCGTCTTCGCGGCCGCCACCCGGACCGGCGGCACCCGGACCTTGTCGCCGACCTTGAGGCGATATTCGGGCTTGACCCGGCCGCTATTGACCCGGACCTCGCCCGAGCGCAGGACCCGGTAGACGTGGCTTTTGGGAACGCCCTTGAGCTGGCGCAGCAGGAAGTTGTCGATGCGCTGGGCCTCGCTTTCCTCGCCAACTTCAAGCCACGTCACCTTTGGCTTGCTTAAGTCCTTCATTTTTATTATTATCCGTGGTCTGGCCTCGAGTTGCGAGGCACAGGGACCACAAGACGTGTTGGGCTTTGGCCATTGCCACCCACGCGCCGGTTCCCTGCAACCCGCCTCCTGTCCGGCCGTGAGCCGGGCCCGAACCAGGGGTTAATCTCGCTCACCGTAAGCAGCGAATGCAGCAGCAATGCGCGCAGGTGGCTTTTTCTTAGCGGGAAATTCCCACTCGGAGACCAAGACCGACTGAAAAACGGTGCTCCTGCGCGCGCAGGAGAACAATAAAGTGAAACGCATGTTGTTTAACGCGACCCAGCAGGAAGAACTGCGCGTCGCCATCGTAGAAGGTCAGAAACTGGTCGATCTGGACATCGAATCGGCCTCGAGGGAACAACGCAAGAGCAACATCTACAAGGGGATCATCACCCGCATCGAGCCCAGCCTCGAAGCGGCGTTCATCGATTACGGTGAAGAACGGCACGGCTTCCTGCCCTTCAAGGAAGTCGGCCGCAGCTACTTCCGCGAAGGCGTCGACGTCGGCCGCGCGCGCATCCAGGATGCCCTGAACGAAGGCCAGGACCTCATCGTCCAGGTCGAGAAAGACGAGCGCGGCAACAAGGGCGCCGCCCTCACCACATTCATCAGCCTCGCGGGCCGCTACCTAGTCCTGATGCCGAACAACCCCCGCGGCGGCGGCGTTTCGCGCCGCGTCGAAGGCGAAGACCGCAACGAGCTGCGCGACACCATCGACCAGCTGGTGGTCCCGGAAGGCATGAGCGTCATCGCCCGTACCGCGGCGATCGGGCGCACCGCCGAAGAACTGCAGTGGGACCTCAACTACCTCCTCCAGCTCTGGCAAGCCGTGGACGGCGCCGGCAAGGATTCCGAGAAAAAGCCCTTCCTGATCTATCTCGAATCGAGCCTGGTGATCCGCGCCATCCGCGACTACTTCCAGCCCGACATCGGCGAGATCCTGATCGACACGCAGGAAATCTACGACCAGGCGGTCGCCTTCATGCAGACCGTGATGCCGGCCAACGTCGGCAAGGTCAAGCTGTACCGCGACGACGTGCCGCTCTTCTCGCGTTTCCAGATCGAGCACCAGATCGAAAGCGCCTACGGCCGCCACGTCAACCTGCCTTCGGGCGGTGCGATCGTGATTGACCATACGGAAGCGCTGGTCTCCATCGACGTCAACTCGGCGCGCGCCACCAAGGGTCACGACATCGAGGAAACCGCCTACCGCACCAACCTGGAAGCGGCGGAAGAAGTCGCCCGCCAGCTGCGGCTGCGCGACCTTGGCGGCCTGATCGTGGTCGACTTCATCGACATGGAGTCGCAAAAGAACCAGCGCGAGGTAGAAAACGTCTTCCGCGACTCGCTGCGGCACGATCGCGCTCGCGTGCAGATCGGCAAGATCTCGCGCTTCGGCCTGATGGAGCTGTCGCGTCAGCGGCTGCAACCTTCGCTGGAGGAAACCGCGCATATCAGCTGCCCGCGTTGCGGCGGCACCGGCTTCATCCGCGGCACCGAATCCACCGCGCTGCACGTGCTGCGCATCATCCAGGAAGAGGCAATGAAGGAAAACACCGGCGCGGTGCATGCGCAGGTGCCGGTCGACGTGGCCTCCTTTCTGCTGAACGAGAAGCGCGGCGAGATCCAGAAGCTGGAAGCGCGCATCAAGGTCAACATCGTGCTGGTGCCCAACCCGCACCTGGAGACGCCGCACTACAAGGTGCAGCGCCTGAAGCACGACGAACTGAACCAGATGGAACACGTGCCGACCAGCTACGAAATGGTCGCGCAACCCGAAGACCCGCAGGCGCCCGGCAAGGAAGCCGAGTCCAAGAAAGATCGCCCGCAGGCCGCGGTGCAGGGCATCGTGCCCGACCAGCCGGCGCCGATCGTTCCGGAACCCGCGCCGAGGACCGGAGCATCGCGTGGATCGGTTGCAACGACGGCGCCCGCCCCCGCATTGCAGGTGCAGGAACCGGCGCGTTCAGGCTTTCTGGGCCGCTTGTTCGGCTGGCTCAAGACCGAGAAGCCGGTCGATCAGCCTGCCGCGGCCAACGAACCGGCCATGCGCCCGACCAGGCCGCAGCGCACCGACCGTAACGACCGGCCGCGCGACGAATCACGCGATCGCAACGAGCACCGGCGCGGCGAACGCGGCGGCAGGCGCGACGGCCAGCAGCGCGGCGACCGCGACAAAGGGCGCGATCAGCAGCGCCGCGACCAGCGTCCGCCGCAACAGCAGCAACCACGCAACGATCGCCCGCAACGCGAGCGTTCGCAGGGCGAGATTCAGCAACAGGGCGAACTGTCCCAGTCCGAGCGGCAACCGAACGAGCGCCCGCAGGGCGAGCGTCGTCCGGACCAGCGCCCGCCGCGTCCGCCGCAGCAGCAGCGGCAGCCGCAAGGACCCAATGCGGGCCCGCAGGATGGCAATGGCAACCCCCCGCCGCAGGAAGGCGAGGAGCATCGGCGTGGACGCCGTAACCGCGGCGGTCGCGGTAGAGGCGGCGGTGATCGTGGTGATCGTCCCGATCGCGGCGAACGCCGTCCCGAGGGCCAGCACCAGAGCCCGGAGCAGTCCGTTTACTCGCAGCAACTGGAGGAGCATCGGCTGAAGGTGCATCGGGAAGCAGAGATGCGCGAAGCCGAGCCGCAAAAGCAGCACGAGCCGTCTTCCGACCCCGCCCCGGCGCCGCGTCCGGAAGAACCCCGGATGGAACAGGCGCCCAGGGAAGAACCGCGCGCGCCGGAACCCTTGCGGCAGGAAGCGTCGCGCGTCGAAGCGCCCAAAGTGGAAACGCCGGCCCGCATCGATCCGAAAGAAGTGCTGTCAAGGGCCGGACTTCAGATGGTCGAGACCGACTCCTCCAAGGCAAGGCAGCCGGCGCCGGCGCCTGAACCGGTGCAGCTGGGCCGGCCGCGGCGCGAAAGGCCGCCCGCTCCGGTGGCCGCCGAGACGGAGCTCGTTCAGGTCGAAACGCGCAACAAGTGAGCTCGGACATGGTCGACCAGGCCGCGTGAGGCGGCCTCGACCATATCCAGCACCTGTTCGAACCCGTCCGACCCGCCGTAGTACGGGTCGGGGACTTCGGCTTCCTCGATGCCCGCGAAATCCAGAAACAGCTTCAGCTTGTGCCTGTGCTCCGCCGCGCACAGGCCCTCCATGAACCGAAAGTGGCTGCGATCCATCGCCAGCACAAGATCGAAGGCATCGAAATCCGCCCGCGTCACCTGGCGCGCTCGCAGCGCTGAAATGTCATAACCGCGCCGCAGCGCGTGCGCCGTGGCGCGCCGGTCCGGCGCATCGCCGACGTGATAGCCGTGCGTGCCGGCCGAATCGGCCCGCATGCTCTTTTCGAGGGAATTCCTTCGCAGGAATTCCCGGAAAACGCCTTCGGCGGTCGGCGACCGGCAGATGTTGCCGGTGCAGACGAACAGCAACGACATGTTCTCCTTTTCAATCATCGTAGTAGAGTTTCCAGGAATTCAACCAATAACAGGCGGAAACCGCAACACGCGAATCCGAAACGGGAAGAAAAAACAAATCTTGCGGACAGAGCCAAGCCTGAGAATACGATCAGCAGAGAGGATTGACGACTGAAAATCAGCGGCAATGGGGTTGCTCGAAGCCTGCTTCAGGTGCTGGCGCAGTTCCGGCGCGGCGGCTGGATGGCCGACGACATGATCGAGGAGGCGCCACTGCGATCGGAGCTGTTCAGCGCCGGGCACATGGAACAGCACGGCAAGGCGCTGGCGGCCTCCCATTCCCCGGGAGCCAAACGGCCCCGCGACCTGCTGCTCTCGCGCCTTGCGGAAAACGAAGGCGTGCTGCTCAAAGCCTGCGATCTGTTGATGGCGGCGATCGAGGAGGGCCGCCCGGTCACACCTGCCGGGGAATGGTTGCTCGATAATTTTCACCTGATCGAAGAGCAGATACGCACCGCCACCAGGCACCTGCCCAGGGACTACAGCCGCGAGCTGCCGCGTCTGGGCAGCGGTCCGTCGGCAGGACTGCCGCGCGTCTACGACATCGCGCTGGAGACCATCTCGCACGGCGACGGACAGGTGGATGCGGAGAGTTTCGGCCGATTCATCGCGGCCTATCAGACCGTCACCTCGCTGACCCTCGGCGAATTGTGGGGCGTTCCCATCATGTTGCGCCTGGCGCTGATCGAGAACCTGCGGCGCGTGGGAACCCGCATCATCGCTCATCACATGGGCCGGGATCTGGCCGATTTCTGGGCCGACCAGATGACGGAGACCGCGCAGAACGACCCCAAAAGCCTGATCCTGATCGTCGCGGACATGGCGAGATCCGACCCGCCCATGAGCAGTTCCTTCGTGGCGGAGATCGCTCGACGGTTGCAAGGGCACGGCGCAGCCCTGGCGATGCCGCTCAATTGGATCGAACAGCGGCTCTCCGAACTCGGCCTGTCCATTGCCCAGCTGGTGCAATCGGAGAATCAACAGCAGGCCGCCGATCAAGTCTCCATCAGCAACAGTATCGGCAGCCTGCGCCTGCTGACGGCGACCGACTGGCACGCATTCGTCGAGACGATGAGCGTGGCCGAGCGCATCCTGCGCGAGGACCCCGCCGGCGTGTACGGACTGATGGACTTCGCCACGCGCGATCACTACCGCCACGTGCTGGAGAAGATCGCCAGACGCAGCGGCCTGACCGAGGAACACGTGGCGCGCAGCTGCCTGCAACTCGCGCGCAAAGCCGCGGCGCGCAACGACGGCGACGAACGTGCGGCGCATGTCGGTTTCTACCTTGTCGACCGAGGCTTGCCGCTTCTGGAAGCATCGACCGGAGGTCGGCTGCCGGAATTCCGGATGCGGATTCCCGTTTCTCCGGACATGCAGCGCATCCGTGGCCGCTACATCTATCTCGGACCGATCGCGCTGCTGACGTCGGTCTTCACCGGCAGCCTGCTCGCGCATGCCCACGCAAGCGGGGCACGGGACTGGCTCCTGGTGTTGTGCGGTCTGCTGGCGTTGATCGGCACCAGCCAGCTCGCAGTCGCGCTGGCGAATTGGCTTGCAAGCCTGGTCGTGCTCCCTCAGTTGCTGCCGCGCATGGATTTTTCCAAAGGCATCGCGCCTGAATCGCAGACGCTGGTCGTGGTCCCGGCGCTCCTCCACAGCGCGCAGAACGTCGAGGACCTGGCTGAGGCGCTCGAAGTTCGCTTCCTTGCCAACCGGGACGGCCACCTGCAATTCGGCCTGCTGACGGATTTTGCCGATGCACCGGAAGAAATACTGCCGCAGGACGAACCGCTGCTGCAGCTGGCAGCGCAGCGCATCGCGGAACTGAATGACAAATACCGCGGCACCGGCAGCGCACGGGATGACGATATTTTTTTCCTGTTTCATCGCCCGCGCCGCTGGAATCCGCGTGAACGCGTCTGGATGGGATACGAACGCAAGCGCGGCAAGCTGGGCGACCTGAACGCGTTGCTGCGCGGCGCGAGCGTCGCCGGTGGCGACCGGTTTTCGCGCATCGTCGGCCGGATCGCCGTCCTGTCGGGCGTCCGGTACGTGATCACACTGGACGCCGACACGCAGCTGCCGCGCGACACGGCTCGGCAGCTGGTCGGCACGATGGCGCATCCGCTGAACCGCGCCCGCTATGACGCGGCCACCCGGCGCGTGACGGAAGGCTACGGCATCCTGCAGCCGCGCGTCGCGGCGAGCCTGACGGACGCGAACCGTTCGCGCTACTCCCGGTTGCACGGCGAGGACGCCGGTATCGATCCCTATACGCGCATGGTCTCCGACCTCTACCAGGACCTGTTCGGCGAAGGCTCGTTCATCGGCAAGGGGATCTATGATGTCGACGCCTTCGAATGGGCGCTGAAGGATCGCCTTCCGGAGGATCGCATTCTCAGTCACGATCTGCTGGAAGGCTGCTACGCGCGCTCCGGGTTGGCGAGCGACGTGCAGCTCTACGAGGAACATCCCGCAGGCTACAGAACGGATGTCAAGCGGCGGCATCGCTGGATGCGCGGTGACTGGCAGCTGGTCGGCTGGCTGCGTCGGCGCGTTCCCGCCAGCCACGGCGGTTCGGAGAACAATCCGCTGTCGGCACTGTCGCAATGGAAAATCTTCGACAACCTGCGCCGCAGCCTGGTCTCGCCGGCGTTATTCATGCTGCTGCTGCTCGGGTGGACCCTGCTCTCGCCCGCTTGGGTCTGGACCCTGGCCGTGCTGGCAGTGCTGCTGGTCCCCGTCTTGAGCGCCTCACTTACCGATTTGTTTCGCAAGCCGGACGACACCCTGCTGCGGCAGCATCTTGGCGGCGTTGTGCGCTCGACCAGAGGACGCCTCGCGCAAACCGCGTTCGCGCTTGCCTGCCTGCCTTTCGAGGCCTGCTTCAGCCTGGACGCCATTCTGCGCACCGTGGTGCGAATGCTGATTACACACCGGCGCCTACTCGAGTGGACGCCGAGTCAGCCCGGCGGCGACCGCGACGAGCTCGATAGCGACTACGGCCCCCGGGCTTGCCTGCGTTCGATGTGGGTCGCGCCGTTCCTGTCCATCGTCATCGCGCTGTTTCTGCTGCATGCAAACCCAGGCGCGCTGGCGGTCGCGGGGCCGATCCTGCTCCTGTGGCTGGCATCGCCGCTGCTGGCGTGGTGGCTAAGCCGGCCGCTCGCGCGCCCGCAGGCCAGGCTCCTGCCGGAGCAGATCCGGTTTCTGCGCCTGGTTTCTCGCAGGACCTGGGCCTTCTTCGAGGCCTTCATCGGGCCGGAGGACCATTGGCTGCCGCCGGACAATTACCAGGAAAGTCCCGCCGAGGTGCTCGCGAGACGCACCTCGCCCACCAATATGGGGCTGTCGCTCCTGGCGAACCTGTCGGCATACGACTTCGGCTATCTGCCGGCGGGCAAGTTCATCGAGCGCACCCGTCATGCGTTCGCCACGATGCACAAACTGGAACGCCATCTCGGGCACTTCTACAACTGGTACGACACCCAGACCTTGCGTCCGCTGCTGCCGGCCTATGTTTCCACGGTCGACAGCGGCAACCTCGCCGGCCACCTGCTGACGCTGCGGCCGGGCCTCGCCACGCTGGCAGACCAGCCGATTCTCGCGGCGCGATGGCTCGAGGGGCTCGCCGACACGTTCAGGGCGTTTCTCGATGCCGCATCGAAAACTGCGTCGGTCGCCCGCCTCCGGTTCGAGGAGGAACTCGAATCGGCCCTGTCGGACCGGCCGTCGACGCTGGCCGCCGCGCGCCGGGTCCTGGAACGGCTGGCGTCAAACGCCGCGCGGCTGGCGGGCGATCCCGGCGAGGAATCGAATTCCGAAGCGACTGCCTGGGCGCGCGCCCTCGACCGGCAATGCAAGGAGCTCGTGGAAGAACTCGCGCTGCTATTGCCGTGGCCTGCGTTGCCGGACCTGAATACGATACCGACGTTGCGCGAGCTGGCGGCGCTGGATGGCGCGACGCACGCACGCGGCCGACTAGAGGAAATCGCTCTGCTCGCATCGCAGGCGGGCGACATGGCGCGCTTGAACTACGACTTCCTGTACGACGAAGTGCGACATCTGCTTTCAATCGGGTACAACGTGACTGAGCGCAGGCGCGATGCGGGTTCCTACGACCTGCTCGCGTCGGAAGCGCGCCTCGCGGTGTTCGTCGCGATCGCGCAGGGACAACTGCCGCAGCAGAGCTGGTTCGCGCTCGGCCGGTTGCTGGTCAACGCGGGCAGCGGACCGACCCTGCTCTCCTGGAGCGGCTCGATGTTCGAATACCTGATGCCGCTGATCGTGATGCCGGTCTACGACCGCACCTTGCTGGATGAAAGCTGCCGCGCCGCGGTCAGGCGGCAGATCGAATACGGCGCCCAGCGCGGCGTGCCTTGGGGCATGTCGGAGTCCGGCTACAGCACGGTGGACGCGGCGCTCAATTACCAGTACCGCGCGTTCGGCGTACCCGGCCTCGGCCTGCAGCGCGGCTTGAGCGAGGAACTGGTGATCGCGCCGTATGCCACGGCGCTCGCCCTGATGGTCGAGCCCGAAGCAGCCTGCGAGAACCTGCAGCGCCTCGCGGCCGAAGGTATCCTCGGCCGATACGGCTTTTACGAGGCGGTCGACTACACCCCGGCGCGCCTGCGCCGCGCCGAGACGAGCACCGTCGTGCGTTCGTTCATGGCCCATCACCAGGGCATGAGCCTACTCGCCCTCGCCCACCTGCTGCTGGAGAGGCCGATGCAGCGGCGCTTCGTGTCCGATCCCTTGTTCCAGGCGACCCTGCTGCTGCTCCAGGAGCGCATTCCGAGAGCCACCGGGCTGTACCTGAGTCATCCTGAGCGGGTCGATTCCCGTGTGGCCGCCGAAGCGCTCGAGACGCCGATGCGCGTTTTCAACACGCCGCACACGAGGAACCCGGGGGTGCAGCTGCTCTCCAACGGCCGCTACAACGTGATGATCACGAACGCCGGCGGCGGCTACAGCCGATGGAAAGACATCGCGGTCACCCGATGGCGCGAGGACACCACATGCGATCCGTGGGGCACGTTCTGCTACCTGCGCGACCTTGGCAGCGGCGCCGTCTGGTCGTCCGCTTTCCAGCCGACGCTGAAAACCGCCGAAACTTACGAAGCCGTGTTCACCGAGCAGCGGGTAGAGTTCCGCCGCCACGACCCGGATTTCGATACGCATACCGAAATCGTGGTGTCGCCGGAGGATGACATCGAGCTGCGCCGGGTGCACGTCACGAACCGCTCCCGCTCGCGCAGGACGATCGAGGTGACCAGCTATGCGGAGGTGGTGCTTGCCTCCGCTTCCGCGGACGCCCTGCATCCGGCGTTCAGCAATCTGTTCGTACAGACCGAAATCGTGCCGGCACGGCAGGCGATCTTGTGCACGCGCAGGCCGCGCTCCCGCGGCGAGCAGGCCCCGTGGATGCTGCATCTCATGGCAGTGCACGGCGTGGAGCAGGCGCAGGCTTCGTACGAGACCGATCGGGCGCGTTTCATCGGCCGCGGCAACAGCGTCGGCGATCCTCAGGCGATGCGCGATGCCACTCCGCTCTCGGGCAGCCAGGGCTCGGTGCTCGATCCCATTGTCGCCATCCGACAGCGCGTCGCTCTCGAGCCGCTGCAGACCGTGACCTTCGACCTGGTCAGCGGCATCGGCGAGAGCCGCGCCGCCTGTCTCCAGTTGGCCGAGAAATACCAGGACCGACGCCTGGCCGATCGCGCCTTCGAAATGGCGTGGGCGCACAGCCAGGTGGCGCGGCGGCAGATCAATGTGACGGAGGCCGACGCGCAACTCTACGGCCGGCTCGCCAGCTCGATCATCTACGGCAATTCCACGCTGCGCGCCGAAGCGGGCATCATCGCCAGGAACCGCCGCGGGCAATCCGGCTTGTGGGGATACGCGATTTCGGGGGATCTGCCCATCGTGCTGGTGCAGCTGAAGGATCCGGCGAACATCGAACTGGTGCGCCAGCTGGTCCAGGCCCATGCCTACTGGCGCCTGAAGGGTCTGGCAGTGGACCTGGTCATCTGGAATGAGGAACGCGGCGGCTACCGCCAGCTGCTCCACGACGAGATCATGGGTCTGATCGCGGCGGGCCAGGAAGCCAACGTGATCGACCGGCCGGGCGGCATTTTCGTGCGCTCCGCCGACCAGATTTCCAACGAAGATCGCATCCTGCTGCAGTCGGTCGCGCGCGCCGTGTTCACCGACAGTCAGGGAACTCTCGCCGAGCAAGTCAAGCGGCGCATCCCCAGCGAGCCGGCGATCCCGCGCTTTGCCGCAACCCGTGCCCGCAGCACGGAGCCGGCGCAGATCGCCGCCCCGGCGCTCGGCGCCGGCCTGTTCCCGCCGCGCGATCTGATCCTGTCCAACGGACTCGGCGGCTTCACGCCCGACGGGCGCGAATATGTGATCACGACAACGCGCGAGCAGGCGACGCCGGCGCCCTGGGTCAACGTGCTGGCAAATCCGCATTTCGGCTGCGTCATCTCCAATAGCGGCTCGGCCTATACCTGGAACGAGAACGCCCACGAGTTCCGCCTCAGCCCTTGGCACAACGACTCCGTCGGCGATACCAGCGGCGAAGCCTTTTACCTGCGCGACGAAGAGAGCGGCCACTACTGGTCTCCGTGCGCGCTCCCGTGTCCCGGCGCTGGCGCCTACACGGCCCGGCATGGTTTCGGCTACAGCGTGTTCGAGCACAACGAGGACGGAATCGTCACCGAGCTTACGGTCTACGTGGATCTCGATCAGCCAGTCAAGTTCGCGGTCCTCAAGGTGCGCAACGCCTCGGCGCGGCCGCGGCGTCTCTCCGCCACCGGCTACGTGGAATGGGTGTTGGGCGACCTGCGGACGAAATCGAGCATGCACGTGGTCACCGAAATCGATCCCGAGAGCGGCGCGCTGCTCGCGCGCAATGCCTACAATCCCGAATTCGCGGAGCGGGTCGCCTTCTTCGACGTCGACGACGTGACGCGGACTATCAGCGGCGACCGCACCGAATTCATCGGGCGCAACGGCACCCTGCGCAATCCGGCCGCCCTGGAGCGTGCACGGCTTTCGGGCAAGGTGGGCGCCGCCATGGATCCCTGCGCCGCGATCCAGATTCCGTTCGACCTGGCCGAAGGCTCGTCGCGCGAGATCATCTTCCGCATGGGTGTGGGACGCGGCACCGAGGCGGCCAGCCGCCTGGTGCAGCGCCTGCGCAAGTCCGGTACTGCCCGCACTGCGCTCGATGCTGTTCGACAGTACTGGAGAACCACGCTGGGCGCCGTGCGCATCGAAACCCCCGACCAGTCGCTCAACGTGCTGTGCAACGGCTGGCTGGTCTACCAGACCATGGCCAGCCGCCTGTGGGGCCGCAGCGGCCATTACCAGTCAGGCGGCGCGTTCGGCTTTCGCGATCAGTTGCAGGACGTCATGGCGCTGGTGCACGCCGATCCGCAGCTGGTGCGCCAGCACCTGCTGCTGTGCGCGTCGCGCCAGTTCCTGGAAGGAGACGTGCAGCACTGGTGGCATCCGCCTTCCGGGCGAGGCGTGCGGACGCGCTGCTCGGACGACTACCTGTGGCTGCCGCTGGCGGTCTGCCGCTATGTCCATTGCACCGGGGACAGCGCGATCCTGAAAGAGCAGGCCCAGTTTCTCGACGGCCGCGCGGTGAATCCCGAGGAGGACTCGTACTACGATATGCCGCTGCGTTCGCTGGAGACGGCAAGCCTGTATCAGCATTGCGTCCGGGCAATCCTGATGGGCTTGAGATTCGGTCGGCACGGCCTGCCGTTGATCGGAACCGGCGACTGGAACGACGGCATGAACCTTGTGGGTCATCAGGGCAAGGGCGAGAGCGTGTGGCTGGGTTTTTTCCTCCACCAGGTGCTGACGCAGTTCGCCCGGCTCGCGCGCGCGGAGAACGACGCTGCCTTCGCCGTCCGCTGCGAGGACGAAGCCGTCCGCCTGCGCCGGAACATCGAGACGCACGGCTGGGATGGCGCGTGGTATCGCCGGGCCTACTTTGACGACGGCACACCGCTGGGTTCATCGAGCAACGCCGAATGCCGGATCGACTCGATCGCGCAAAGCTGGTCGGTGCTGTCGGGCGCGGCCGACATCGAGCGTTCCCGGCAGGCGATGACGGCTCTCGATCAGCGCCTGGTGCGGCGCGACCACGCGCTGGTCCAACTGCTGGATCCGCCGTTCGACGCATCCGAAATGAATCCCGGCTACATCCGCGGCTACGTGCCCGGGGTGCGGGAAAACGGCGGCCAGTACACCCATGCGGCGATCTGGGCGGTGATGGCATTCGCCGCATTGAACGACTCTGCGAAGGCGTGGGAACTGCTCGGCATGATCAATCCCCTGCACCACGGCGAGTCGCCCGAAAGGACCGCGGTCTACAAGGTGGAGCCCTACGTCATCGCCGCCGACGTCTACGCCGTTGCGCCGCATACCGGCCGCGGCGGCTGGACCTGGTATACCGGTTCGGCCGGCTGGATGTACCGGTCAATCGTCGAATCGCTGCTGGGATTGCGATTGACGGCGGACGCGCAAGTGTCCCGGCTTCATTTCGCGCCCTGCCTCCCGGTTGACTGGCGGGAATTCAAACTGCACTACCGCTACCGGGAAACCGTCTACCACGTCACCGTCCGCCAGGTTTCCGGCGCCGATGCCGGAATGACCGTGAGCCTAGATGGCGCCGTGCAACCAGATGCGATGATTCCTCTGAGCGACGATCGCCGAGAGCATCAGGTAGAGGTAATCCTGCGCATCTAGGATTTTCATTCCGGCGCAGGATCGATGCCGAAAGTGCGCTTCTTGAGTTCGCCGAGTTGGTCGCGCGCCTGCGCCGCCTTCTCGAATTCCAGGTTCCTGGCGTGATCGTGCATCTGCTTTTCCAGGGCGCGGATCTCTCGCGCCAGCTGCTTCTCGCTCATCGCCTCGTAGCGCGCGCCTTCCTGCGCCGCCTTGAGTTCCTGCTGCGCGCCTTCGGCATCGTAGACGCCGTCGATCAGGTCCTTGATGCGCTTGCTGACTCCGATCGGGATGATCTTGTGTTTTTCGTTGAAGGTGACCTGCTTGCCGCGCCGGCGATCGGTCTCCGCGATGGCGCGCTTCATGGAATCGGTCATCCGGTCGGCGTAGAGGATCGCCGCGCCGTTGATGTGTCGAGCGGCGCGGCCGATGGTCTGGATCAGCGAGCGCTCGGAGCGCAGGAAGCCTTCCTTGTCGGCGTCGAGGATCGCCACCAGCGACACCTCGGGCAGGTCCAGGCCCTCGCGCAGCAGGTTGATGCCGACCAGCACGTCGAATACGCCCAGACGCAGGTCGCGGATGATTTCCACCCGTTCCACCGTCTCGATCTCGGAATGCAGGTAGCGCACCCTGACGCCGTGCTCGTCCAGGTACTCGGTCAGCTCTTCGGCCATGCGCTTGGTGAGGGTGGTGACCAGCACACGTTCGTTCTTTTTGGTTCTAAGACTGATTTGTGAAAGCAGGTCATCCACCTGCGTCGTCGCCGGCCGCACTTCGACCGGCGGGTCGATCAGCCCGGTGGGGCGCACCACCTGCTCCACCACCTGCGCCGCTTTCCGGCCTTCGTAGTCGGCCGGCGTCGCCGACACGAAGATGGTCTGACGCACCACTGACTCGAACTCATCGAAGCGCAGCGGCCGGTTGTCGAGCGCCGAGGGCAGCCGGAAGCCGTACTCGACGAGGTTGAACTTGCGCGAATGGTCGCCCTTGTACATGCCGCCCAGCTGGCCGATGGTGACGTGGCTCTCGTCGATGATCATCAGCGCGTCAGGCGGCAGGTAGTCGATCAGCGTCGGCGGCGGCTCGCCGGGCTTGCGGCCCGACAGGTGGCGCGAATAATTCTCGATGCCCTTGCAGAAGCCGAGCTCGACCAGCATCTCCAGGTCGAAGCGCGTGCGCTGCTCGATGCGCTGCGCCTCCACCAGTTTCACCCCCTTGTGGAAGAAGTCGATGCGCTCGCGCAGCTCACCCTTGATCGCCTCGATGGCGCGCAGCGTGGTCGCGCGCGGCGTCACGTAGTGGCTGGACGGATACACCGTGAAGCGCGCCATCGGGTGCTGCACGCGGCCCGTCAACGGATCGAACACCTCGAGCTTCTCCACCTCGTCGTCGAACAGCGTGATTCGAATCGCGTGCTCGGCGTGCTCGGCCGGGAACACGTCGATCACCTCGCCGCGCACGCGGAAGGTGCCGCGCCGGAAATCCAGTTCGTTGCGGTCGTACTGCATCGCCACCAGCCGGGCGATGACGTCGCGCTGCGACATCTTCTCGCCCTGGCGCAGGTGCAGGATCATGCCGTGGTATTCCGACGGATCGCCGGCCGCGTGCAGCACCCGATGGCGCGCTTCACGGTCTATCCGTCGAGCCACTACGTCACGCCGCGCGCCACCACGTTGCGCGCGATCGAGAAGATCAAGGACGAACTGCGCGAGCGCATCGACTTCTTCCACAAGGCGGTCAGGCTCGTCG
>JANXUV010000166.1 GCA_025356085.1 Betaproteobacteria bacterium
CGCCCTTGCGGCGGCGGCGAAGCGGCGCTTCGATGCGGCCGGAACCGAAACCAACCCGCTGCGCCCGACCACCGCCTTCGTCGCCGTGGGACCGTACCGCTTCACCCGAAATCCGATGTATCTCGGCATGGCGGCGGCCTATCTCGGGATCGGCGTCACGCTCCTTGAGGGCCTCGGCGTGCCGGTGGTCAAGTTCGGGCGGCGGTCGGTCTATGACCGATTTGACCTGGACGCGTGGCTTGACCAATATAAGCGTCGAGGGCGGGTCAGAGGGGAAACTCAATGGCCCGTGAAAGAGGACTCTACCGGCGCGGAGATTCGCCGTTCTGGTGGATCGATGTTGCAGTATCGAACGGCAGACGCATACGCCAAAGCTCTGGGACTAGCGACAAGGGAGAAGCAAAAGCCCTAGTCGCCAAGCTCAAGGTTGACGCGTTCAAGGAAGCGCACTTCGGGGTAAAG
This sequence comes from Betaproteobacteria bacterium, assembly GCA_025356085.1. Classification (GTDB taxonomy): domain Bacteria; phylum Pseudomonadota; class Gammaproteobacteria; order Burkholderiales; family SG8-39; genus RBG-16-66-20. The sequence continues at coordinate 463 of JANXUV010000166.1, forward strand.
CCCAAACGCTCCTGGCAGGAAGCCGTCGTGCGGTATCTGGAAGTGAAGAAGTCCCTGCGTAGTGCCAGGGATGTGCGGCGAATCTGCCGGGTGCTTGATCCATTTCTAGGGAAAAAGCTCCTGGCGGAGATTGACGGGGACGCGGTCTGGTCCATCTGTCAGCGGTTGGGGGAACGGAAGATTGCTCCCGGAACCGTGAATCGCTACCTCGCCACAATCCGGGGAATTCTCCGAATGGCGCGGGACGAATGGCAGTGGATCGACAGTTTCCCGAAGATCAAGCTGCTATCCGGGGAAGTGGCGCGGGATCGATGGTTGACGCGAGAGGAGGCGGATCGGCTGATTGCGGCCTGTTCTCCTCACATGGCGGCGATTGTCCGGTTTGCACTTGCCACAGGGTGCAGGGCTTCGGAGATAACCGGCTTGGAGTGGGGCCGCGTGGATCTGGGACGCAAGACCGCGTGGTTGAATCGCACCAAGAATGGAACGCCGCGAGGTGTCCCGTTAAATCGAGATGCGGTCGCTATCCTGGCAAGCGTAAAAGGGCAGCATTCGCAGGTTTGCTTCACCTATAAAGGCGAGCCGATTCGTTGGGGTGTTTGTAATACGGCATGGCTTGAAGCGGTGAAGCGGGCGAAGCTCTCCGATTTTCGCTTTCACGATTTGCGGCATACGTGGGCCTCATGGCACCGGCAGGCGGGAACGTCTACGGATGAACTGAAGGACCTCGGCGGCTGGAAGTCGCGGGTGATGGTGGATCGCTACGCAAAGTTTGCGACGGAGAATTTAGCCGTAGCTGCTTCGCGGATCGAGTCCGTAGGTGCTGGCGCGAACGTAATAGAGCTTACGTCACGTTTACGTCACGCTGCGGATAGTGGGAAGGCCAAAGCGATTAGCTAAGGCCCTGAATTTAGGTGGCTCCTCGACCTGGACTCGAACCAGGGACCTGCGGATTAACAGTCCGACGCTCTACCAACTGAGCTATCGAGGAATTGTAAGTACGTGCGAAGGGGCGGAATTATATAGAAAAACAGCCCTTAAACCTACCAAAAACCTACTTGATCACCTGGGCGATCGCATCGGCGACGTAGTTGATGTTCTTCGTCGTCAGCGCGGCCACGCAGATGCGTCCGGTCTCAATGGTGTAGATCGAGTAGTCGCTGCGCAGGCGCAGCACCTGGTCGCGCGTGAGGCCCGAGTAGGAAAACATGCCGCGCTGATCCAGGATGAAGGAAAAGTCGGCGCCCGGCACGCGCAGGTGGATGCCTTCCACCAGCGCCTTGCGCATCAGCTTGATGCGGTCGCGCATGGCGCCGAGTTCCGCTTCCCAAAGCGTGCGCAGCTCGGGCGTGTTCAGTACGCGCGCCACGATGTCGCTGCCGTGCGTGGGCGGGTTGGAATAGTTGGTGCGTACCACGCGCTTCAGATTCGACAGCACGCGGGCCGCTTCGTCGCTGTTGCCGGCAACTACGCTCAGCGCACCGGCCCGCTCGCCGTAGAGCGAAAAGGATTTCGAGAAGGAGCTCGACAGGAACACGGGCTGCGTCGCTTCGGCGAACAGGCGCGGCGCGTAGGCGTCGGCATCGGTGCCGTCGGCGAAACCCTGGTAGGCGAGGTCGAGGAAAGGCACGATGCCGCGCGACTGGACCACCTCGAGCACCTGGCGCCACTGCGCCTGCGTCAGGTCGACGCCGGTGGGGTTGTGGCAGCAGGAGTGCAGCACGGCGATCGCGCCCGCGGGCAGCTGCTTCAGCGCGTTCAGCATCCCCTCGAAGTTCAGGCCGTGCGTCTTCGGATCGTAGTAGGCGTATTCCCTGACTGGGAAGCCGGCGCCCTCGAACAGGGCGCGGTGGTTCTCCCAGCTCGGGTCGCTGATCCAGACAGTGGCGCCGGGGCTGATCTGGCGCAGGAAGTCCGCGCCGATCTTCAGGCCGCCGGTGCCGCCCAGGGCCTGGATGGTGACGACGCGGTTTTCTTTTACCGCGGAGGAGCTCGGGCCGAAAACTAAATCCCTCACCGCCTTGTCATAAGCAGCGATGCCGTCGATTGGCAGGTAGGACTTGGGTGTGCCGCTCTTGACGCGCAGATCTTCGGCGCGCCGCACGCACTCCAGCAGCGGCACCTTGCCGTCGTCGCCCGTGTAGACGCCGACGCCGAGGTTGACCTTTTTAGGGTTCTGGTCGGCGACGTAGGTTTCGGTGACGCCCAGGATCGGATCCTTGGGGGCCATCGCGACCGAGGCGAGCGGGGAGGGGGAATGCGGCGCGTTCATCTGCTAGACTCGAAAGTTGCCTTGTGACGACGTGATTTTACCCGTGGATCTCTCTTTCCCCAACAGCCCGTTCAAGCTGCACCAGCCGTATCCGCCGGCGGGCGACCAGCCGGAGGCGATCGCCAAGCTGGCCGAGGGAATCGCCGACGGGCTCGCCTATCAGACGCTGCTGGGCGTGACCGGCTCGGGCAAGACTTTCACCATGGCCAACGTGATCGCCCAGTTGGGGCGGCCGGCGCTGGTGCTGGCGCCGAACAAGACCCTGGCCGCGCAGCTGTACTCCGAGTTCCGCGAGTTCTTCCCGGAAAACGCGGTCGAGTACTTCGTTTCCTACTACGACTACTACCAGCCCGAGGCCTACGTGCCTTCGCGCGATCTCTATATCGAGAAAGATTCGTCGATCAACGAGCACATCGAGCAGATGCGCTTGTCGGCCACCAAGTCGCTGATGGAGCGGCGCGACGTGGTGATCGTCGCCACGGTATCGGCGATCTACGGCATCGGCGATCCTTCCG
>JANXUV010000172.1 GCA_025356085.1 Betaproteobacteria bacterium
TGCCGCAGCCCGAGGGCCCGAGGATGGTGATGAAGTCATTGTCCTCTATCTTCAGATCGGTCGGCTGCAGCGCCTGCGTGTCGGGGCCGCCGCGCACGCCAGGAAAGGTTTTCGATACTGCCTCGACACTCAGAAGGCCCACGGATAGAGCCTCTGGTTGACCCATTTGAAGATGTAGTCCGAGATCAGGCCGATCACGCCGATGCAGAAAATGCCGAAAATCATCTGGCCGGTATCGAGCAGCCGCTGGCTGTCCATGATCATGTGGCCGATGCCGGATTCGGACCCGATCAGCTCCGCGACGATCACGTAGGTCCAGGCCCAACCCAGCACCAGGCGCAGGGTTTCGGCGATCTGCGGCGCTGCGCCGGGCAGCATCACTCGCGTGACGATAGCGCCGGAATCCGCGCCCAGCGTATAGGCCGCCTCAACCAGGTCGCGCCGCGTCGAACCGACGACCAACGACACCATCAGGACGATCTGGAACACCGATCCGATGAAGATCAGCATCAGCTTCTGCGCCTCACCCACGCCCGCCCAGAGGATCAGCAGCGGTATGAAGGCCGACGCCGGCAGGTAGCGGGCGAAGGAAATAAAGGGCTCGAGAAACGCCTCGACCGGCTTGTAGGCGCCCATCGCGATGCCCAGCGGCACCGCCAGCAGCGCGGCCAGCAGGAAGCCGCCGACCACGCGCCAGATGGTGACGCCGACGTCGCGGATAAAGTTGAACTCGGTGAACAGCTCCCAGCCGATCTTGAAGGTATAGACCGGGTCCTTCAGGAACATGCCGTCGATGAAGCCGCCGAAGGTGGCGACAGCCCAGGCGGCGAAGAACGCAATGAAAAACGCGGCGCCGAGAAAGATCCTGGCGCCGCGCGAGACCGGCTTTAGAGGTTCAAGCAAAACCGTCTACTGGAAGGAGAGATTCACCATCTCCTTCGCCTTCACATCGCTCTTGATGACGCGATTGAACTTGAGCACGCGCACCGCGAAATCGGTGAACTGCTGGTGTTCCTTCGCGTAATACGCCTTGTTCATGTCGCGGTCCTGCCAGGTGATGAAGGCGGCGGACTTCGAGAAAGCGTCGCCCGTCTGCTTCACCGTGCTGCCCATCAATTCGTAGGCCTTGGCCGGCTCCTTCTTGATCATCTCGAGCGCTTCGAAGAAGCTGTCCACCGTCGCCTTGACGATCTTCGGGTTCTTGGCGATGAAATCCTTCTTGAAAACGAGCACGTCGATGACCACCGGGTATTCCTTCGAGGTCACCAGGATCTTGCCGGACTCGGGCTTGGCGCGGATGGTCGACAGATACGGCTCGTAGGTCAGCGCCGCATCGCTCTGGCCCGCGACGAAAGCCTGCGCCGCAGGCTGCGCACCGAGAGTCACGCGGATCACGTCCTGGATCGACATGCCGTTCTTCTCCAGGATGTACGACAGCATGAAGTGCTGCACGGTGCCGGCGCCGTCGACGTTGATCGTCTTGCCCTTGAGCTCCTTGACGGAGTTGATGTTATTGCGCACGGCGAGGCCGTCGCCGCCGTTCGACTTGTCGATCAGCATCACCTGCACCGTGTCGATGCCGGCGGAGGTCCAGACGATGTGCTGGTCGACCGTTGTCGCCGCCGCGTTGATGGCGCCCGAGGCGAGCGCGGCGGAACGCGGCACCGGCGGGATGAAGCGGATTTCCATATCCACGCCGTTCTTCTTGAAGATGCCGGCGAGCTCGGCGAGCTTGAGGGGCTGGAAGCCCGTCCAGCCGCTCATGCCGAGAATGACTTTTTCCTGCGCCTGCGCGGCACCTGCCGCCAGCAATGCGCCAACCGCGATCGTGCAAAACAGCTTCTTCATGGCTTTCCCCTTGGTTCGGATGCTGTGAATTTTAGCCTTACTGTGGCTGGATTCCGACCTTCTTGATCAGGCCCTGCCACTTGGCGGTCTCGGAACGGATGTAGACGTCGAATTCCTCCGGCGAGCTGCCGACCGTGTAGGCGCCGATGTCGTCATAGCGCTTCTTCATCTCCGGCGAACGCATGATCTCGCGCACTTCCCTGGTCAGGCGCGTCATCACCGGCCCCGGCGTGCCGCTGCGCGCGATCAGGCCGTACCAGGACGCCACCTGGATGTTCGGGTAGCCCGATTCGCCCATGGTCAGCACCTCAGGCAGCCACGGCGCGCGCGTGGTATTGGCGATGGCGATCGGCGTGAACTTGCCCGCCTTGATGTGCGGCGCGCCGATGATGACCTCGACGAACATGAAGCGCAGCGTCCCCGCCAGCAGGTCGTTGATCGCCGGCGCCTGGCCCTGGTAGGGCACGTGCAGGAGCTTGACGCCGGTTTCGAAGCCGAGCATCTCGCCCGCCAGGTGCGAGAAGCTGCCGATGCCGGGCGAGCCGTAGTTCGCCTTGTCTGGATTGGCCTTGATGTACGCCACCGCCTCCTTCATGTTCCTGACGCCCACACCCGGGTGTGCCACCAGCACCTGCGGCGTCAGGATCAGCAGCGAGATCGGCGCGAAGTCCTTGTGGATGTCGTAGCTCAGGTTCTTGAACAAGGCATCGTTCACGGTCATATTGCTGGCCGGCGCGAGCACCAGCGTATAGCCGTCGGCCGGCTGCTTCGACGCGTAGTCCATGCCGACGTTGCCGGCGGCGCCGGCGCGGTTCTCGACGATCACGCTCTGGCCGAGGCGCCTGGTCAAATCCTGCGCCACTTCGCGCGCGATCTTGTCGGCGATGCCGCCCGCCGGATACGGCACGACGATGCGGATCACCTTGTTCGGCCAGGCATCCTGCGCCTGCGCCATCGAGGCAAATGCCGCCAGTGCAAGGGCCGTCAACCAGCGCTTCATGAAAAATTCTCCTTGGGATGCGGGGGAAGGAAAACCGGCTTCAGCAGCCACTTGCCGGCGATTTCGCCGTAGCCGCGGAAATAGTAGCCGCCATTGTGGGCCAGCACGCGGTCGCGGTTGGCGCGCCAGTAGCCGGGAATCTCCCACCAGGGCATTTTCGGGAACAGGTGGTGCACCGCGTGCAGGTTGTTGTTCAGGAACAGCAGGCTCCAGAAAGCGTTCGATTCCGTGATCGCGGTGCGCTGCCCCGGACGCTCGCCGTGGCGATGCTCGATGAAGGACCGCACCCACCCCAAGCCAAAAGCGGGCCAGGCGATGAACAGCACGTAATGCCACCAGGGCATGCCGGCGACGCCCGAGATGTACCAAAACAGTGCCGCGACCAGCGCCGCGTGCACGATCCAGTGCGGCAGGTGGGAGAAGTCGCCCGCGCGCAGGCGCGCGAATTCCAGGGTGACCAGCTTGTAGAGCCGCAGCAGCGGGCCGACCAGGACCCGGCCCGCCAGCGTCTGGTTGGCGATGCGCGCCGCTTTCATGAACGGATGCATTGCCGTCCAGTCTTCGCGGCGCAC
>JANXUV010000200.1 GCA_025356085.1 Betaproteobacteria bacterium
GGCGGCAAGCAGGTCACGCAGGTCTGGGAAGGCGAGCAGCGCTTCGGCGTGGCGATCCGCCTGGATGAGTCCGAGCGGGGCTACTCTCGACTGCAGTCGCTGCTGATCGCGACGCCCTCCGGTTCGTACGTGCCGCTGTCCGACGTGGCGAGCTTCCGCACGGTCGGCAGCGCAATGAATATTTCGCGCGAGAACGGCAAGAAGCTGTTGGCGATCGGCGTGTTCATCCGCGGCCGGGACATGGGCAGCGTGGTCGCCGACTTCAAGAGTCAGTTCGACGAGCACGTCAAGCTCCCCGAGGGCTACTCGGTGACCTGGTCCGGGGAATTCGAGAACCAGGAGCGCGCCATGCGGCGGCTCGCGGTCATTGTGCCGATCTCGATCCTGGTGATTTTCCTGCTGCTGTATGACGCCTTCAAGTCGTTCCGCTCGTCGCTGATCATTGTCGCCAACATCCCGTTCTCGATGATCGGCGGGATCCTCGCGCTCTGGCTGACCGGCATCTACCTGTCGGTGTCGGCGGCGATCGGCTTTATCGCGCTGTTCGGGCAGGCGGTGTTGAACGGGGTGGTGATGGTGACGCTGTTCAACGAATTGAAGAACCATGGACTTTCGCCGCTGGAAGCGGTCAAGCAGGGCGCAATGACCCGGTTGCGCACGGTGCTGATGACCGCGCTGCTTGCCGCGCTTGGACTGCTGCCGATGGCACTCTCTACCGGCATCGGCGCGGAGACGCAGAAGCCGCTTGCCGTGGTGGTGATCGGCGGCTTGATTTCCGCGACCCTGCTGGTGCTGTATGTCCTTCCGGTGCTCTACGTGCTGGTATACCGGTTGGGCGGCAAGAAGCGCGTTCATGCGCCGCCTCCGCCCGCAGGCGGCGGCTAACCGGGCTGCCTCAGACGAGCCGCAGGTCCCCGTAGCGGCTGCGCGAAAACTGGGTTTCCAGAAATTCCAGCACCGGCTCGAGCGTCTCGAACGGATGAAAGGTGGCCGCACGCGCCGCCAGTTCCTTCGCCAGCGTGCTCTTGGCGAACACGACGTCCGCTGCGAGAGCAGCATCCAGGTCGGAGTGGCCGTCGCCCGCGAAGATGATCCGGTGATTGGCGTAGGGGGCGAGGTGGCGTGCCTTGGCGTTCGCGGAACGCGCGCAGGCCGGGTCGTAGAAGGGAAACGCGGGAATCAGGCGATCCCCCGCAAAGCCGACATCGTTCGCGTATACCGGAACGACGTCGATGCCGTTATTCATGAGGATGTGGTGGATCATAGGCAAGAAGCTGTCGCTTACGATATTCACGTTCACGCCTCGTGCCTTGGCCCAGTCGACGATTTCCGCGAACGCCGGATCGACGCGAACGCCCGACAGGAAGCCGAACAGAGTCTCGCGGGTGACCCGCAGGTTTTCGATCTGCAGCCGGAGGCAATCGCGTGCCGGCAGCGTGCCCTCGGCCCAGGCGTGTTCCCAGTCCCGCCAACGCTCATCGGGCGAGAACCGCTCGATGACCTGATCCAGGATGTCGCCCTCGGTGAGGGTGTTGTCGAAATCAAAGAACAGGACCGGCTGCAGCGAAGATCTAGACATGCGCGCGCGCCGCGACAAGTGAGCCGCAGAAGCGCTGCAGGTGCTCCGCAACCGCTTCTCTTTCCAGATCCGCGCTTACCAGATGATAGGACTGCTTCAGCAGGACCAGTTCGCTGCGCGAGGAGCCGATCCGCCTGCGAATGTACTCGGAGTTTTCCGGGCTGGTCATGTCGTCGTTTTCAGCTTGCACCAGCAGCACCGGACAACTGACCGAGGGGAGGTCGTGCTTGCAGCGCGCGATCAGCGTTTGCATCTCGCAGAATAGCCGCACCGGGAAGTGGGCGTAGCCGAGCTTCGCCGCGTCGCGGCTGTCGTGCAGCGAAGCGGCGCCGTACTCGCCGGCGATCTTGCTGCGCAGCGCCACATCCTTCAGGCCGAAGGGCTCGCTCTCGCGGAAGTAGGAGAAGTACTTGAGCGGCGTGTAGTTCACGAGCGGGATGAGCTTGTGGTACCAGGGCACGTTCCAGCCGTCGTAGAACAGCGTCGGCGACAGGCAGGCGACGCCGTCGACGTCCTGCGGATGCTCTGCGGCGAGCATTAGCGACAGCACGGCGCCTAGCGACAGGCCGCCCACCACCAGCGGCAGTCGGTGGCGGCGCGCTTCATCGCGCGCATCGGCGAAGGCTTCGCGCGCCGAGCGGTACAGCTCGCGCCAGGTGGTGCGCGCCAGCACGCCGAGTGGCTGGCCGTGATTGGCGAGACGCGGCACGTGCACGGAATGCCCGCCGCGGTGGCGCAGGTAATGCGCGAGGTAACCGAGCTCAGTCGGCGTGCCGGTGAGCCCGTGCAGCAGCAGCACCAGGCAGCCGCGCTCTCCCGCGAGCGCGATGCCGCGGTCGCCGATCTCAACGCGGCGCTGCGCGCGCAGCCAGCCCCACTCTATCGCCATCCGAAAGGTTCTTGCAAGCTCGCCGCAAGCTGGCCGAAAGATGGTGGAACACAATGAATTTCATGCATTTGGCATCGTATCGATTAAACTGTGCAGCTGCAAATTTCTTCTCGATCCCGTGAAAAGTATCTCCCAAGAACGCGTCCTGGCGGAGCGCCGCGACGACGAGCAGGCGCTGCTCGAAAAAGAGCGCCGCTACTGCTCCCACGGCGACACCGTGCACTACGCCGAGAAGCCGAAGTTCTTCGCGCGCTGCGAAGGCAGCTATCTCTACGACCTGCATGGCACGCCCTATCTCGACGTGCAGATGTGGTATTCGGCGGTCAACCTCGGCTACGCCAACGCGGCGGTGGCCGACGCGCTGCGCGCGCAGATGGACACGCTGCCGCAGCTCGCCTGCCAGTACCTGCACCGCGAGAAGATCGAACTCGCCGAGATGCTCTGCGAGAGCGTCGAGCGCGGCTTCGGCCTGAAAGGCCGCGTGCACTTCAACGTCGGCGGCGCGCAGGCGATCGAGGACGCGCTGAAGCTCGTGCGCCGGGCGACCGGCCGGCAGCGCATGCTCGCCTTCCAGGGCGGCTATCACGGGCGCACGCTCGGTGCTTCGGCGATCACCTCGTCGTACCGCTATCGCGAGGGCTTCGGCGAGTTTGCCGACCGCGCGGAGTTCCTGCCGTTTCCGTACGTGTTCCGCTCGCGCTTTCCCGGCGACGCAAGGCGTACGGAGGACTGGTGCATTGGGGAGTTCGAACGGCTGTTCGAGCACGAGTACACCGGCGCCTGGAACCCGAAGACCGGTCGCTCCGAGTTCGGCGCGTTCTTCGTCGAAGCGGTGCAGGGCACGGGCGGCTACGTCGTCCCGCCGAAGAACTATTTCCGGCGCCTCGCCGCCGCCTGCCGCGAGCGCGGCATCCTGCTGGTTGACGACGAGATCCAGATGGGCTTTCACCGCACCGGGCGCATGTGGGCGATGGAGCACTTCGACGCGCAGCCCGACATCATCGTCTTCGGCAAGGCGCTGACCAACGGCATGAATCCGCTGTCGGGCATCTGGGCGCGCGAGGAGCTGATCAACCCGGCGGTGTTCGGGCCGGGTTCGACGCATTCGACGTTCTCCTCCAACACGCTCGGCACCGCCGCGGGTCTCGCCGTCATGAAGATATTCGCCGGCGGGAACTATGAGAGCGAGGTGCGGCGCAAGGGCGCCTATTTTCTCGACCAGCTGTCGGCGCTCAAGCGGAGGTATCCGGAGATCGGCGATGTCGATGGCATCGGCCTCGCGTTGCGCATGGAGATGTGCGAGGCAGACGGCTTCACGCCGAGCCGGCGCCTCGCCGACCGCATGTTCCAGATCGGTCTGGAGGGCAAGCTGTCGGTCGAGGGCCGCGCCCTCGGCCTGATCCTCGATATCGGCGGCTATTACAAGAACGTCATCACGCTGGCGCCCTCGCTCGACATCAGCCTCGCGGAGATCGACTTGGCCGCGAGCGCGCTGGAACAGACCCTCATCCTCGCGCGCGCATCAGTCGCTGGCCCCTGACGAGCGCTTACCGCCGCCGTCGCGCTGCAGCAGTACGCCGGCGACAATGAGAGTGACGCCGATTCCCTGGGCGAGCGAAAATCTCTCGTCCAGCCAGAGCCAGCCGCTGAGCGGCACCAGAATGTAGGTCAGGGCGGTGACCGGAAAGGCCGCGCTCAACGGGCTGGAGCGCAGGATGGCGAGCCAGAGCACGAGCGTCGCCAGATAGCCCGCGAGCGAAAGCCAGACCAGCCAGGACGAAGCCGCCGCAAGGGCCCAGCCGGCACCCATCGGAATCCCGGCGAGCCGGTCGCCGGCCAGTTTCATGGTGATCTGGATCGCGACATCCAGCGCCAGCAGCAGGCTCCAGAGCGTCCAGAGGGTAGCGCGGGCCGCGCTCGTCCGCGAGGCCCCGCTGGTTGCGCGCCGCAGGTCCCGATCGTGCCGGTCGGCCGCCAGCAAGGGGGCCGCAAACCGCAGGGCGGCGTTGGCGGCCCGGTTGCGATGGCGGAAGTGCAGCCAGCTCGGCTGCAGCTGCGCTCCCAGGCGGAGTTTCATCGCGTAAGCCGTCTGCCCCGCTTGCAGAACCGGTATGTCCCGCTGCGCGCAGTAGCGCAGGTTCGTCATCCAGCTCAGCACGTAGAGATTGAGCGCGCGCGACTCCGGCATCGCGAAGCCGATGAACTTGTCGATCAGCACCCCCTTGCCTTCGAAGCAGAGATTGAAGGCGATCAGGCGATTCTGGTGCGAATAGAAAAAGACGACCGCGGCGTCGCCGAGTTCGACCAGGACCTGGCGGAAATACGCCTCGGAGAGCGTCTCGAACGAGCCGTAATCGGCGGCGGAGCGCTCGCGTTGCGCGTTGTAGAGTTGATTCATCTGCTGGACGAACGGCAGCGCCTCTGTGCCGCGTCGGCGATCGATGCGAACGAGATCCGACCTCCTGAGCTTGCGCCGGACATCCTTTCGCACCGCCGGCGAAAGCGACGCCAGATAAGCGGCCTCGCCGCCGTCCGGTATGACAAGCGCGGTGTTCGGCAGGCCCGGCTGGCGCGCATAGCCCGCGGCGGAGAACGCTTCGCCGACGCCGTGAGACAGCGCTTTTTCGCCGACATCCTTGGCGGCGACCAGGCCGATCGCGTGCGCGTCGGCGAATTCAGCCGCGTGCTTCAGCAGAGCTTCCGTCAGTTCCCGGTGCCTCGCCGTCGGCACGCCTGCTGCGAAGCCGAGGTGACAGGCATCGGCGAGCGGCGAGCCAAGACAAAGCATGCGCGGGGTGAGCAAAGCCCCTAGGCGTGCGAACAGCGGCCGCAGTATCGCTCGCCACGGACCTTGCAGCGTTGTTTCCAGAGGATAGTCCGTCACGAAGGCCGGGACGACCGCCAGGACCCGGTCCCGCTCGCGCGCGACGAAGTACACCCATGAGAATGCCGCGAAGTCCGACGCCTCGATGGCGCAGTAATAGGCCCAGCCCTCCGGTTCGCCCGGGAAGCAGTCCTGCCACGCGTCGCGGGAGATGGCCCGGATCGTCCGGCTTGCGGTCACCGAGATCGCCGGCCCCGGCCGGCCGCCTCTCGTCACGCAGCGGATCCGAGAACGGCGATGCCCGCGCAGATCAGACCGACGCCGAGCCAGCGCCGCCGCGGCACCGCTTCGCCGAGGAACACGCGGCTCGCCAGCAGCACCGCGACGAAGCTGACGCTTTCCAACGGGAAAGCGACACTCAACGGCAGGCGGCCGAGGATCTCGATCCAGAGCACGAACTCGACGCCGTGAAGCAGCATGCCGGCCCATATCGAGGGCGAGGCCAGCGCTTCGCGCAACAGAGGGAAGGTACGGCCTTGCGCAGGAGAAGCCAGAACGTCGACGCCGCGCTTGAAGAGGACCTGGCCGGCGGCTTCGCACGCCGTCCACAGCGCGAGCAGGACGGCGATCTCGGCGGTCACGGAAGAAGTTGCGCGAGCACGTCGATCAATCTCCGGTTCGCCCGGTCATTCAGGGCGAGGGCCTCGGTCGCCGGCGGATTGCGCGGATGATCGAGCCAGGCCGCGAGCCGCTTGATCGGGTCGGAGAAAGCGGGCCGAGAGTATTCTCCGCAAACATCGACGCCGACGATGCGACGTACCGCGCCGAGTTCGCGCAACGCCGCGAGCAGCGTATCCAGCGGCATTTCTCCCTGGTCCCAGTTGGTCGCCGCGTCTTCATGGCGCAGCACGTCCTTGTCGATGCTCACCCAGACCGCCTCGGTCGGCAGGCGGTCCGCGAGCGCGCCCAGGAACGACGCACCCTGGAGCCGCAGCAGGCAGTTCCAGACCAGGCGCCCGCCGACCTGCCGATGGCCCGGACCGTCGCCGACGCGTCCCCACACGCGCGATGGCGGCGCCCGCCAGGGGTGCAGCTCGAGCCTGCCGCTCGCGAGCGCCGCGACGTTTCCCGTCTTCAACTGCGGGAGCACGAGGTCGTCGCTGCAGGGGCCCAGAGTGACGATGCGCTTCACCTGGGGCATCTCGAGCGCGCGGTTGACCCAGCCGCCGCAGTTGTGCGTCGCGGGCAGGCGCACCCAGTCAGCGTGGTTGTCGAAATGGATCACGCTCAGCGGCGTGTCGATCGCCGCCATCATTGCGGTCGCCAGATGGTGATAGTCGCCGGAGCCGTAGAAGGTCACGATCGGTCCGCTGCCCGCGGGCGGCGTACCGCTCAGCCGGGCCGCCAGGGCGCGCATTCTCGGCCGGCTGGCCCACAATCGCAGGGCGCGCTCCTCGCCGCGCAAATCGATCCATTGCGCGTGCCGCGTCGCCGCGGCAGCAGCCAGCCCGGGCTGCGCGGGCAGCGATCCGTCTATGTCGAGAATGCGGAGGCGCAACTGAATGATCTCTGGCTGGTGGCGGCGCTATTCGCTGCGAACCCAGACCTGGGTTCGCCCAAGAAGGGGCAGCCCGACATAGCCGCGCAATTCTAGCCGGTGGCCGCCGTCGACCAGTTGCGCGCGGCAACGGTAACTGCGCCCCTCGTCTGGATCGAGGATCGTGCCGCCGCCGAAGCCGCCTTGCTCGCGCCGCAGGCCGCGCAGGATCGTCATGCCGACCACGGGCTTGTCCTTGAGCGCGCCCTCGCAGCGCTCGCAGAGCGGATTGGGCGCGGCCGCGTCGAAAACCCGAACCACGGTGCCGAGGAATTCGCCATCCTTCTCCTCGATCCGCACCAGCCCCTCGGGCTTGCCGGTGCTGTCGCTGAACGTCGTCCACAGGCCGGCCGGGGTGTCGGACTGCGGCCATGCGACGCCGGGCCATGCCAGCGCCGCCGCGACGAGAAACCGCCTTATGATCCGCCCTTGCCGCTGGCGGGCGATGGCGCGCGCGCTTCGATTTCGACTTGCTCTTCGTCGCCGTACAGGCCGTTGCGGAAGAGGTGCGAGGCAACCTGGTAATACGCGATGGCTTCTCGCGCGATCGCCGGATCGGCCGGCAGCGGCACGTAGTTGCGGCCCTGATCGAGCCGGTAGAGATCGACCTTGCGCTTGGGCTGCAGCACCACGATACGGTCATCCTTCAGGTAGGCCAGCGTCTGGAAGTTGCCGACGAAGGCACGGTCGGTCTCCCGCGCCGAGCGCAGCACGTCCCGGCCGAGGAATTTGCTGTAGTAGCGGAAATCGAGCAGCCCGAGCAGCGTGGGCGGAATATCGATCTGCGACATCAGCCGGTCTATGCGTCGTGGGGCGATGTGCGCCGGCGCGTAGACGAAGACCGGAATCAGGTATTTCTCCACCGGGATCTGCGCCGTGCCGCGTGCGCTCGCGCCGTGGTCCGCGGTGATGACGAATACCGTGTCCTTGAACCAGGGGCGGCTGCGCGCCCGTTCGATCAGATGGCCGATCGCATAGTCTGTGTACTTCACCGCTCCTTCACGGCCTTTGCCCGACGGAATATCGATGCGGCCGGCGGGGTAGGTGTAGGGGCGATGATTGCTGGTGGTCATGACGTGCACGAACACGGGGCGTCCGCCATGCGCCGCCTTTTCGCGGTCGATCTCCTCGATCGCTTGGTCGTAGAGATGCTCGTCGGCGACGCCCCAGACGTTCTCGAACTTGATGCGTGCCGCGGGAATGTCGCGGCGGTCGACCGCACGGTAATCGTTCGCCTCGAAAAAGGCGTTCATGTTGTCGAAATAACCGTAGCCGCCGTAGGCGAAAACGGTGCCGTAGCCCTTGTCCTCGAACACGCCTCCCAGCGAGAACAGTTTTCCATTGCCCGGGCGGCGGACGATCGATTGCCCTGGCGTGGGCGGGAGCGATAGCGCGAGCGCTTCCAGGCCTCGCACCGTGCGGTTGCCCGTGGCATAGACGCGGGAAAACCAGAGGCTTTCCTTCGCCAGGCGGTCGAGATTCGGCGTGAGGCCACGCGGATCGCCGTAGGCGCCAAGGAATTCGGCTCCCAGGCTCTCGACGCTAACCAGCACTACGTTGAACTTGCGTTCGGCACCCGTGCCGGGAACCAGGCGCTCGCTGCCCCCGCCATCGGGATTGATCCAGTCCGTGCCCTCGAAACCACCGCGCACCACCGACAGCGCCTCGGCGATGGGAAGCGTCGCGTAGTAGCGTTCGTAGCTGAGTTCGTTGCTGCGCAGCGCGGCAAAAAATTCGTACACGCCGTTGCCGGCGAGTTCGTTGGCCGAGTCCTGTGCGGCACGGTTTTTGAGGTCGCCGTTGATGAGCGAGGCAAGCAATGCAACCAGTACCACCTGTGCAGCTGCAGTGCCGAGCCCGGTGCGCCAGGCCCGCGGTTCCCCAGTCCAGCGCCAGATGCGGCGCGCGCACAGGGCCGTGACGGCGGCGGCTCCCAGCGCCAGCGCGATCAGGAGCTTGCCGGTCGGATAGGACTCCCAAATGTTGCCGATGACTTCGTGCGTGTAAAGCAGGTAGTCGACCGCGATGAAATTGAAGCGCGCGCCGAATTCCTCCCAGAACAACCATTCAGCGACAGCCGTAAAGAGGAATACGAAACAAGTGACGGCAAAGCCCGCAATGGTGGTCGCACGGAAAAGCCAGCTGCGCGCCAGCCGGTCAGGAGCTAGCGCCAGCCATAGGACGAGCGGAGCAATGCTGTAGAGACCCGCGACCAGGTCAAAACAGAAGCCGATGACGAAGCTGCTTAGGAGGTCGCCTGCCGCGAGCGCCGCGACTTCGGGCCGCAATGACAACGCGGCGCGCGTCAAGGTTGCGATGGCGACGAATATCGCCAGCGCGGCGAATGCCGGCTTCAGGCGCGCGGGAATAGTCGGGATTTGCATGGGGCGGAAGTATGAACCTCGAAGCTTGCGACACCCTGATGCACGTCAATGTGAAACAAATCGATATTGACAGCATTCCGCAAGCCTTGGGAAAGGCATTCGCAAGCTTTTCTGGCCAGGATGGGCCGGTAGCAGCTCGGCCGGGGATCCTCCTCCTCCTCCCCCTGGCTGAGGTCTCTTGGGCCCGCCTAGTGCGGGCCCCTTCTTTTGGAGTTGTATGATTACCCGGGTGAGGATACTGATCGTCGAGGATGACGCGGCTCTGGCGAGCGGGATTGCGCGCATTCTCGAGGGCGAAGGCCATGCGGTCGATGTGATGGCCAAGGGCGAGCAGGCGGTGCTGGGTGCCCGCCAGGAGCGCTTCGACATGATGATCCTGGACGTCGGCCTGCCCGGCATCGACGGCTTTGAAGTGCTGCGCCGGCTGCGCGCCGCCGGGGACCGCACCCCGGTGCTGGTGCTGACCGCGCGCGATGCGCTCGATGACCGCATTCATGGCCTGGACCTGGGGGCCGACGACTACATGGCCAAGCCGTTCGCGATGCCGGAACTCGCCGCGCGCGTGCGCGCGCTGGTGCGCCGATCGCAGGCGCAGACCGGGCCGAAGATCGTGCATGGACCGCTGGTGCTGGATACGCTGGCGCGCCGCGCGCAACTCGTCGGTGCGCCGCTCGATCTCGCGGCGCGCGAGTGGGCGGTGCTCGAAGTACTGCTGGCGCGGGTGGAGAAGATCGTCTCCAAGGAGGCAATCATCCAGGCGGTGGCGAACTGGGGCGAGGAGCTGACGCCCAATGCGATCGAAGTCTACGTCTCGCGCCTGCGCGCCAAGCTCGAGCCGGCGGGCGTCAAGATCCGCACGGTGCGCGGATTCGGCTACATGCTGGAAGAATACCGGGAGAAAAAAGCTGGCCAGTAGCCTGCGCGTCAGGCTGCTGAAGGCGCTTCTGCCGCCGGTCGCGGCCCTGCTGGTTCTCGGTGCGGTTGGCGCCTACTTCCTTTCCCTGGAACCCGCGAGTGATGCCTACGACCAGGCGCTGGTGGACGTGGGCATCGCGCTCAGCGAGCGCATCCGCAGTTCCGGTGAAGAGGTGGCGTTCGATCTGCCCGGCGCCGCCGAGCAGGTGCTGCGCACCGACAAGTACGACACGATCTACTACCACCTGCGCAAGCCCGATGGTTCGGCGCTCGCGGGCGACCCCGGCTTGCCGCCGGTTCCAAAGGGGCTGGTACCCGAGGACGGCGTGATCGCCTACGACGGCGTGTACCGCGGCCAGCCGATCCGCGCGATTGCACTGCTGGTGCCCTGTGGCGGTCAGATCTGTACGGTTCAGGTGGCCGAAACCACCAACAAGCGCCGCAAGCTCGCGCGCAACATCGTGCTCTCGAGCCTGGTGCCTGAACTGTTGATCACACTGGCGACCCTTGCGCTGGTCTGGTTCGGCGTCAAGCGCGGCCTGGCGCCGCTGGAAGACCTGTCGAACGAAATCCGCGCGCGCTCGGCGCGCGACCTGCGGCCGATCGATCCGGGGCATGCGCCGGAGGAGGCGGCACCGCTGGTCGGCGCGCTGAACCAGCTGTTCGGGCAGGTCGCTGAAGCGAGCAGCAACCAGCAGCGCTTTCTTGCCAACGCGGCGCACCAATTGCGCACGCCGCTTGCCGGCCTGCAGGCGCATACGGAAATTGCGCTTGCGCAAAGCGAGACCTCGCTTGCGCAAGGCATGCCCGAGGATATCCGCGCGCAGCTGGAACAGATGCACCGCGCCACCATCCGCACCGCGCGGCTCGCCAACCAGTTGCTCGCGCTGGCGCGCTCCGAGCCGGGCGGTTATCGCGCGGATGCTTTCGCCCCGATAAACCTGCGCGCGGTGGTGGAAGAGGTCGCCGACGAATGGGTGCACCGCGCGCTGGCGAAGGAGATCGATCTCGGTTTCGAGCTGGCCGCCGTGCAGATCCAGGGCGATGCGGTGCTGCTACGCGAAGCGCTTGGCAACCTGATCCACAACGCGCTGGAATATTCCTCGCCGAGCGGACGCGTCACCGTGCGTACGGGAATGCGGAACGATCACCCTTTCCTCGAGGTGGAAGACGATGGGCCGGGCATTCCGCCTGCCGAGCGCGAGCAGGTGCTGGAGCGCTTCTACCGCGTCAATGGCACCGCCGGCACCGGCAGCGGCCTGGGTTTGTCGATCGTGCGCGAAATTGCGGCGGCGCATCGCGCGCAGATCGACATCGGTTCGGGAGAGGGGGCGCGGGGTTGCAAAGTTGGGTTAACATTTCCGCATGGATAGCGTCGACATCGAAGTGCTGCGCAGCGCCGAGGCCTGGCGCAAGACGGGCCATCGCGTCACCTTCGGCACCATTGTTCGCACCTGGGGCTCGGCGCCGCGGCCGGTGGGCGCGCTGGTGGTGATCCGCGACGACGGCCAGGTGGTCGGCTCGGTGTCCGGCGGCTGCGTCGAGGACGACCTGATCGACAAGGTGCGCGCGGGCAGCGTGGCGAAGGACAAGCCGCAGCTGATCACCTACGGCGTCACCAACGAGGAGGCGACGCGCTGGGGGCTGCCCTGCGGCGGCACGCTGGAACTCGTCATGGAGCCGGTCACAGAGAAGAGCGCCTTCGGCGAGTTGCTGGAGACGGTCTCGAAGCAGCAGCTGGTGCGACGGCGCCTGGAGATGGACAGCGGCCGCGTTTCCATGACGCCCGGCAGCGGCGACGACGTGCTCGAATTCGACGGCAAGGTTTTGACTACGGTACATGGCCCCCGCTGGCGGGTGATCCTGATCGGCGCCGGCCAGCTCACGCGTTACCTCGCCGAGATGGCGCGCATGCTCGACTACCAGGTGCTGGTCATCGATCCGCGCGAAGAATATGCCAACGGCTGGGACGTGAAGGGCGTGCCGCTCGACCGCGGGATGCCGGACGACGTGCTCGCGGCAGGGCACCTTGACGGCCACAGCGCGGTGGTGGCGTTGACGCACGATCCGAAGATCGATGATCTCGCGCTGATGGAAGCGCTCAAGTCGCCGGCCTTCTACGTCGGCGCCATTGGCTCGAAAAGGAACAACGACGCGCGCCGCCAGCGCCTGAAGGAATTCGACCTGGCGGAGGCGGAAATCGCGCGCCTGCGCGGCCCGGTCGGGCTGTACATCGGTTCCAAGACGCCGCCCGAGATCGCGGTGGCGATCCTCGCAGAGATGACCGCGGTGCGCCACGGCGTGAGTGAGCCCAGCTGGGCGGCGAAACCGGCCGCCCGCTTCGATCCTTCGGCCTGCGAGGTACCGGCAGTTTCCCCCGCAAAGCAGAAAGTTTGAAGTGAAGGTCGTCGCGATCCTGCTTGCGGCGGGATCGGCAACTCGCTTCGGCGCCGACAAGCTGCTGCACCCGCTGCCGCACGGCGTGCCGATCGCGGCGCAATCGGCGCGCCACCTGCGAGCGGTTTTTGCGGATGGCGTTTTCGCTGTCGTGCGGCCAGAATCGACGCAACTTGCAGATCTGTTGCGCAGTGAAGGCTGCGAGATCGTGCGTTGCGCCCGCGCTGCCGATGGCATGGGCGCGAGCCTGGCCTGCGGCGTTGCAGCGGCGGGCGCGGCAGCCGCCTATCTCGTGGCGCTGGCGGACATGCCGTTTATCCGCGCGTCCAGCATCGCGGCGGTGCGGGATGCACTGCTCGATGGAGTTCCGCTGGCAGCGCCCTATTTCCGCGCGCGCCGGGGCCATCCGGTGGGCATCTCGTCGCAATTCGGCGACGAACTTGCGCGCTTGCGGGGCGATGAGGGCGCAAAGCAGTTGCTCGCGGCGCATGCGTCAGAAATCGTCAAAGTTCCCGTCGGCGACCCCGCGGTGCTGCGCGATATCGACACGCCGGGTGACCTCGCGCCGCCGCTCATCGTATAGTCCGACAAACTCATGGAAAACGCACAGCGCGCAGTGCTGTTCGTGGATGTCACGGACAGCACGAAACTATACGAATCGCTTGGCGATACGGTCGCGCTGGCGCTGATCAACGGCGTGTTCGCGCTCCTGGACAAGGTCATCGCCAAGTACGCCGGCGTGCTGGTGAAGACGCTCGGCGACGGCATGATCTGCGTATTCGAGGATCCGGATAACGCGTTCCGCGCGGCGTGCGAGATCCAGACCACGGTGCATGCGGCGGCGCAGGGAACGCGCAACAGCCTGCAGCTCAAGGTCGGCTTCACCTACGGCCCGGTGATCCTGTCCAAGGGAGATGTGTTCGGCGACACCATGAACGTCTGCTCGCGACTGGTGGTGCTCGCCAACGCGGAACAGATCCTGACTTCGGCGCAGACCGTCGATGCCCTCTCGCCCGGGCTGCGGTCGCGCTGCCGGGCGCTGTTCCCGACGCGCATCAAGGGCAAGGCGGAGGAAGTGGCGGTGAGCGAAATCATGTGGCGCTACGACCCGGCGGTCACCGAAACCAACCTGACGCGGGCTGATTTCGCCAAGGCCGTGCAGATGTCGCTCAAGCTCATCTACCGGGGCAATATCTTCGTCGTCAGCCGCAGCCGTCCGACCCTTCAGATGGGGCGTGAAGACAGCAACGACATCGTCATCGCGAGCCTGTTCGCCTCGCGCGTGCATGCGCGTGTGCATACGCGCGAAGGCCACTTCGTCATCTCCGACCTGTCGAGCAACGGCACCTTCCTGCTGGTCGACGACCATTCCGGCGAGGTGCACCTGCGGCGCGAGGAGGCGGTGCTGGGCGGTCGCGGTTGGATCGGCCTGGGCAAGAACGCCACCCGGCACGGCGACCACTCGGTGCGCTATTCGCTGCAAGCCGAAGGGGTCTGATCGTAGGGAGTTGACAGCGGCTGGTAAAATCGGAGTTTGCCCTCTGGCGCAGCCCATGTTTGCCACGAAATCCCTGGAGCAGGCCGACCCGGAAATCTGCAGCGTCATCCGCCAGGAGGCGCGCCGCCAGGAAGACCACGTCGAGCTGATTGCTTCCGAGAACTACGTCAGCCCCGCGGTGCTCGCCGCGCAGGGCTCGCTGCTCACCAACAAGTACGCCGAGGGCTATCCCGGCAAGCGCTACTACGGCGGCTGCGAATTCGTCGACATCGCCGAGCAGATCGCCATCGACCGCGCCAAGCGGCTGTTCGGCGCGCCCTGGGCCAATGTGCAGCCGCATTCCGGCTCGCAGGCCAACCAGGCGGTGTACACCTCGGCGCTCAAGCCCGGCGACACGATCCTCGGCATGTCGCTCGCGCACGGCGGGCACCTGACGCACGGTTCGCCGGTGAACCTCTCCGGCAAGCTCTACAAGGTCGTGTCCTATGGGCTGGATGCGAACGAGTACATCGACTACGACGCGGCGGAAAAGCTCGCGCTCGAGCACCGGCCGAAGATGATCGTCACCGGCGCTTCGGCTTATTCGCGCGTCATCGACTGGCAGCGCTTTCGCGAAATTGCGGACAAATGCGGCGCTTTGCTGATGTCGGACATGGCGCACTACGCCGGGCTGATCGCCACGGGGCTGTATCCGTCGCCGTTGGACGTGGCCGATTTCACGACCACCACCACCCACAAAACATTGCGCGGCCCGCGCGGCGGCTTGATTTTCGGCAAGGCCGAGCAGGAAAAGCCGATCAACTCCGCGATCTTCCCTGGCCTGCAGGGCGGGCCGCTGATGCACGTCATCGCGGCGAAAGCGGTGGCGCTGGGCGAGGCGCTGCAGCCGGAGTTCAAGCTGTATCAGGCAAAGGTGATGGAGAACTCGCGCATCATGGCCGCGACGCTGGCGAAGCGCGGCCTGCGCATCGTCTCCGGCGGCACCGACTGCCATATGTTCCTGCTCGATCTGCGCGCGAAGAACGTCACCGGCAAGGACGCCGAGGACGCGCTCGACCGCGCGCATATCACGGTCAATAAGAACGCCATCCCGAACGACCCGCAGAAGCCGATGGTCACCTCCGGCATCCGCATCGGCTCGCCGGCGATGACCACGCGCGGTTTCGGCGCGGCGGAGGCCGACAAGCTCGCCAATCTGGTCGCCGACGCCCTGGATGGTTGGAAAGACGAGGTTTCACTGCAGCGCGTCGCTCGCGAGGTGAAAGCGATGTGCGCCAAGTTCCCGGTCTACATCTAAGCCGATGCGCTGCCCGTTCTGCGCCAATGAAGACACCCAGGTGGTAGACACGCGCTCGAACGAGGGCACCAACGTCATCCGCCGCCGCCGCAAGTGCCCCAAGTGCGACAAGCGCTTCACCACCTACGAGCGCGTCGAACTGCGCATGCCGCGCCTGGTGAAGAAGGGCGGCAGCCGCACCGACTTCGACCGCGAGAAGCTGGTCGGCAGCATGACGCTGGCACTGCGCAAGCGGCCGGTGGCGACGGAGGAGATCGACGCCGCGGCCGACCGTATCGAGGAAAAGCTGCGCGCGCTGGGAGAGCGCGAGATCCAGACCAGCCGGGTCGGCGACCTGGTGATGCGCGAACTCGCGAAGCTCGACAAGATCGGCTATATCCGCTTCGCCTCGGTCTACCGCAGCTTCGAGTCGCCCGACGATTTCCGCGAAGCGGTGCAGGAAGTCAAAACCAAGAAACGCAGGAAGTGATGCCCTTCACCGCGTTCGACCGCGCCATGATGGCGCGGGCACTCGAACTCGCGGGCAAGGGGCTCTACACCGCGACGCCCAATCCGCGCGTCGGTTGCGTGCTGACGCAAGGCGAAAAAGTCGTCGGCGAGGGCTGGCACGAGAAAACCGGGGCGCCGCATGCCGAAGCGAACGCGCTGGCTGCTGCGGGCGCAGCCGCGAAGGGCGCGACCGCCTACGTTTCGCTCGAACCCTGCAATCACCAGGGCCGCACGCCGCCCTGTTCGCAAGCATTGATAAATGCAGGCATCAAACGCGCAGTTGCCGCCATCCGCGATCCCAATCCGCAGGCGGCGCTTGGCGGCGAGGCGCTCGCCGCGGCCGGCGTCCTGTTCGAGCATGGCTTGATGGAGGAAGAGGCGCGCGAACTCAATATCGGATTCTTCTCGCGCATGACGCGCGGCCGGCCCTGGGTGCGCATGAAGATCGCGGCGACGCTTGATGGCCGCACTGCGCTGCAGTACGGAAAATCACAGTGGATCACCGGCGCCGAGGCGCGCCGGGACGGCCACCGCTGGCGCGCGCGCGCCTGCGCGATCCTCACCGGTATCGGTACCGTGAAGGCCGACGACCCGCGCCTGACGGTGCGCGATGTGGAGACTTCGCGCCAGCCGCTGAGGGCCGTGGTCGACAGCCGGCTGGAAATCGCGGATGGCGCGAAGGTTCTCGATGGCGGCGGCACCGTGATTTTTTGCGGCGTGCAGAAGCGGCGCGACCTGAAGGCGGAGGTCCTGCAGGTATCCAATCAGGAAGGCAAGGTGGATCTGCCCCGTATGCTGAAGGAACTCGCGAAGCGCGGCGTGAACGAACTGCACGTCGAAGCCGGCTTTCGCCTCAACGGCTCGCTGGTGCGCGAAGGCTGCGTGGATGAATTCCTGATCTACCTCAATCCCAGCCTGCTTGGCGACGAAGCGCAGGGAATGGTTTCCATTCCAGGTTTATCTTCCTTGGATCAAAAAATAAAAATGAAAATCCGGTCGATAGACCGTATTGGCGACGATATTCG
This sequence comes from Betaproteobacteria bacterium, assembly GCA_025356085.1. Taxonomy (GTDB): domain Bacteria; phylum Pseudomonadota; class Gammaproteobacteria; order Burkholderiales; family SG8-39; genus RBG-16-66-20. The sequence goes on from JANXUV010000200.1 coordinate 16,895, forward strand.
CATTCTGGCGAGGACCTGATGTTCACCGGCATTGTCCAGGCCGTCGGCCATATCGAAAAACTGAAGCCCCTGCAGGTCGCCGCCGGCCGCCTGCCGCTGGCTGACGTGCGCATCGGCGATTCCATCTGCGTGCAGGGCTGCTGCCTGACAGTGGTGAGGAAGGCGAAGGGCAAGCTCTGGTTCGACGTATCGAAGGAGACGCTGCGCGTCACCGCAGGCCTGGAGCGGCCGGGCGGAGTGAACCTGGAGAAATCGCTGGGCCTGGGCGACAGACTCGGCGGGCATCTCGTGACAGGTCATGTAGACGGGGTTGGGACAGTTCTAGCGCATAAAAATGGTTTTCTTCGGGTAAAAGCACCCAATGCGCTGTCGCGCTACATCGCGCGCAAAGGCTCGATCTGCATCGACGGCGTGAGCCTGACGGTGAATCGCGTGAAGGGCCGCAGCTTCGAAGTGAACCTGATCCCGCATACCCTCAAGGTCACCACCCTCGGACGCCTGGCGAAGGGCGACGCCGTCAACCTCGAAGTGGACCTGGTCGCGCGCTACGTCGCGCGCCTGCTAATGTCCTGAGGGCGGCGTCAGGCCGGCCTTCAATATCGCCGGCGCCGCCCCGGGCGACGCCAGGAAGCGCAGCAGCGCCGCGGCCGCGTCAGGCTGCCGGGCCTTGCTGGTCACGGCACCGGCAAAATTGAAGCCCGGCTGCAGCTCGGCTGGAATCGCGCCCACGAAGGTCACGCCGGGCACACGGATCAGCTCGGCGACCTGCTGGAAGCCGATCTCCGCCTCGCCGCGCGCGACGACCGCCGCAACCGGTTCGCCGGACGGCGGCCCGCGCACTTTCCGGCTCTTGCCCGCGACCTGCTCCGCGACGCCGAGCTTCGCGAACAGCGTGGTCGACAGGTAGGCGCCGCTGCCGCTGTCCGAGTAGGCAATCGACTTGGCTGCGAGCAGGGCCTTGCGGAATGCCTCGACGCTGCCGATGTCCGGTTGGGCGGCGCCCGCGCGCACCACCATGCCGACCTGCGAGCGCGCAAGCTCGACCCTGCTGTCGGCGCGCGCCAGGCCTTTCGTTGCAAGCTCGTCGGCAGCGCCGCCATCCATGATCACCACATCCGCCGTTTCGCCGCGCGCGAGGCGAGCTGGAATGGATTCCGGCGAGTCGCCCATCGACGGGCCGCGCGTCGTGATCAGCCGATGGCCGCTCGCGCGCTCGAACGCCGGGCCGAGTTCGGAATAGGCGCCGAAAAAGCCGGCGGAGATCATCACGTGCAGGTCGGCGGCAGAAGCTGCTCCCGCTGCGAGCAGGAAAGCAGAACCAAGCCATCCTCGAATCCGGGGGTTCACTCACAACTCCTTGGTCATGAACGCGCTGTTGGGATCTTCGACGTAGTCCGCGAACGGCGCGCAGGGCCGGAAGCCGAACTTCGCATACAGGCTCTGGGCCGGCGAAAATGCGACTGCCGCGCCGGTTTCCAGGCTCAGCCGCCGGTAGGAACGCCGCCCGGCTTCCTCCAGGATGTGGCGCAGCATCGCCGCCGCCACGCCCTTGCGCAGATGCCTGGCGACGGTGCGCATCGACTTGATTTCGCCATGGCGGGCGTCCAGTTCCTTCAGCGCGCCGCAGCCCAGCAGTTCGGCGCCGCGCCAGGCGCTCCAGAAGGTGATCCCGGGCCGGCGCAACCCTTCCAGGTCGAGCGCATGCATGCTTTCCGGAGGCGAATTCCGCGCCATGCCGCGCAGGTGCTCGCCGATCAATTCGGAAATCTCCGGGCCGTGCACATCGTCGACGCGAATTTCCATCGGCACCTGAGGCGAAGGCGGCCGCGTTTTGCGGCGCGGGAGGCAGGCTACTTCGCGGCGAAGCAGTAGAACATCCCGGCGCCGCCGGAGGCCTTGAGCTGCGGCATGCTGCAGCCGCGGGACGGATGCGTGGCGTTCCACGATTTCGCGGCGACGTCTTCGCGCAGTCCCTGGCGGTCGCTGTGGCCGACCTGGGCGGAACCGCCGTCGGCGCCGCTGGTCCAGTTGCTGCACGTGGTGTCTTTGGCGCCGGTGTAGGCCTTGCCCTGCGAATCAGAGCCGGTGAGGATATCGTGCATGTTCGGCGTATCGCCGCGGCCGTTCACGACGTTCCCTTTCTCGGTGAGGATGGTCTGCTTGGTCAGATTCGGGCTGCTGTGCAGGTCCGCAACGTTCTTCGAGATCAACTCGCCCTTGGCGTTGTACCAGGGGCCTTTGCCGATGCGGTCGCTCGCGTTCACCACCTTGCCGCCGCCATTGGCGGTGGTGCTCAGGTAGGCGCGCCAGGTGCGCTTGCCGGCGCCGGCTGCGGCGGCGAGCGACTGGCAGTACTTGTCGGCGCCATCGAGTCCGCCGAGATCTGCGCCTTTGCCGGGATTGGCGCTGGTGGCGAAGAAGCTCATTTTCTTGTCGATTTGCTGGGCGTGAGCAGTAACGCCGGTGACGGCGAGCGCGACGGCAGCGAGAACGGTGAATCGGGCTTGGGAATTCATGTGAATCTCCTCAGGCAGGTCGTCAGGATAACTCCGCCCTAGCGTTTGCGGCGCCGAAATCTTATATCCTCGGCCGCCATGCAGATCAGCTTCGATCCCGCGCTGCCGGTCAGCGCCAAGCGCGACGACATCCGCAAGGCAATTGAGGCGCACCCGGTCGTCATCGTTTGCGGCGAGACCGGTTCCGGCAAGACGACCCAGATCCCGAAGATCCTCCTGGAGATGGGGCGCGGCAAGGCCGGCAGGATCGGCCACACGCAGCCGCGACGCATAGCGGCGCGCTCGGTGGCGGCGCGTATCGCCGAGGAACTGAAAGTCGAGCTGGGCGCGCTGGTCGGCTACAAGGTGCGCTTCCACGACCGGGTGCGGTCCGACAGCGTCATCAAGCTGATGACCGACGGCATCCTGCTCGCCGAGACGCAGGGCGACCCGCAATTGCGCGCCTACGACACCCTGATCATCGATGAGGCGCATGAACGCAGCCTGAACATCGATTTTCTTCTCGGCTATTTGAAGAAGCTTTTGGAAAAACGAAACGATTTTAAGCTGGTGATTACCTCCGCCACCATCGACGCGGAAAAGTTTTCGAGGCATTTCAACGGCGCGCCGGTGATCGAGGTCTCGGGCCGGCTGTATCCGGTCGAGGTGCGCTACCGCCCGGTCGAGGGCGACAAGGAGGACACCACCCGCGACGAGGAGGAGGCGGCGCTGGCCGGCGCGGTGGAGGAGGCCTGCAAGGAGGGTTCCGGCGACGTGCTGGTGTTCCTGCCCGGCGAGCGCGAGATTCGCGAAGCGACGGAGGTGCTGCGCAAGCACCGCATCGCCGCGGAGATCCTGCCGCTGTACTCTCGCCTGTCTAACGCGGAGCAGGACCGCGTCTTCCATCCGGGCGGCTCGCGACGTGTGGTGCTCGCCACCAACGTCGCGGAGACTTCACTGACAGTGCCGCGCATCCACTACGTGGTGGACACCGGACAGGCGCGAATCAAGCGCTACAGCTACCGCAACAAGGTGGAGATGCTGCGGGTGGAGAACATCTCGCAGGCCGCGGCGCAGCAGCGCGCGGGGCGTTGCGGGCGCGTTGCCGACGGCATCTGCTTCCGCCTGTACTCCGAAGAGGAGTTCGCCGCGCGGCCGGCGCATACCGACCCGGAGCTGCTGCGCTCTTCGCTGGCCGCCGTGATCCTGCGCGCGCTCAGCCTGAATCTCGGCAAGGTGGAGGACTTCCCCTTCCTCGATCCGCCAAGCCCGAAAGCGATCTCGGATGGCTACGCGCTGCTTGCCGAGCTGGGTGCGGTGGACGAGGAGAACGCGCTCACTGCGATGGGCCGCGAGCTTGCGCGCCTGCCGCTTGACCCGCGCGTGGGCCGCATGCTGGTCGCGGCGCGCGAGGAGGGCTGCCTGGAGCAGATGCTGGTGATCGCCGGCGCGCAGTCGCTGCAGGATCCGCGCGAGCGGCCGATGGACAAGGCCGCGGCCGCGGACGAGCGGCACAAGCAGTTCGCAGACGAGCGCTCGGATTTCCTCTCCTTCCTCAAGCTCTGGGAATTCGCCGGCGAGGGCCTTTCGCGCAGGCAATGCAGGGACAATTTCCTTTCCTACGCGCGCATGCGCGAATGGCGCGATATCCACACGCAGCTGCGGCAGTCGGTGGAGGAACTGGATTGGAAGACGTCCAGCGCCAACATGGAAAAACCGGACGCCTACCGCGCGCTGCACCGCGCGCTGCTGTGCGGCCTGCTCGGCAACGTCGGCATGAAAGACGATGCCGACAACAACTACACCGGCGCGCGCGGCATCAAGTTCTGGGTGCATCCCGGCTCGGGCACGAAAAAGCCGGGCAAATGGATCATGGCCGCGGAACTGGTCGAAACCACGCGCCTGTTCGCCCGCAGCGTGGCGACCATCGACCCGAAATGGATCGAGGAGCTCGGCGGCCATCTGCTCAAGCGCCATCAGGAGCGGCCGCACTGGGAGCAGGCGCGCGCGCAGGTGGTCGCCATCGAACGCGGAACGCTGTACGGCTTGCCGGTCTACGTCGATCGGCGCATGCACTACGGGCCGATCGACCCGGTGCTGTCGCGCGAGATTTTCCTGCGCTCGGCGCTGGTGGAGGGCGAGTTCGAGACGCGAGCACCCTTCTTCGTGCACAACCGGCGCCTGCTGGAGGAGATTGAGCGCCTGGAGCATAAGTCACGCCGGCCGGACATCCTGGTGGACGACGAGCTGATCCTCGCCTTCTACGAGGCTCGCGTCCCCGAGGGCGTCACCAACGGCGCGGATTTCGACAAGTGGCGCAAGGAGGCCGAGCGCGCCGATCCGAAACTGCTGCAGCTGCGGCGCGAAGACCTGATGCGCCACGAGGCCGCCGGCATCACCACTGACAATTTTCCGCACGACATCCGGTTTGGCTCCAACACCTTTGCGCTGGAATACCACTTCGAGCCGCGCTCGCCAAAGGACGGCGTCACGCTGACGGTGCCGGTGGCGTTGCTGAACCAGGTGCCCACCGCGCGCTGCGAGTGGCTGGTGCCTGGCCTGCTCAAGGAAAAGGTGCAGGCCTTCGCCAAAGGGATGCCCCAGCGCATGCGCCACAAGCTGGGCCCCCTCGCGGAGTTCGCGCAGGCGTTTGCGGCGGCGGTGCCGCCCTCGGACACGCCGCTCGGCACGGCGCTCGCCCGCCACATCCGAGCAGAGCTGAATCTGGAAGTCCCCACCGATGCGTTCCGGCCGGATTCGGCGCCGCCGCACCTGCAGATGAATTTCCGGGTGCTCGACGAACACGGCCGGCAATTGGCGATGGGCAGGAATCTCGCGGAATTGAAGGAGGAATTCGGGCCCAAGACCGAGAAAATCCTCGAACAGGAGATCCAGGCCGGCGGCGAACGCCATGTCAGCTGGAATTTCGGCGACCTGGAAGAGGTAATGGAAGTGCAGAGCGGCGGCCAGACGCTGGTCGGCTATCCGGCGCTGCTCGACAGGGGCGATGGCGTCGCGCTGCAGGTCTACGATTCGCCGGAGCGGGCGCGCGAGGTGCACCGCGCGGGCGTGCGGCGCCTGCTCGCGCTCACTTTCCGCGAGCGCCTGCGCGATCTCGAGAAAACCCTGGGCAAGGACATGGCGCTCGCGCCTTTGAAGGAGGACATCCTGGCCGCCGCGCTCGACCGCACCTTCCTTGCCGAATCGCTGCCGATGCGGCAGGCTGAGTTCGCGCGGCGCGTGCAGGAGGGCCGCAACCGGTTGAACCTGATCGCGCAGGAGATGCAGCGCCTCGCCGCGACGATCTTCGCCGAACAGACCCAGGTGCAGAAACGCGCGGCCGGCGTGCAGAAGGCCTGGCCGGCGGCGGCCGAAGACGTGAAGCAGCAATGCGCGCGATTGCTGCAGGCGGGCTTCCTCGCGCGCACGCCCTGGGCGCGGCTGCAGCATTTCCCGCGCTACCTGAAAGCCGCCGCCCTGCGCCTCGACAAGCTGCGTGCGGAGCCCGCACGCGACGCGCAACGCGCCGCCGAGCTCGCGCCGCTCGAGCAGGCCTACCGCCGGGAGCTCGCTTCGCGCGCGAAGCTCGGCGGCGCGGCAAGCGCGGCGGCGGAACTGGATCAGTTCGGCTGGCTACTTGAGGAACTCCGGGTGTCGCTTTTCGCTCAGGAGTTGCGTACCCCGGTGCCGGTATCCTCGAAGCGGCTGGCCAAGCTGTGGCAAAGTATCCGGAAATGAGCCGCAAGCCTGCATGAGCCGAGTCTTCTCCTCGATCGCCTTTGCTTTCCTCAACCTGCTTCATCCGCGCATGCTGTGGCTGATGATCTGGCCGGTGCTGGTGGCGTTGTTCCTTTGGGGACTGGCGGCGTTCTTTTACTGGACCAGCATTGCACTCTGGCTCGCGGGCCATTTCCGGCAGTGGATCGAGTCCGGCGTGTTCTTCGTGCGTTTCGATGGTGGCGATGCGCTTGTGTTTGCCGCGCACGTCATCCTGGTGCTGCTGTTCGTGCCCGCCGTCTATCTCACGGCGCTCCTGATTCTCAGCGTCTTCGGCATGACGGAAATGGTCGAGCATGTGGCTGCCCGCCGCTTTCTTCAGCTCGAGCGACGGCGCGGCGGCGGCATCGCCGGCAGCGTCTGGAATGGAGTCGTGGCGCTTGCCGGCACGCTGCTGCTCGGCATCATCACCTTGCCGCTGTGGATCATTCCGCCGTTCTGGCCCCTGATTCCCGTGGCCATCTTTGCCTGGGTGAACCAGCGGGTGCTGCGCTATGACGCGCTTGCCGAGCATGCCAGCGCCGAAGAAATGAAGGCGATCTTCGCCAAGCTGCGCAAACCGCTCTATATGCTGGGCGTCCTGTTCGCGCTGCTCGCCTACGTGCCGCTGGCCGGTTTCATCGCGCCGGTGCTGTTTGGCCTGGCGTTCATCCATCTCCTGCTGGCCGAGCTGCAGGCGCTCAGGCAGGCGCCGATCGAGGGCGAAGCCCGGCGAGTGGAAGCTCTATAGGTTTTTCACCGGCAGATTCAGGCCGCGGATCGCATCCACCAGCTTTGCCAGCGCCGCGGGGCGGTGAAAGCCGCGGCGCGAAGCGAGTGCGACGCGCCGCACCGGGCAAGGTGCGCTGAATTCGACCGACTTGACCAGCGGATTGGCGTGGCGCGCGGTGAGCGCGGTCGCCGGCAGTACCGTGACGCCCAGCCCCGAGGCCACCATGCTGCGCAGCGTCTCCAGCGAATTGCCCTGGCGGCCGGCTTCCGGCGGGCGAGAGAATTCATGGCAGGCGTCCAGCACCTGGTCGCGGAAACAATGGCCGACCGGCAGCAGCAGCAGTTCGCCGGCATCCAGATCTTCCACCGCGACCGTTTTCCTGCGCGCGAGTGCGTGCTTGGCCGGGGCGGCGACGCTGAATACTTCTTCGTAGAGCGGCACTGATTCGATGCCGGGGCCGCCATAAGGCAGCGCGAGAATCACCGCGTCCAGTTCTCCCGCCTTAAGCATGCGGTCGAGGTTGGCGGTGGTGTTCTCCTCCACGTCGAGAGGCATCTCAGGTGCCGTGCGGCGCAGTGCCGCCACCAGATCCGGCAGCAGGTAGGGCGCGATGGTGTGGATGATGCCCAGGCGCAGCACTCCCTTGAGCGGATCCCGGCCCTGGCGGGCCACCGTCCTCACCCGTTCGGCCTCCTCCAGCGTGCGTCGCGCCTGGGCGACGATCTGTTCGCCGGCCTCGGTGAGGAACACGCCGCGCTTGCCGCGTTCGAACAGGGTGACGCCGAGTTCTTCCTCGAGGTTTTTGACCGAGGCCGACAGGCTCGGCTGGCTGACGTGGCAGCGCTCTGCCGCCTGGCCGAAGTGGCGCGCTTCGGCCACCGCCACCACATACTTCAGTTCGGTAAGCGTCATAGGAGCTAACTATTATAAGTATCGTCACAAGGTATTGGAATAGAGGGGGGGATGCCCATACATTGAGTAAATACATCGTTTTAACCAATACAAAGGACTTGCCATGAACCGTGAAGGCCAGAAGGTCCCCGAGGTTACGTTCCGCACCCGCAGCGGCAACGATTGGAAGAATGTGAGCAGCGACCACGTTTTCAAGGGCAAGACGGTAGTGGTGTTCTCGCTGCCGGGTGCCTTTACGCCGACCTGCTCGTCCACCCACCTGCCGCGCTACAACGAGCTGGCGCCGACGTTTTTCGCGAACGGCGTGGACGCAATCGTCTGCATCTCGGTCAACGACGCCTTCGTGATGAATGAATGGGCGGCCGGCCAGGAATGCCAGAGCCTGACGATGTTGCCCGACGGCAACGGCGAATTCACCGACGGCATGGGCATGCTGGTGGATAAGTCCGACCTGGGCTTTGGCAAACGTTCCTGGCGCTATTCGATGCTGGTGAAGGACGGCGTGGTGCAAAAGATGTTCGTCGAGCCGCAGAAGCCGGGCGATCCCTTCGAGGTGTCGGACGCCGACACCATGCTGGCCTACGTCGCGCCGAAGGCGAAAAAGCCCGACCAGGTGGCGATCCTCACGCGCGAGGGTTGCGGCTATTGCGCCCGCGCCAAGAAACTGCTCGAGGACCTGGGCTACGACTACGCCGAAGTTTCACTGGGCCACAAGAACCGCAGCCGCATCGTCGGCGCGATTACCGGTGCAGGCACTGTGCCGCAAGTGTTCATCAACGGCCAATGCATTGGCGGTTTCGACGAACTGCAGGCCTGGGCTAAAAAGGCGGCGTAACAGGCCATTAGAATGCCGGGATGGCATTCGGCGCGCTGGTCATCGGCGATGAAATCCTGGTCGGCAAGCGACAGGATAAGCACCTCTCGTTCATCATCCAGGCATTGGCCCAACGGGGCCTGCGCCTGGCCTGGTGCGAATACCACGGCGACGACCCGGAGCAGCTGACCGCGGCGCTGCGCCGGACCTTCACCGCGGGTGACGTGGTGTTCTCCTTCGGCGGCATCGGCGCCACACCGGACGACCACACGCGCCAGTGCGCCGCAGCGGCACTCGGCGTGGGCCTCGCGCTGCACCCGGAGGCCGAGCACGAAATCCGCGGCCGCTTCGGGGCCGAGACCACGCCGCAGCGCCTGAAGATGGGGGAGTTTCCCGTCGGGGCGGAGATCGTCCCCAACCCGTTCAACCGCATCCCCGGCTTCACCGTCCGCGAGCACTGGTTCGTGCCGGGCTTCCCGCAGATGGCTTGGCCGATGCTCGAGTGGGTGCTGGATACCAAGTACCGCCACCTCTTCGATCGCGACCGCTGGGCGGAGGCGTCGGTGATCGTGCATCTGCCGGAGTCCACCATCACGCCGCTGATGGAGGAGATCAACGCCAAGTACAAGGGTCTCAAGGTCTTCAGCCTGCCCAGCATGGGCGAAGGCGGCACGCGCCGCCATATCGAGCTCGGGGTGCGCGGCGCCCCCGCGGAGGTCGGTCCTGCGATGGAAGACCTGCGGCGGGGCGTCGCGGCGCTCGGCGGGGCCTCCCAATAAAAAACCCCGCCGCAGCGGGGTTTTTCGAAAGTGCCTGGAAGGACTTAGGCGGCTTTCTTGGTCTTCGTCAGGCCTTTCACGGTCTCCGAAGCGGCGGCAACATTGGCTTCCGCGATCTCGGTCGCCTGCTTGGTGACCTTGGTGAAGTTGTCGTAGGCCGAGTTGGCGGCGGCGAGCATCTGCTTGACCGCGCTTACGGCGACGTCGGAACCGGCCGGGGCGTTCTTGGCGGCCTTGTCCAGCAGCGTCACGAAGTTCTCGTTCCACTCGGACACGCGGCGCTCGGTCGACTTGGTGAATTCGGCGTTGTTCTGGGTCGCCACTTCGTACACGCTCTTCGAGTAGGCGATCGCCTTCTCGATGGCGGGCTGCGCGAAGGTACCTTGCAGGTTCACCAGTTCCTGTACGTCCTTGGCGCCGGCCAGCGCGCGGGCGTTGGCGATGGAGTCTTCGAACACCGACTTGACGGCGTTGGCGTTCAGGCTCGCGAACTTCTCGATCGCGGCGAACTGGCTGGTCGCCAGCGACAGGAAGGCGTCGACGTTGGCGTTGGTAGTGGCTTGGATCTGTTCCGGGGTAACGTTCATTTGCATCTCCTTGATAGTCGGTTAAGTGATATTTTCGGGCGCTTTGTGCGCCGCAGCAAGACGAATTCTATGCTGAACCCTATTAAAGTCAAGAACATTTTGCGCTGCAGCATAAATCCATGGTGTACCGCGCAAGGCGTATGAAACCATGCATGTTTATTCAAAAGTTAGGGCTCGCTAACTAATGGACAAAGGCTCCCAGGAGCACCTCCCGGCCCGCCTTTGGTGGGTACTCGTCGGCCTGACTCTGGTCTGGGGCTGCAACTGGACCGCGATGAAAATCGCCATTGCGGACGTGACGCCGTTTACTTTCCGCACGCTCTGCCTGGGCCTGGGCTCGGGGGTGCTGTTCGCCTTCCTGCGAGCGAGCCGCCAGCCGCTGGCCATTCCCCGCGACCAGTGGAAACGCCTGGCCCTGCTCGCCTTCTTCAATATCACTTGCTGGAATCTGCTGGTGGTCTACGGCTTGTCGATGATGCCCTCCGGGCGCGCAGCGATCCTCGCCTACACCATGCCGGCCTGGGCGATCCCGCTCTCGATCCTGCTGCTGGGCGAGCGGCTGACCGCCCGCAAGCTGCTCGGCCTGGCACTCGGGATGTCCGGCATGGCGCTGCTGGTCTGGGACGAGTTCCACCGCATCCAGGGCGCGCCCCTTGGCGCGCTGCTGGTGTTGGGCGCCGCCTTTACCTGGGCGATCGGAACCATCCTGCAGAAGAAGTACCCGGTGCGCGCGCCCCTCGCGGGCTATACCGCCTGGTTGATGCTGGTCGGCGGCGTGCCGATTTACCTCGGCGCGCTGTTCTTCGAGGATGTCGGCAAGCTGGCGGACATCGGGCTGACTTCTGCGCTGGCGGTCACTTACAACGTGCTGCTCGCCTTCGCATGGGCGCACTGGGCCTGGATCAAGATCGCCACCAGCGTGTCGGTGACGGTGTTCTCGCTGTCGATGCTGGTGATCCCGGTGGTCGGCGTCTTCAGCGGCATGCTGTTCCTCGGCGAGCAGCCCGGCTGGTCGGAATTCGCCGCCCTCGTCTTCGTACTCGGTTCGCTCGCTACGGTGATCGTCCCCAAGAAGAAGGGGTAAGGGCGCGCAAGCGCGGCACGCGCGCGGCGCTCCAGTGCGCGCGGCCCCAGGCAAGCAGCTCGCCTGGTGCGAGGTCCGCGGGCGGCACGAAGCCAAGAAAGGCGAGGGCAGGCGCGAGATCCTGCGGCCCGATCTCGCTGGCCTGGGTCTGCTTAGAGAGCTTTTCGCCCGCGTCATTGATCGCCACAGGCACGTGAAGATAGCGCGGCGTGGCAACGCCGAGCCGGCGTTGAAGAACGATCTGGCGCGCCGTCGAGTCGAGCAAATCGGCGCCGCGCACCACGTCGGTCACGCCTTGCGCCGCGTCGTCCACGACCACGGCGAGCTGGTAGGCGTACGGGCCGTCGGCACGGCGCAGCACGAAATCGCCTACCTCGACTTCGACTCTTTGCGCGATCTCGCCCTGCACGCGGTCGGTGAACTTCACGGGCACCGCATCGGTGCGCAGGCGCAGCGTGCGCGCTGGCTTGCCGGGCGCCAGACCGCCGCGGCAGGTGCCAGGGTAGACGCGCGAGCCGTCCATCGCGAGGGCGGAATCCGCGAACTCCTTGCGCGTGCAACCGCAGGAATAAGTCCAGCCGGCGATGCAGCGCAGGGCGTCGTCATAGAGTTCGCCGCGCCGGCTCTGATATTCCACGGCGCCATCCCAGTGCAGGCCGAGGCGCTCGAGCTGGTGCAGGATCGCCTCCGCGGCGCCCGACACTTGCCGCGGCTGGTCCAGGTCTTCCATGCGTAAGAGCCACTGTCCGCCGGCATGCTTTGCGTCCAGCCAGCTCGCGAGCGCCGCGACCAATGAACCAAAATGGAGCGGACCGGTGGGGGAGGGCGCAAATCTACCAACATACGGGCCGACGTAAGACATTGGCTTGAACCGGTGAC
>JANXUV010000219.1 GCA_025356085.1 Betaproteobacteria bacterium
CGCGCTGCGGTCGTAGCCGGCGGCGTGGCCGCGGTACTTGGCGATCGCCAGGGCCGGATCGGGAACGGAGCGCATAAATAATATTACGGTGCGAACACGGTTTCAGACGCGGTTATTTCAGCGCGCAGCTGCGAAAGCCGCAAAAAACATCGCCCCGATGTGGCTGGTAGAAGTTCCGGAACGTCGGGCGCAGCAGCCTCGCCGGCGCGGCGAAGCTGCCGCCGCGCAGCACCTTGTGGTCGCCGAACCAGGGCTGCGAATACTCCTGGTAGGGATCGGCGACGAAGCCGGGATAGGGCCCGAACGCGCTCGCGGTCCACTCCCACACACCCGCCGGGCCGATCCGGCCGGCCGCCGACGCGCACTCCCACTCGGCCTCGGTGGGCAGCCGGCGCTTCGCCCAGGCGCAGTAGGCCTGCGCCTCGTTCCAGTCCACGTGCAGCACCGCCTCGCGCGGGCTCACCGGGATCCAGCGCTCGAAGCGGCGCAGCAGCCACTTGCCGCCTTCCTTTTTCCAGTAGCGCGGCGGCCGGCCGCCGTCCTCGACGTATGCGAGGTACTGCGCATTGCTCACCGGGACGCTGGCGATGCGGAACGGTCCGACCGGCACTTCGTGCGCCCACTTCTCGTTGTCGAACACGAAACCGCCGCCCGGTTTTGCGCCGAGCGCACAGGTTTGCATCTCGAAGGCGATATCGGTCGCCGCCGGCGCGCCGAGGTCGAATTCCGCGTCCGATCTCTCATACGCGTAGCCGTGCGTCTGGCGCGTGTGGAGGAAGGCCTCGGCGTGCATGTCCTCGTGGAAGGTCGCGAGGCGCAGGCAATAGCGCAAGTCCTCGTTCTCCGGCTCGCGCGCGGCGCGTTCCCGCACGCGCTCCAGCACGTTCGCCAGGTAGGCGCGCGTGGCCGCGAGGCCGGGCAGCGGCAGGTCCCAGCGCGTGTCGTGAGGGACCGTCGCCGAATCGTAGAGCCGGTCGGCGTCCTTGAGGATGGAAGGCCCGGCGCCGCCGCCGGCGTCGTGAATCGACTTCCGGCGCAGGCACCAGTATTCCTGGAACCAGCCGAGGTGGCCGATTTCCCAGAGCGGCGGGTTGACGATCTTCAGCTTCGGCCCGAGCAGCCGCTCGCCGTCGAGATCCTTGACGACACTGAACGAGCGTTTCCGCGCATCGAGAAGGTCCGCTAACATCGCGTGAAGTTTAGTCCAACCACGTCTAGCCCAACCCATGGCCCGCATCGCGATCGTCACGCCCGCCCGCCCCGGCGCCCGCAACGGCAACCGGCACACCGCCTGGCGCTGGGCGGCGTTCCTGAGATCCGCCGGGCACCGCGTGCGGATCGCCACGGCCTGGGACGGCAAGCCCTGCGACCTGCTCATCGCGCTGCACGCACGCCGCAGCCACGATGCCGTGCTGGCCTATCGCCGGCGGAACCCGGCCGGGCCGCTGGTCGTTGCGCTCACCGGCACCGATCTCTACCAGGACCTGCCCGCATCGCGCGAAGCCCGCGAATCCCTCCGCCTCGCGGACAGGGTCATCGTGCTGCAGGAAGACGCGTTCCGGTTCCTGGACCCGGCCACGCGGCGCAAAGCCCGCGTCGTCTACCAGTCCTGCGATCCGCCGGTCCGCCATGCGCCGCCGAGAACGCGCTTTCGCGTCGCGGTCGTCGGCCACCTGCGCAAGGTGAAAGACCCTTTCCGCGCGGCGCTGGCGCTGCGGCACGTCGATGCGGACCTCGAGGTCGTCCAGGTCGGCGACGCGCTGGCGCCCGAATACGCCGCCGAAGCGCGGCGCCTGATGCGCGGCGACGCGCGTTACCGATGGCTGGGCGGCCGCACGCATACCCAGACGCTCGGCTGGATCGCGCGCAGCCATCTGCTGGTCGTGAGTTCCGTCATGGAGGGCGGCGCCAACGTGATTGCGGAGGCGGCACGCATCGGCACGCCGGTACTCGCCTCGCGGGTGTCCGGGAACGTGGGCATGCTGGGCAGGAGCCATCCCGGCTACTTTCCGGTCGGCGACGCACAGGCGCTTGCGCGCCTGATACGCAGATGCATGCAGGACGAAACATTCCTGCGCAAGCTCAAGCGCGCCGTCGCCGCGCGCCGCGCGCTATTCGCGCCCGCGGCGGAGCGCCGGGCATTGCGCGCCGCGCTGCAGATGCCGAAAATGCGCTAGTCCACCGGCGAGGAAGCCGACTCAGCTTCGATGCTTGACCCTCCCATTGTGGGAACCTTCACTCTTGCAGCCCGGCCAATGTTGGAGAACGTATGGGAATGATTCGACATTTCGCCTTTGCCACGATGCTTACGGCTACGTTGACGGCGACGGCGCAGCAACTCGCGGATGGAGAAATCCGCAAGGTGGACAAGAAGGCGGGAACTGTCACCATCAAGCATGGTCCAATTCCGTCTATCGACATGCCGGCCATGACCATGGTGTTCCAGGCCAAGGATGCGGCGATGCTCGATCGAGTCAAGTCGGGTGACAAGGTCAGGTTTCAGGCGGAAATGCTGGCAGGCGGCAAGGTGGTCGTAACCCGGATTGAACCCGCCACCAAATAAAGAGGGCTACAATTCAGGCATGTTGGTTCGCTCGCGCATCCGCTCCACGTCGAAGGTCGTTCTGATTGCGCTTCTTTTTGCGCAAGACGAACAAATGCCCTGCCATGAAGAACCAACCCGGAATGCGAATATCTGCCTCGCGCATTGCCTGAGCACCGACCAGAGTTGAGCTGACCGATCTTTTGTACCAGGACCGTTGTTACTCTACTGCACCATCTCCGGCTGCGCGAGCATGAGGGGCCGCGGGCTACAGGCCGCCGGCGCCGGCGGCCTGTAGCCAAGCGAGCTGTGAGGCCTGACCTCGTTGTATTCCCGCCGCCAGCGCTCGATCACGATCCTCGCCTCGTTCAGGCTGTAGAAGATCTCTCCATTGAGCAGTTCGTCCCTCATCGTGCCGTTGAAGCTCTCGCAGTAGCCGTTCTCCCAGGGACTGCCCGGCGCAATGAACAGCGTGTTGGCACCTACCCGCTGCAGCCATTCGCGTAGCGCTTTGGCGGTGAACTCCGGGCCGTTGTCCGAGCGGATGTGATCGGGAATGCCTCTTCGGATCATCACCTCGGCCAAGAGCTCGATCACCTCCTGCGCGCCGATGCTGCGGGCGACCAGGATCGCCAGGCACTCTCGCGTGTGCTCATCGATCAGCGTGAGCAGCCTCACCGGCCGCCCGTCATGGGTCCAGGTGGTCACGAAGTCGTAGCTCCAGACGTGGTTCGCGTGCTCAGCGCGCAGCCGTACGCAGCTGCCGTCGTTCAGCCACAGCCGTGCCCGGGGCTTTTGCTTCTTGGGCACTTTCAGTCCTTCCTTCCTCCAGATCCGGCTCACCCGGTCCTTGCCTACCCGCCAGCCGCCCAGCTTGAGCATCCCCGTGATCATCCGGTACCCATAGCGCCCATACTGGCAGGCGAGGCTGACGATCGCCTGTGTGAGCAGGTCCTCGTCGGCCCGCACCGTGGGCACGTAGCGCTGCGTGCCGCGCGGCTGCGCAAGCAGCGCACACGCCTTCCTCTCCGACACCCCGTATTTGCCCCGAGCATGCGCAACCGCCTTGCGCCGCCGCTCGGGGCTTAGAAGTTTCCCCCGGCTACGTCCTTCAGGATCGCCTTCTCCAGGCTCAGGTCCGCCACCAGCTTCTTCAGCCTCTGGTTCTCCCGCTCCAGATCCTTCATCTTCTTCGCCTGGTTGGCTTTCAACCCGCCGTACTCCCGCCGCCACCGGTAGTAGGTGACATCGGTGATTCCAGCCTCCTTACACGCCTGGGGGATCGACTTTCCGCCCGCCTGCAACACCTCGATCTGCCGCAGCTTCGCCACCACCTGCTCGGCACTGAACTTCTTGTGCGCCATCTGCCTTCTCCTTCTTCCAAGTTGAACTCTACAACTCTCAACCCGGTACAGAAAAGGCCGGTCAGTTCATGATCACCGCGCCATTGCTTTCGATGTTCGTCATTCCGGCAGCCTACCTACTGATGCGCCGCCGTTCTCAAACCCTGAAAGGAGAAATGAAATGAAGGACATGCCGATGAAGATGGGCGAAGCCAAGGCCGGTGATGCACACAAAGGCTAGGGCACCGTCAAATCGGTAGACGCGAAGAAGGGCACCGTGAGCCTCGCCCACGAGCCGATCAAAAGCATGAACTGGCCGGCGATGACGATGGCCTTCAAAGCGAAAGACAAGGCGATGCTCGAGAAGGTCAAGCCGGGTGCGAAGGTGGACTTGCGCTTCGAGCAGTCCGGCAAGGACTACGTGGCCACCGATATCAAATAAGATACGGCACGATGGAAAATGTCGACCCGGTCGTCAAGGAATACGCGCAGGCGGCGAAGGACTACGACGAGAAATGGGCTTTCTACGTCGAAGCCACCACGCGCGAAACGCTGAAGCGGTTGCAAGTGCCTTCCGCCGGACAGGTGCTCGACGCCGGCTGCGGCACCGGCGAACTGCTGTCGAGAATCGCCGGGCAATATCCGCAGGCGCACCTCTCCGGCATCGACCCGGTGCCCGAGATGCTGGCGGTGGCGAGGAACAAGCTTCCCGGGGGCGTGGAACTTCGCGTCGGCTACGCGAACGCGCTGCCGTGGCCCGACGAAAGCTTTGACGTGGTGGTGTCCTGCAACATGTTCAACTACATCACGCATCCCGTGCCGGCGATTCGCGAAATGACGCGCGTACTGCGGCGCGCCGGCAAGCTGGTCGTCACCGACTGGTGCGACGACTACCTGGCATGCCGGATCTGCAACATCTATCTGCGCCTGACCAACCGGGCGTACTACAAGACCTACCGGCAGCACGAATGCCTCGCACTGCTGGCCGAGGCCGGCCACCCGGACGTTCAAATCGAACGCTGCAAGATCAACTGGCTGTGGGGACTGATGACCGCGGTAGTGGTCAAATCGTAGAGCGTAAAATCCCCCGCATGAGGCCCGTGGTTCGCACCAGCATTGCCGTCGATTCAAATGCATTTCTGGAATTCGACACCATCATCGACACGCGCTCGCCGGCCGAATTCGCCGAGGACCACGTGCCGGGCGCGATCTCCTGCCCGGTGCTGGACAACGAGGAGCGCGCGCGCGTCGGCACCCTCTACAAGCAGGTGTCGCCGTTCGAGGCGAAAAAGATCGGTGCTGCGTTGGTGGCCAGGAATATTTCTTTTCACATAGAGAATTTATTCAAACAGAAACCGAAAACGTGGAAGCCCCTCGTCTACTGCTGGCGCGGCGGCAAGCGCTCGGGCGCCATGGGGCACATCCTGCGCGAGATCGGGTGGGATGCAAAAACGCTTGAGGGCGGCTACAAGGCCTACCGGCGCTACGTGGTGGAGGCGCTGTCCGAACTGCCGGCGCGCTTCAGCTTCCGCGTCATCCACGGCGTCACCGGCAGCGGCAAGAGCCGCCTGCTGCGCGCGCTCGGCGCGGCCGGGGCGCAGGTGCTGGACCTCGAGGACCTCGCCGCGCATCGCGGCTCTGTGCTCGGCAACCTGCCGGAGCGGCCGCAGCCGTCGCAGAAGATGTTCGAAAGTCTTTTGTTGAAAAATCTCCTGAATTTCAATAAATCAAAAGAAATTTATGTAGAGGGCGAATCGAAAAAGATCGGCCAGCTGCAGGTACCGGCGGCGCTGATCGAGCGCATGCGCGCGAGCGAATGCCTGTCGCTGCAGACCGATACCGCGACGCGCGTGGCGCTGCTGATGGACGAGTACCGGCATTTCTTCTCCGACCTCGCCCTGCTGGGCGCGCAGCTCGATTGCCTGGCCGCCCTGCACGGGCGCGAACGGGTCGGCGAATGGAAGGCGCTCGCGACGGCCGGGGAATGGCCGGTGCTGGTCGCGCGGCTGCTGCAAGACCACTACGACGCCGCCTACCGGCGCTCTGCCGCGCACAACTTCCCGCGCCTCGCCCAGGCACGGGCGTTCACGCTGAATTCAGCGGAACAACCGGCAATCGACCTGCTTGCGCGAAGCATATTGCGCGCCCGCGCTGAGGCAGTCCCGGCCTAGTCCAGCGTGCGGCGGTAGACGAGCAGGCCGATCCCGATCACCACCGTCATGAAAAGCAGGATCGGCCAGATGTTCGGCCAGAGCATGGCGAGCGTGTTGCCCTTGAGCATGATGCCGCGCACCAGGTGCAGGAAATGGGTGAGCGGCAGCACCGAGCCGATCCACTGCGCCCATTCGGGCATGCCGCGGAACGGGAACATGAAGCCCGAAAGCAGCATCGATGGCAGGAAGAAGAAGAACGTCATCTGCATCGCCTGCAGCTGATTCTGCGCGATGGACGAGAACGTGATGCCGAGCGTCAGGTTGGCGGCGATGAAGAGGAACACGCAGAGGTAAAGCAGCGGCACGGAGCCGAGCAGCGGCACGCCGAACAGCAACTGCGCCGCGCCGATGACGATGGTCACCTGGATCAGGCCGATCATGATGTAAGGCACGATCTTGCCGGTCATCACCTCGATTGGCAGAGCCGGCGTCGATAGCAGGTTCTCGAACGTGCCGCGCTCGCGCTCGCGCGTCATCGCTAGGCCGGTCATCAGGATCATGGTCATGGTCAGGATCACGCCCATCAGCCCGGGCACGATGTTGTACTGGGTGACCGCTTCGGGGTTGTAGCGCCGCAGCACGCGCAAGTCGACCGGATCGGCGACGGGATTCAGCCGCGCCAGCGGGCCCTGCAGGTCGCGCGCGAGCGCGTTGCGCGCAATCGCGCCCAGCGCCGCCACCGCGTTGCCCGTGGCCGAGGGATCGGTCGCGTCCGCCTCCACCAGCAGCACCGGGCGCTCGCCGCGCGCGAGCTTGCGGGAAAAATTTTCCGGCACGGTGACCACGAACTGCACCTCGCCGCGCGCCAGCAGCGCGTCGGCTTCCTCCTCGCTGCGCACCTCGCGCTCGATGCGGAAATAGCCGCTGTTCTTCAGCGCCCAGAGCAGCGTGCGCTCGTACACGCCGTTGTCGGCCGAAAGCACCGCGGTGGGCAGGCTCTTCGGATCGGAATTGATGGCAAAACCAAACAGGATCAACTGCATGACGGGAATGCCGATGATCATGCCGAAGGTAAGCCGGTCGCGCTTGAGCTGGATGAACTCCTTCAGCATGATGCCGACCCAGCGGGACAAGGATAGTCCGACGGTCATTGGAAGTTATCCTCCACGCCTTTCATGAGGCTGATGAACACGGCCTCGAGATCTTTTTCTCTTGTGGATGAAATCAATTCGGCCGCGGTCCCCACCGCGAGCAGCTTGCCGTAGGCGATGTAGGCCAGCTGGTCGCAACGCGAGGCCTCGTCCATGTAGTGCGTCGAAACCAGCACCGTGATGCCCTGGTCGGCGAGCTCGCGCAATTCGATCCAGAAATCGCGCCGCGCCTTGGGATCCACGCCGGCCGTAGGCTCGTCCAGCAGCAGCAGTTTCGGCTTGTGCAGCAGGCAGGCCGCCAGCGCGAGGCGCTGCTTCCATCCGCCGGAGAGCGCGCCGGCGAGCTGGTCCTTGCGCGCCGTGAGGCCCAGCTTCTCGATCGCCTGCGCCACCGCTTCGGGCCGCCGGTCCATGCCGTACATTCGCGCGATGAAATCCAGGTTCTCGCGGATGGTAAGGTCCTCCCAGAGCGAGAACCGCTGCGTCATGTAGCCGACCTCGCGCTTGATCTGGGCCGACTGCTTCATCACGTCGTAGCCCAGGCAGGTGCCGCTGCCAGAATCCGCGGTGAGCAGGCCGCAGATCATGCGGATCGAGGTCGTCTTGCCGCTGCCGTTCGGGCCAAGGAAGCCGAAGATCTGGCCGCGCGGCACCTTGAGGCTCAGGTCGCGCACCACGTGCTTCGCGCCGAAACTCTTGTTCAGGTCCCGGACATCGATCGAGAACTCGCCGCTCATTGCAGCGATACGTCCAGCGGCTGTCCCGGCTTGAGTCGCGTGGCGTCCGCGGGATCCGACCGTGCTTCGACCAGGAACACCAGCTTCGCGCGCTGCTCACGGCTATAGAGCACCGGCGGCGTGTACTCGGCCTGGCGCGAAACGTAGGAGATCTTTGCCGGTATCGCCGCGCCGCATCCATCGCATGCAGCACGCACCGTCTGGCCGATCTTCAGCGCGCCAACCGCGGTTTCGGGGACGAAGAAGCGCAGCTTGATATTGCCCGGCGGCAGCAGGCTCACGACCGGATTGCCGGCGGCGACCCACTCACCCTCCGAATAGAAGGTGTCCTGCACCAGGGCCTTGGCCGACGAAGCGACGGCACGCTGCGCAAGGCGCCAGTCGCTTTGCGCCAGCACCGCGCGCGCCGTCTCGACGTCGGCCTGCGCCGCGGCGATTTCCTTGTCGCGGCCGACCGACATGCGCGAAAGCTGGATCTGTGCCTCCGTTTCCGCTACGCGCGCGATGTCCCGTTTGTAATTTCCCTTCGCCTGGTCCAGGCCCGCGTCTGAAAGAAACCCCTTGGAATGAAGCGCCTCCTGCTGCTTCAGCTGCTGCGTCGAAAGTTCGCGCGCGGCGGTGGCCTGCGCTTCCTGTGCCCGCACGGCGTCCAGCTCCGGCTTTCTTTTGCCGGCGGCAAAGTTGGCGAGCTTCGCCTCGGCGTTGCGCAGCCGTCCCTCAGCCTCGCGCCGCGACGCCTTCTCGTTCTCCTGCTCCAGCGCGAACAGCGGCGCGCCGCTCTCGACCTCCTGGCCGCGGCTCACCCACCGCTTTTCCAGCCGGCCGGCGGCGGGCGCCGCCACCAGCACGTATTCGCCTTCCGCGTAACCCTGGAATCCGGATACCGCCCGCTCGCCGCATCCCGCCATCAGCGTGCAAGCAACCAGCGCGGCGATCGCTAAACGGATCATTCCGCCCTCGCCCCAGAGAGCTTGATCACCCCCGCCCACTTGGCGCGCTCGCTCTTGATGTAGGCGCCGAATTGCTCGGGCGTGCCAGGCGCGGGATCGAGGCCCTGGTTGTGCAGCGTCGCCTTGACGTCTTCCATGTTGAGGATTTTCGTCACCTCGGCGTTCAGCTGGTCGATGATCGCGCGCGGCGTCTTCGCGGGCACCACGATGCCGTACCAGTTGTTGGCATCGAACCCGGTCAGGCCGGTCTCGGAAATGGTCGGCAGCTCCGGCGTCAGCGACGAGCGCCTGACGGTGGTCACGGCGATGCCCTTGATGCGCCCGGCCTTGATCTGGGAAATGGCGCTCGCCGTCGTGGCAAAGACGAGCTGCACCTGGCCGCCGACCAGGTCCGTCATCGCCGGCCCGCCGCCCTTGTAGGGCACGTGCACCAGCTTCACGCCCGCCATCAGGTTGAACAGCTCGATGGACAGGTGTCCCGTGGCGCCGATGCCCGAGGAGCCGGCCGACAGCGACTTCTGCTTCGCGAGCGCGATCAGCTCCTGCACCCAGTTGACCGGCACGGAGGGATGCAGGACCAGCACATTGGTCGCGTCCACCACCTGGATCACCGGCGCGAAATCGACCTCCGGATCGAACTTCAGGTTGCCATAGAGGCTCGGGTTGATCGCAAGCGCCGCGATCGTACCCATGAGGATGGTGTAGCCGTCGGGCGCGGCCCGCGCCACCTGCTCGGTGGCGGTATTGCCGGCCGCGCCGGGCCGGTTCTCGACGATCACCTGCTGCCCCAGCAGTTCAGACAGCTTGAGTGCGACGGGGCGCGCGGTCAGGTCGGTGCCGCCGCCCGGCGCGAAGCCGACGATCATGCGGATCGGCCGCATCGGGTAGGTATCAGCCGGTAAGGCCGCAGGCGTTGCCGCGACCAAGGCAAGTATCGCGGAGATGAACCGCAGTTTCGAATTCAAATCAGCCATGGTGCTATCTTTTGCAGTAATTCTATTCCCACCGAACATTCCAGGAGACATAAATGCTCAAGTTCTTCTTTAACGGCTCACCCAATCCGACCAAGGTCGCCCTGTTCCTCGAGGAGGCCGGCATTGCGTATGAACCGCATCCGGTGGACACCCGCAAGGGCGAACAGTTCGGCGCCGCGTTCCTGGCGATCAACCCGAATGGCAAGGTGCCCGCAGTGGTCGACGGCGATGTGACCGTGTTCGACAGCAACGCGATCCTGCTCTACCTCGCCGAAAAGACCGGCAAGTTCCTGCCGCCCGCGTCGGTACGCGGCGAAACCCTCTCCTGGCTGATGTTCGTCGCTACCGGCGTCGGCCCCTTTTCCGGCCAGGCGGTGCACTTCAAGCACTTCGCGCCCGAGAAAGTACCCTACGCCCACAACCGCTACCAGTACGAGGCGGCACGCCACTTCGGCGTTCTCGAAGCGCGCCTCGCCACACGCCGCTACATGGTTGGCGACGCCTACTCCATCGTCGACATGGAGGTCTGGGGCTGGGCGCGCATGATCCCGTTTATCATGGGCGACAGCGCATGGGACAAATTCCCCAACGTGAAGCGCCTGCACGACGACATCGGCGCCCGTCCTGCCGCCGCGCGCGCGGTCGCGCTGAAGGACAAGTTCAAGTTCAAGGCCGAGATGGACGACGAGGCGCGCGCGCATATGTTCAGGCACCTGGCTTCGGGAGCCACCGCCGCTGCCTAGCTTCTCACCAGGGAAGTTGCGTCAGTTCAGTCCGGCCAGCACGCGCACGTGCTGGACCACGCTTCTGCCGAGCGCGGACAGCGCGTAGCCGCCTTCCAGCATCGATACGATCCGGCCTTTCGCATGCCGGTCGGCGACCGCCTTCACCTGCTCGGTGACCCAGCGGTAGTCGGCGTCCTTCAGTTGCATCATCGCCATGTCGTCCTCGACGTGGGCGTCGAAGCCGGCCGAGAAAATTACCAGCTCCGGACGGAACTCGTCCAGCGCCGGCAACCAGTGCTGCGTCACCGCCTCGTGGAAGGGCTTGGAGCCTGCGCCCGCATGCAGGGGCACGTTCACCATGTTCGAAGCCGGCATCTCGGTGCCGCTGTAGGGATAGAACGGATGCTGGAAAGTCGAGGCCATCAGCACGCGCGGGTCGCCTTCGAAAATGTCCTCGGTGCCGTTGCCATGGTGCACGTCGAAATCGACGATCGCCACGCGCTCGAGGCCGTGCGCGTGGATGGCGTGGCGCGCCGCCACCGCCACGCTGTTGAAAATGCAGAAGCCCATCGGCCGCGCCCGGCAGGCGTGATGGCCTGGCGGGCGCACGCTGCAGAATGCGTTTTGAATTTTCTGCTGGAAGATCAGGTCGACGGCCTGCACGCCGGCACCCGCGGCGTGCAGGGCGGCGCTCAGCGTGAAGGGGTTCATCGCCGTGTCCGGATCAAGGTGCACCGTGCCCGTTTCGGGCGCCGCCTCGCGGATCGCGCGCACGTATTCGATCGGATGCACGCGCGCGAGCTGCTCATCGGTGGCGAGCGGCGCCTGGTAGCGCTGCAGATAGCTGTCGACACCCGACGCAATCAACTGATCCTCGATCGCAATGAGGCGCGCCGGCTGCTCGGGATGGCCGGCCCCCATGTCATGCTTCAGGCAGTCCGGGTGGGTGATGAACGCCGTGGGCATAAGATCATGAATACTAACGTAGAATGTTTATATGCTTCTAAAGAGACAGTTACACGCGGCTGGCGATTCGCCCGTCGCGCGCATCATCGAGGCCGCCGGCCAGATCATCCTCGGCAAGGAAGCGCAGATCCGCATGGCGCTCGCCTGCTTGCTCGCGCGCGGTCACCTGCTGATCGAGGACATCCCGGGCGTCGGCAAGACCACGCTCGCGCACGTGCTGGCCAAGTCGCTTGGCTTGCATTTCCAGCGCATCCAGTTCACCAGCGACATGCTGCCCGCCGACATTCTCGGCGTGTCCATCTACGAGCGCGACGCCGGCAGCTTCAAGTTCCACCCCGGCCCGATCTTCTCGCAGGTGATCCTCGCCGACGAAGTGAACCGCGCCACGCCGAAGACGCAGTCGGCGCTGCTGGAGGCGATGGAGGAGCACCAGGTCACCGCCGAAGGCGAGACGCGCAAGCTGCCCGAGCCGTTCTTCGTCATTGCCACGCAGAACCCCTCGGAGCAGGTCGGCACCTTCCCGCTGCCGGAGTCGCAGCTCGACCGCTTCCTGATGCGCATCGAGCTGGGCTATCCGGACCGCAATGCCGAGCGCGCATTGCTCTCGGGCACCGACCGGCGCGACCTGCTCGCCAACCTCGGGCCGTGCATGACACCGGCCGAACTGGTCGAACTGCAGGGCAACGCGCAGAAAGTGCATGTCGCGCCCGCGCTGCTGGACTACGTGCAGGCGCTGGTCGAACACACCCGCCGCGCGCCTGAATTCGTCGCCGGCCTGTCGCCGCGCGCCGCGCTCGCGCTGCTGCATTCAGCGCGCGCCTGGGCGCTGATCGAAGGCCGCGACAAGGTAATCCCGGAAGACGTGCAGGCCGTGCTGCCCGGCGTCGCCGGTCACCGCCTGCGCCCGGCGCATGACGGCGCGCGCCGCGTCGATCTCGGCGCGGTGCTGCTCGCGGCAGTGCCGATTCCCTAGCGCTATCTTCCCCGCGTAAGCGGGGAGCTAGGTTTTACCGGTGGCGTGCAACGCCAGAATATCGGCGATCGCACGATTCAGCGGTGTCGGCACGCCTTTGCTCTGACCCAGTTCCACCACGCCGCCAGCGAGCCAGCGGACCTCCAGCGGATTGCCTCGCTCAAGATCGTGGTGCATCGACGACGTCATGTCATAGGCCACATCGTCCGCAAGCTGGAGGCGCACCGCGGCATAGTCTTCGGGCAGGTCCACGCCGTGCGCCCGGCCGACCGCGACAACCTCCCGCATCACGTCGAGCAGGAAAGCGCGGGTCCGTGGATTCTCCCGGATAGGGCCAATGGGCCTGCGAATTGTCGTCGTGGTCCCCGACAGCCCCACCAGAAATACATACTTCTGCCAAATTTCCCGCAGGATATTCTCCGACAGTTCCGCCTTGATGCCGCCGGCGAGACAGGCCGACAAAAGCGCCTGCCCGCGAAGTGACCGGGAGCCATCGAACTCCCCGAACAGTAGCCGCTGCATCGGCCCCGTCTGGCGGATGACGCCCGGCCTGTCGATCGTCGTCGCGACGTAACCCACACCGCCCATGAGGTGCGATTTTCCGTATGCGGCGCGCAAATACTGGTCTTTAAGAACGCCGTTCTGAAACGAAATGACCGTCGTGTCTGCGCCGACCAGCGGACGGATCTGTTGCAACGCCGCCTCGGTGTCCCACAGCTTCACGCACAGCATCACGACATCGACGACGCCGATTTCGCCCGGATTATCCGTCGCATTGACACGGGGGATATGAACAGCTGAAGGCCCTTCAATACGCAGGCCCTCGTTGCGCATGGCCTGAAGGTGCTTGCCTCGGGCAACGAAGCGCACATCCGACCCTCCCTCACAAAGGCGGGCGCCGAAAAAGCCGCCCAGCCCGCCCGAACCCATGATCGCAATGCGCATGGCCCCGACGTTCACGCCTAGACGATCATTCCGACCGTTGCGGCGGTCAGGCAGGTCGCCAGCGTGCCGGCAACGATGGATTTCATGCCGAGTGAGACGATTTCCGGACGGCGCTCGGGACACATGGTGCTCATGCCGCCGATCATGATGCCGAGGCTGCCAAAGTTGGCGAAGCCGCACAGCGCGTAAGTCATCAGCAGGCGGCTGCGTTCGGAGAGTTCCGCGCTTTTCGCTAGATCGATATAGGCCACCAGTTCGTTCAATACCGTCTTGGTGCCGAGCAACTGACCGGCGGCCTGCGCTTCAGTCCAGGGAATGCCGGCCAGCCAGGCGAGCGGCGCGAGGGCCCAGCCGAGAATGCCCTGCATCGAATAAGGAGCGATGACGATATTCACCAGCGTCACCAGCGCGACGAACACCACCAGCATGGCGATGATATTCACCAGCAATTGCGCGCCGCCGAGCGTGCCCTGCGTCAGCGCATCCATGCTGCTGGAGGCTTCGGATTTGAGATCGAGGACCCCGCCGGTCGCCTGACCCTCAGGCGGCACCATCAGGAAAGAGACCACCAGCGCGGCGGGCGCGGAGACGATGGAGGCGATCAGCAGGTGCGCGACCGCGTCGGGCAGCACCCTGCCGAGAATGCTGGCGTAGAGGAACAGCACCGTGCCGGCGATCGAAGCCATGCCGCCCACCATGATCGCGAATAGTTCGCCGCGCGAAACGCGCGCCAGCCACGGCCGCACGAAGAGCGGCGCCTCGACCATGCCGACGAAGACGTTGGCCGCGGTTGACAGGCCGACCACGCCGCCGACGCCCATCGCGCGCTCGAGCAGCCAGGAGATCGCGCGCACCAGCCGCTGCAGCAGGCCCCAGTGGAACAGCAGCGCCGATAACGCGCTCATCACCAGCACGATCGGCAGGGCGCGGAAGGCAAGCACGAAATTCGAGTTCGCATCAGTCACCGCAAAGGGTGCGGGCCCGCCGCCCAGAAAGCCGAAGACGAGCGACGTTCCGGCTTGCGTGGCTTTTTCCAGGGCGGTCAAAACATCGTTGAGAGCAAGAAACGCATCCTTGGCGAAGGGCAGCTTGAGGAACAGCAGCGCGAGCGCAAGCTGCAGCAGCAGGCCGGCGACTATCGCGCGCCACGGAACGGCTTTGCGGTTTTCACTGAACAGCCACGCGAGCACGACAAGCCCGGCAATGCCCGCCAGACCTTGAATCACGAAGGAAATATCCCCGCTATCGTCGCCTGGATGGATGCGGCGGCCGCCGCCGGATCATTCGCGTCGCGGATCGGCCGGCCGACCACGATATAGTCGGCGCCGTTCTTGAACGCCTGCGCCACATTCACCACGCGCTTCTGGTCGGCGACGTCGCCGCCTTCGGGACGGATGCCCGGCGTGACGGCGAGGAGCCGCGTCCCGAGCTTTGCCTTGATGCCGGCGACTTCCAGTCCGGAGCAGATGACGCCGTCGCAGCCGAGCTCGGCCGCAGCGCGCGCGCGCGCCAGCACCAGGTCCTCCAGTTTGCCGGCGTAGCCCTGCTCGGCGAGATCGGCCTGGCTGGTGCTGGTGAGCACGGTGACGGCAAGGAGCTTTATATCGCCCTTCTCCTGCACCGCCGCGCCCATCACGCCTCGATCGGCGTGCACGGTGAGGAAGGTCACGCCGCGTCCGCGCAAGTTGGCGACCGCCCGCCGCACGGTCTCCGGGATGTCGTGCAGCTTCAAATCGCAGAACACGCGGTTGCCGCGCTTGACCAGCCAGTCCAGCAGCTCGAAATAGCCGCCGGAAGTCGAGAGCTCGAGGCCGATCTTGTAAAAGGAAACGGAGTCGCCGAGTTTTTCGACCAGCTGCCGCGCTTCGGCGGCGGTGGGAACGTCGAGCGCGGCTATCAGGCGCTCGCGGCGAAGAATGAGGCTCATCTCGGGGCGCTATGATACAGGGATGGCTGAGATTCTTGTTTTGTACTACAGCGCCGGCGGTTCGGTGAAACGCATGGCGGAACTCATCGCTGAAGGCGTGGAGCGAGTGCCCGGCGCACAGGCGCGTATCCGTACCGTGGCGCCCATCAACCAGGCTGCGCCAGCGAAAGATGGGCCTCCCTACTGTGAACTGAAAGACCTCGAGGAATGTGCAGGCCTCGCGCTCGGCAGCCCGACGCGCTTCGGCAACATGGCGGCGCCGATGAAGGCATTCATCGACGGCACCGGCGCGCTCTGGATGAAGGGGGCGCTGACCGGCAAACCCGCCTGCGTCTTCACCTCCACCGGCAGCCTGCACGGCGGCCAGGAGACGACGCTGCTGTCGATGATGCTGCCGCTCCTGCACCACGGCATGCTGATCGCCGGCCTGCCCTACTCCAACACGGAACTGAACGCCACGCGCTCCGGCGGCACGCCCTATGGCGCGAGCCACTTCGCCGGCCTCGCCAGCGACCTGCCGATTTCGGACGCCGAACGCGCGCTCTGCGTCGCGCAGGGGCGCAGGCTCGCGGAAGTGGCTTTGAAACTGCAGAAATAGATATGCGGTTCATGCATTTCAATCCGGCGCTCTTGCGGCTGGCCGCGTCCGCGACCCTGATCGCCCTGATCGTTCTTTGCCTCGCCTGGGAGCTGTGGCTCGCGCCATTGCGGCCCGGCGGCTCCTACCTCGCGCTGAAGGCGGCGCCTCTCGGCATCCCGCTGCTCGGCATCCTGCTCGGCTGGCGCTACACCTACCAGTGGAGCTCGATGTTCGTGCTGGCTTACTTCACTGAAGGCGTGATGCGCGGCTGGAGCGATCGCGGCCCGTCGCAAACCCTCGCCCTGACCGAGGCGGCTCTCAGCGCGATTTTTTTCGCGGCGGTGGTGGCGTATGCGCGGCTGACGAGAGCAAACGCTTAGCGGCGGAGTAGATCGGCACTTCGACAAGCTTGCCGTCGACTTTGGCGCGTTCTTTTCCTTCTTTTCTGGCCTGCTCGAACGATTGGACGATGCGTCTCGCGTTCTTCAACTCGACGGCAGAAATGGATAAAACCTTGTTGATTGCCTCGGCATGCCCGGTTGCGATGAGGCTTTTCATCCGGTAGCCCAACTGCTTCGCGTAGCGCGCATCCGCCGCCGCCCCCTTCGCATCGCTGAACGTATAAGGACAATCGATCGCTTCCACGCCGGCAGCGCGGCATTCGACGAGGAAGCGGGCGCGCACGTAGGCAAGCTCTTCGCCGCCGCGGCTGCGGTTGGTGCCGAGGTCGGCGACCATGTCTTCGCTCGCCACGAGCATGGCGATCACCTTCCGGCTCGCCTTGCCAATGGCGCAGGCATTCAGCAGGCCCGCGGCCGTCTCTACATTCGGCACCAGATCGAAAGCGCCGCCGGTCGCGTGCTCGAGCGCCTTGACCTGGTCCGGCGAAACGACTTTCGGCATCAATACGATATCGGGCCGCCCCTTCAGTACTGCAGTCAGATCCTCGTGTCCGCACGATTCGAGCGGATTGACGCGCACCGCGGCGATCTTGCCGGCCTTGCGCCAGCGGTCGTACAGAACTGCCGCCCTCGCCCGCGCCTCGGGCCTGCGCTCCGGCGGCGTGAAGTCCTCGAGCTCTTGGATCAGGACATCGGCGCCCGAGCGCGCGGCCGCCTCATGAGCGGCCGCATCGGCACCCGGAACGAAAAGCCACGAACGGCGCGGGCGAGGACTCAAGCTCAGTGCCGCGCCTGGTATTGCGGGTTGACCCGCTCTACCTTGCTCTCGATCTTGTTCAGCGCGCTGATGTAGGCCTTGGCCGAGGCGACGACGATGTCGGTGTCTGCGCCCACGCCGTTGACGATGCGCCCGCCCTTGGACAGCCGCACCGTGACTTCGCCCTGGCTCTCGGTACCCTGCGTCACCGCGTTCACCGAGAACAGCAGCAGTTCGGCGCCGCTCTTCGCCACCGATTCGATCGCCTTGAAGATGGCGTCCACCGGGCCGTCGCCTTTCGATTCGGCCTTCACGTCCTTGCCGTTCTGTTTCATCACGATGGTTGCGTGCGGCTTGTCGCTGGTGCCGCTGCCCTGGCTCATGCTCACCAGGCTCCAGACTTCGTCGCTCGCGATGCCCGCTTCCTGCGCCACCAGCGCGAGCAGGTCTTCGTCAAAGATCTCCGCCTTCTTGTCGGCCAGCTCTTTGAAGCGCACGAAGGCCTTGTTGTAGCCGTCGTCGCTCTCGAGCTCGACGCCGAGCTCCTTCAGGCGCTGCTTGAACGCGGTGCGCCCCGAGAGCTTGCCGAGCACGATCTTGTTGGCGGCCCAGCCCACGTCCTCGGCGGTCATGATCTCGTAGGTCTCACGCGCCTTGATCACGCCGTCCTGATGGATGCCGGAGGCGTGCGCGAAGGCGTTCGCGCCGACCACCGCCTTGTTCGGCTGCACCACGAAGCCGGTGATCTGCGACACCAGCCTCGAGGCCGGCACGATCTGCGTGGTGTCGATCCGGGTTTCCAGATTGAAGAAATCCTTGCGCGTGCGAAGCGCCATCACCACCTCCTCCAGCGAGGTGTTGCCGGCCCGCTCGCCCAGGCCGTTCATGGTGCACTCGATCTGGCGCGCGCCGCCGATGCGTACCGCGGCGAGCGAATTCGCCACCGCCATGCCGAGATCATTGTGGCAGTGCACGCTCCACACCGCCTTGTCTGAATTCGGGATTTTCTCCCGCAGCTTCCTGATCAATTCCCCGTACTGTTCCGGAACCGCATAGCCGACGGTGTCCGGAATATTGATGGTGGTCGCGCCTTCCTGGATCACCGCCTCGAGCACGCGGCAGAGGAAATCAATATCGGAGCGGCTCGCGTCCTCGGGCGAAAATTCGACGTCGGGGCATGCGTTGCGGGCGAACTTCACCGCGAGCTTGGCCTGCTCGAATACCTGGTCGGGCGTCATGCGCAGCTTCATCTTCATGTGCAGCTCGCTGGTGGCGAGAAAGGTGTGCACGCGCCAGGACTTCGCGCCCTTCAGCGCGTCGATGCAGCGCTGGATGTCCTTGTCGTTGGCGCGGGACAAGCCGGCCACGGTGCAATCCTTGATCACCCTGGCGATGGCGGCCACCGCCTCGAAATCGCCGTTGGAGGAGGCGGGAAAGCCGGCTTCGATCACGTCCACCTTGAGGCGCTCCAGCTGGCGCGCGATGCGCAGCTTCTCGTCCTTGGTCATGGAGGCGCCGGGCGACTGCTCGCCGTCGCGCAAGGTGGTGTCGAAAATGATCAATTTGCCTGTCGTCATAGCCGCTCCTTGGGTGGATGCGCGCTGTTTACGCGCATTTTCCTTGCCGCCTTGGTGGGGCGGTTAAGGGGTACTGCCGAATTGGGGGGTTATTTTGTGCGCGCGGGGCGCAGCAGCAGCGCAGCCAGGAGCGCGAGGCTCAGGCTGGTAACGGTCGCAACGAGAAGGGCGGCTGCGGAAGTCATGCGGGAACTATAACCGGAAAAACGGCACAAGGGCAACTAATGGCTAAACCGTTGCTTTGGCGCGACGCTGCAGGCCCCAGAGGACGTAGCCGGACAGCGCGTAGGCGAGGAACAGCAGGAACAGGACCACCGAGGGCTTGAGCGCGACCACCGCCATGCTCGCCGCGAACAGCGCCACCACGTAGAACGGCACCGCGCGCTTCAGGTTGATTTCCTTGAAGCTGTAGAACGGCACGCTGCTGACCATGGTGATGCCGGCGTACATGGTGAACACCCAGGCGATTATGCTCAACCAGAGCTCGCGGTCGATGCCGAAGTCGTCGAACACCCAGACCAGGCCCGCCACCAGCGCCGCCGCCATCGGGCTGGGCAGCCCCTGGAAGTAGCGCTTGTCGACTACGTCGATGTTGGTGTTGAAGCGTGCGAGGCGAAGCGCGGCGCCGGCACAGTAGACGAAGGCCGCGGTCCAGCCGAGCTTGCCGAGGTCCTTGAGCGCCCACTCGTACATCACCAGCGCCGGCGCGACGCCGAAAGACACCATGTCCGAGAGGCTGTCGTACTGGGCGCCGAAGTCGCTGGTGGTGTGGGTCATGCGCGCGATGCGCCCGTCCAGGCCGTCCAGCACCATCGCGACGAAAATCGCGATCGCGGCGTTTTCGAAGCGGCCGTTCATGGCCTGCACCACGGCATAGAAGCCGAAGAACAGCGCCGCGGTGGTGAAAAGATTGGGCAGCAGGTAGATGCCGCGCCGGCGCAGCGCGCCGATGCCGCGTGGACGCATCACATCCGACGATTCCTGCCTGCGCTCCTCGTCGCCGTGCTCATCCATGCATTCTCAGCCCGCTTTCAACCTGGCAAGGATCGACTCCGTCGCGTACACCTTATCGCCAAGCGCCGCCTTCACTTCCGCGTCCAGCGGGAGGTATACGTCCACGCGCGAACCGAAGCGGATGAACCCGTAGCGTTGTCCTCTTTTCAGTCCGGCCCCCGAATCAACATAGCAAAGAATCCGGCGTGCGACCAAACCCGCGATCTGCACGCATGTGACGTTCTGCCGGTCGGCGGTTTCGATCCACAGGGCGTTTCTTTCATTCTCCAGTGATGCCTTGTCGAGCGCGGCGTTGAGGAACGAGCCGGCGTGGTACCAGCGCTGCTTCACTATGCCGTCCACGGGCGAGCGGTTGGAGTGCACGTTGAAGACATTCATGAATACCGAGATCTTCATCGCGTCGCGCTCGAGGTAGGGATCGCGCACCCTTTCCACCGCGACGATGCGGCCGTCGGCCGGCGACAGCACCGCCTGCGGGTCTTCCGGGATCTCGCGTGGCGGATCGCGGAAGAATTGGAGGATGAACAGCGCGATCGCCCAGCAGGGCAGCGCCCAGGCGAGGCCGAAGAAAACATGGATGTCCAGGGAAACGGCAACAGCGATCCCCAGGAACAGCCAACCCTCCCGAGCAACGATCGGGTGAGGATACCGCCGCACTAGTTCTTGGACTGATCGACCAGCCGGTTCTTCCGGATCCAGGGCATCATTTCGCGCAGCCGCCCGCCCACCTTCTCGATCGGCAGCTCGGCGGTCTGCCGGCGGCGCGACAGCAGCGTCGGCGCACCCGCGCGGTTCTCGAGCACGAATTCCTTGGCGTAGTCGCCCGACTGGATGCGGCCGAGAACTTCCTTCATGCGCTTGCGCACGCCCGCGTCGATGATCTTCGGCCCGCTCACGTATTCGCCGTACTCGGCGTTGTTCGAGATCGAGTAATTCATGGTGCCGATGCCGCCTTCGTACATGAGGTCGACGATCAGCTTCAGCTCGTGCAGGCACTCGAAGTAGGCCATCTCGGGCGCATAGCCGGCTTCCACCAGCGTGTCGAAGCCCGCTTTCACCAGCTCGACGGTGCCGCCGCACAGCACGGCCTGCTCGCCAAAGAGATCCGTCTCGGTCTCTTCCTTGAAGTTTGTCTCGATGATGCCGGCCTTGCCGCCGCCGATCGCCGAGGCGTAGCTGATCGCCATGTCGCGCGCCTTCTTCGACGGGTTCTGGTACACCGCCACCAGGCAGGGCGTGCCGCCGCCCGCCACGTAGGTCGAGCGCACGGTGTGGCCCGGCGCCTTCGGCGCCACCATCCAGACATCGATGTCCTTGCGCGGCGTCACCTGCCCGTAATGCACGTTGAAGCCGTGCGCGAAGGCGAGCGCGCCGCCCTTCTTCAGATTCGGCGCCACCGACTCGGTGTACACGGCGGCGATGTTCTCGTCCGGCATCAGCATCATCACGATGTCGGCGCTCTTCACCGCCTCATTGACTTCGACGACCTTGAGGCCGGCCTTCTTCGCCTTGTCCCAGCTCGCGCCGCCCTTGCGCAGGCCGACGGTGACCTTCATGCCTGATTCGTGCAGGTTGAGCGCGTGCGCGTGCCCTTGCGAGCCGTAGCCGAGGATGGTGACCTTCTTGCCCTTGATGAGGGAGAGGTCCGCGTCTTTGTCGTAATAGACTTTCATGGTCTTCCTTACACTCTGAGAATACGGTTGCCGCGCCCGATGCCGCTGGCGCCGGTGCGCACGGTTTCCAGGATGGTGCTCTGGTCGAGCGCCTGGATGAACGCATCGAGCTTGGCGCCGTCGCCGGTGAGCTCGATGGTGTAGGTGCTGTCTGAGACGTCGATGACGCGGCCGCGGAAGATGTCCGCCATGCGCTTCACGTCCTCGCGTTCCTTGACGCCGGCGCGCACTTTTATCAACATCAATTCGCGCTCGATGTGCTCGGCTTCCGACAGGTCCACAACCTTGACCACCTCGACCAGCTTGTTCAACTGCTTGGTGATCTTCTCGATGATCTCGTCCGAGCCCACGCTCACCACGGTCATGCGCGACATCGAGGCGTCCTCGGTGGGCGCCACCGTCAGCGACTCGATGTTGTAGCCGCGCGCCGAGAACATGTTCGAGATACGCGAGAGCGCTCCGGCCTCGTTTTCGACCAGGATCGAAATGATGTGGCGCATCAGAGGTCCTCGGAGAGGATCATTTCCGTGATGCCCTTGCCGCCGGGGATCATCGGATAGACGTTCTCGGCCTGGTCGGTGAGGAAGTCGAGGAACACCAGGTCCTTCTTGCGCTTGAAGGTCTCGCGCAGCGCCGGCTCGACGTCGGCCGGCTTGTCGATCAGCAGGCCCGAGTGGCCATAGCCCTCCGCCAGCTTGACGAAATCCGGCAGCGCGTCCATGTAGGACTCGGAATAGCGGTTGCCGTGGAAGAACTGCTGCCACTGGCGCACCATGCCCATGTACTTGTTGTTCAGGTTGATGATCTTGATCGGCAGCCGGTATTGCTTGCAGGTGGAGAGCTCCTGCAGGCACATCTGGATCGACGATTCGCCGGTCACGCAGGCCACGGTGGCGCCGGGGTTGGCCATCTGTGCGCCCATCGCCGCCGGCAGGCCGAAGCCCATGGTGCCCAGGCCGCCCGAATTGATCCAGCGGCGCGGCTTCTCGAATTTGTAGAACTGCGCCGCCCACATCTGGTGCTGGCCGACATCCGAGGTGATGAAGGCGTCGCCGCCGGTCACCTCGTAGAGCTTCTCAAGCACGAACTGCGGCTTGATGATCTTCGATTTGCGGTCGTACTTCAGGCAGTCCTTGCCGCGCCACTCGCCGATCTGCTTCCACCAGCTGGCAATGTTTTTCGTTTTTGATTCTTTGATTAATTTTAAAAAGTCATCAAGAACGTCTGGAATATTGCCGACGATCGGCACATCGACCTTCACGCGCTTGGAGATCGACGACGGATCGATGTCGATGTGGATGATCTTGCGCGGGTTCTGCGCGAAGTGCGCGGGGTTGCCGATGACGCGGTCGTCGAAGCGCGCGCCGATCGCGATCAGCACGTCGCAGTGCTGCATCGCCATGTTCGCTTCGTAGGTGCCGTGCATGCCGAGCATGCCGAGAAACTGCTCGTCGGTGGCCGGGTAGGCGCCCAGGCCCATCAGCGTGTTGGTGATCGGAAACCCGGTGCGCTTGACCAGCTCTATCAGCTGCGCCGACGAGTTCGACAGCACCACGCCGCCGCCGGAGTAGATCATCGGGCGCTCGGCTTCCAGCAGCAGCTGCACCGCCTTCTTGATCTGCCCGGCATGGCCCTTCTTCACCGGGTTATACGAGCGCATGCTGACCGTTTCCGGGTAGACGAACTCGCACTTGTTGACGGTGATGTCCTTGGGGATGTCCACCAGCACCGGCCCCGGGCGCCCGGTGGTGGCGATGTGGAACGCCTTCTTCATCGTCATCGCCAGATCTTTCACGTCTCGCACCAGGAAGTTGTGCTTCACGCAGGGACGCGTGATACCCACCGTGTCGCATTCCTGGAACGCGTCCTCGCCGATGGCGTGAGTCGGCACCTGGCCGCTGATGATCACCATCGGGATCGAATCCATGTACGCGGTGGCGATGCCGGTCACGGCGTTGGTCAGGCCGGGGCCCGAAGTCACCAGGCAGACGCCCACCTTGTGCGAGGAACGCGAGTAGCCGTCGGCGGCGTGCGCCGCGCCCTGCTCGTGGCGCACCAGCACGTGGCGCACCTTGTCCTGCTTGAACAGTTCGTCGTAGATCCACAGGACCGCGCCGCCGGGATAGCCGAATACGACGTCGACACCCTCTGCCTGCAGGCAGCGGATGACGATCTCGGCTCCGGACAGTTCTTCGGTCTTGATGCGGTCCATGACAGTTTGGCCTGAGGCAGGAAAAGCATTCAAGATTAACGGCTTGCCGTGATCAGGTCAAGCAAGGCGGGTCAGTCCGGCACATGCGGTTTGATACCATGTTCCTAAGGGCCGGGGATCCAGGCTCGGGAGGAGAAAATCTGGCATCGCGCAGTGAACTGTCGGCGTTCCTCGCGGGCGTTGAGCGACGCGCCTTCAAGCAGGCGATGTTCGCCGTCCGCGACGATGAGGCGGCGCTCGACATCGTGCAGGACGCGATGCTGCGCCTGTCGCAGAGCTACGGCGACCGCGACGCCGGGGAACTGGCGCCCTTGTTCCAGCGCATCCTGCAGAACGCGATCCGCGACTGGTTCCGGCGCCAGAAGGTGCGCTCGCTGTGGACCACCCTGCTCTCCAGCCTTGCGCCAGGGCGCGGCGAGGACGATGATCAGGATCCGCTGGAAACTTTGCAGGAGGCCGGCGACTCCAACCGGGAGGAGTCGCCGCCGGACCGTCTAGAACGGGCACAAGTTCTTGAAATCATTGAACAAGAGGTTTCAAAGCTACCCCCGCGTCAACGCGAGGCTTTCCTCATGCGTTACTGGGAGGAGCTGGATGTCGCGGAGACCGCAAGCGCCATGGGATGCTCGGAAGGCAGCGTAAAAACACACTGCTCCCGGGCGACGCATGCTTTGGCGGCAGCGCTACGCGCACGAGGCATCACACTATGAACGACATCAAATTCGCCAACAAAATCCGCCAGGCCCTGAACGAAGGCGCGCAGGTGGACAGCCGTATCTCGGAGCGGCTGCGCGCGGCGCGCGAGCAGGCGCTGGCGGCACGCCGCATCTCTACTTCCACTAAGCGCGAGCCGGCGCTCGCCTGGGCGCGCAGCACGACCGTCGGCGTGATCGGCGGCTTCGGCGGCTTCGGTGGCTTTTCGCTGCGGGTGGTGCTGCCGACGCTGCTGCTGATCGCCGGCCTGATCTCCATTTACAGCTGGCAGCAGGAGCAGCGCGCCGCCGACGCCGAGGAGCTCGATGCGCAACTGCTGACCGACGACCTGCCCATCGACGCCTATCTCGACCGGGGCTTCGAAGCATGGCTGAAGAAAGTCGCGGCGGGAAATCCGTCGGACAGCAATTGATGCGCGCGCTCCTGGCCGCGTTGCTGGTGTTGGCATTCACGGCGCCGGCCTCTATCGCCGCGCCCAAGGACCGGGGCCCGCAGTGGGCCTCGCTCAACGCCGACCAGCAGCAGGCGCTCGTGCCGCTCGCCGGCGAGTGGGACAAGCTCAGCCTGCCGCACAAGACGAAGTGGCTCGGCATCGCCAAGCGCTATCCGGCCATGCAGCCCGAGGAGCAGAAGCGCGTGCAGGACCGCATGCAGAAGTGGACCAAGCTCACGCCCGAACAGCGCTGGCAGGCGCGCGAGCAGTACCGCAACATCGGCAAGATCGCGCCCGACCGGCGGCGAGAGGAACTGCGCCGCTACTGGGCCGAATACCAGGCGCTGCCACCGCACGAGAAGCGCATGTTCGACGTGCCGCCGAGCTACATGCCGCCGGCCGAGCGCCGGCAGCGCCCGGTGCCCGCCAAACCGCGGCCGCACCAGACGTTCGTCCTGCCCGCGCATCTGTGACCGGCGCGGACGCGGCGCCGTCGATCCGGCGGCGCCTCGCCAGCATGCTGTACGAATCTCTGCTGCTGTTCGGAGTCGCCTTCCTCGCCACCTGGGTTTTCCAGTTCGCCGCCGGCACGCTGCAGATCGAAGGCTGGCGGCGCCACCTGCTGCAGCTATTCGTGCTCGCGGTGTTCGCCGCCTATTTCCTCTGGTGCTGGCTGCGCGGCGGCCAGACCCTGGCGATGAAGACCTGGCGCATCCGGCTGGTGGCGAAGAACGGCCACGGCCGCCTCCCGCCGCGAGCGGCGCTGCTGCGCTTCCTCTATGCGCTGCTGCTGGTGCCGACGGCGATCGGCATTTTCTGGGCGATGGTGGATCGCGACCGCCAGTTCCTGCATGACCGGCTGGCGGGCAGCCTGCAGATTCCGGTGTCCTGACCTACGCGCGCATTCGCACCCAGACCGGGCGCAGGCGATCGATCCAGACCATCATCAGGATCGCTGTGGCAAGGAACAGCAGGCTCGGCACCGCGGCGGCGGCGATCGGCGGCCACTCCTTCAGCAGCCCGACGTGCGAGAACAGGCTGTTGAGCATGTGGAACAAGATCCCGAGCATGATGCCGAGGAACACCTTGATGCCGACCATGCCGGAGCGCGCGTGCATGTACGCGAACGGCAGCGCGAGCGCCATCATCACCAGCGTGGCGAGCGGGTAGAACAGCTTCTTCCATAGCGCGATCTCGTAGCGCTCGGTCTTCTGGCGGTTGTCCGACAGATGCTGCAGGTATTTGTAGAGCTTCCATGCCGACATGCGCTCGGGCACCACGATCAGCACATTGATCAGGTCCGGGCTCATCGCCGAGCGCCATTCGGCTTCCGCATGATGCTTGATGGTCGGGCCCGACGGCCCGAACAGCGTCTGCGCCACGCCGAGCAGACGCCACTTGCCCTCGCCGGCGTATTCGCCGCGCTCGGCCTCGGTCACCTGCCGCAGCCTGTAGGCGGAATCGAATTCGTAAATGCGCACCCCCTTCAGCGCATTGGCTTCGCGCGCCTCGCGCACGTTGATGAACGAGCGCTCGTCCTTGAACCACAGGCCGGAACCCAGGCTGCCGCCGATCAGCGACCCCATCGCGCGCATGCGCACCTGCTGCGCCGCTTCTTCGCTGAACGGCGCGATCCATTCGCCGATGGCGAAGGTCGCCACCACGAACGCCAGGCCGATCTTCGCGAGCATCGCGCCGGCGCGCGCGGGCGACAGGCCGCCCGCGCGCATCACGGTGTATTCCGAATTGCTCGACAGGTGCGCGAGCACGTACAGGGTGCCGATCAGCACGGCGATCGGCAACAGCTCGTAGGCATGCCCGGGAACCCACAGCGCCACCACGCTGAAGATCTGGCGCAGCTGGTAGTTGCCGTTCCCCAGATCGCGCAGCTCCGCGATCAGGTCGAAGAACGCGAACAGCGCGAGGAAGCCGAGCAGCACGAAGCCGACTGCGCCGTAGATCTGGCGCGCAAGGTAGCGCTCGAGGGTGGGGATGCGGATCATGCGGATCTTCGCAGCCAGTACCGCCAGTTGGGCGCCAGGCGCTGCGCGAACAGCGCCAGCAGCGCCACCAGCATCACCGCGTGCACCAGCCACCAGCCGGTGCCGAAGGCGAGCTTGCCCAGCGCGACCCGCGCCTGGCTGATCGACAGCAGGTTGGAATAGACCATGTAGGTGAGCAGCGCGAACAGCAGGTTCATCGAGCGACCGGCGCGCGGATTGACGAAACTCAGAGGGATCGCCAGCAGCGCCAGGATCAGCGCCGACACCGGCATGCCGATGCGCCACAGCAGCTCGCCCATGTTGGTGCGAGTCGGGTTCTCGATCAGGCCGAGCGTCGACAGGCTTTTTTGCGTCGCCTCCGGTTCGTCGCCCTCCTTGGCCTGGATGCGGGTCGCGTAGCGCTCGTACTCCATGATGCGGAAATCGGCCTCGCCGGGCGCGCCCTCGTAGCGCCTGCCATTCAGCAGCAGCAGGAAGCGGTCGCCGTTCGGCGCATTTTCGGTGTAGCCGCGCTCGCTCATCATCACGCCGGTGCGGCGGTGCTGGGTCGAACTCACGAACACGTTCTGCACCGAGGTCTTGTCGCCGGCGATGGACTCGACAAAGAACACGCGCCCCTTGCCGCGCGACTCGCCGAAAGTGCCGGGTTCCACGCGCGAAAGGTCATCGCGCGAATCGAGCTTGCTGCGGTACTGCTCGGCCATCTGCACCGACCAGGGCGAGATCACGAAAGACAGCAGCCCGATCACGAACACCAGCGGCGCGGCGAAGATCAGCACCGGTCGCAGCCAGGAAGCGAGCGACTGGCCGGAGCTGAACCAGATCACCATCTCGGAATCGCGCCAGGCGCGGTTCAGCGCCAGCAGCACGGTGATGAACAACGTCAGCGACAGCAGCACCGGCAGCACGTTGAGCGCGGAGAAGCCGAGAAACGCGACCACCGCATCCGATGGAATCTTGCCGCCCGCCGCCTGGCCGAGCAGCCGGATCAGTCGCGTGGTGAGCGCGATCAGGAACAGCGAAAGGAAAACGGCGACGGCGAGATTGGCGAATTCCCGCAGCAGCGTGCGGAGGAAGATCATGCGATACTTGGAGCGAAATTCATGGGAGAAATCCAGTGCAATTTAGCATAAGGACGCTGTCGCCCGAGAAAGCAAGGACCGGTTGCCTGGTGCTTGGCGTGCTGGGCGGCGAAACAATGACCCGTGCGGCGCAGGCCGCCGACAAAATCGCCGGCGGCACGCTGCGCCGGGCGCTCGCCGGCGGCGATCTCGCGGACAAAACCGGCGCCACTCTGCTGCTGCGCGCGGTGGCGGGCCTGCCGGCCGAGCGCGTGCTGCTGCTGCGCCTGGGCGAGCGCGGAAAATTCGATGTCGCCGCCTTCCGCGAAGCCATGCGCGGGCTCGCCGCAGCACTCAAGGGCCTCGGCGCAAAAGACGCGACGCTACCGGTGACGGATCTCGCCGTCGGCTCGCGCGGCCTGCCCTGGGCGGTGCGCCACGCGGTGCTGATGCTGCGCGAGGCGTTCTACGTGTTCGACCAGCTGAAAACACTGAAGAAACCCGCCCCGCCTGCGCTCGCTTCGGTGACGCTGGCGATCGCCGGCGCCCCGGTCACGCTGCAGGCGCAGGCTTCGCTCCGCGAGGCGACCGCCACCGCTGATGGCGCCGACCTCGCGCGCACGCTCGGCAACCTGCCGCCCAACCTTTGCACTCCCTCCTATCTCGCCGAAGAAGCGAAGAAGATTGCGAAGCAGTTCAAGCTCGGCATCGAGGTGCTCGAGCGCAAGGATATGGAACGGCTCGGCATGGGCGCGCTGCTGGCGGTCACCGCCGGCTCGCGGCAGCCGCCGAAGCTGATCGTGCTGCGCTACGCCGGCGCGGCCAAGTCAAAAAAACCGCTGGTGCTGGTCGGCAAGGGCATCACCTTCGACACCGGCGGCATTTCGCTCAAACCCGGCGCGGAAATGGACGAAATGAAGTTCGACATGTCCGGGGCGGGCAGCGTGCTGGGCACGATCCGCGCGCTGGCCGGCATGCGCGCGCCGGTCAATGTCATCGGCGTGGTGCCGACCTGCGAAAACATGCCCGACGGCGCGGCCACGCGGCCGGGCGACATCGTCACCACCATGTCGGGGCAGACGGTCGAAATCCTCAACACCGATGCCGAGGGCAGGCTGATCCTCTGCGACGCGCTCACGTACTCGGAGAAATTCGACCCCGAGGCGGTCATCGACATCGCCACGCTGACCGGGGCCTGCGTGATCGCGCTGGGCCACGTCGCCAGCGGCCTGTTCGCCAACGACCAGAAACTCGCCGACGAAATCCTCGCCGCGGGCGACGACGCCTGGGACCGCGCCTGGCAGATGCCCTTGTGGGAGGACTACCAGGAGCAGCTGCGCTCGAATTTCGCCGACATGGCGAACATCGGCGGGCGGCCCGGCGGCAGCATCACGGCGGCCTGCTATCTCGCGCGCTTCACGCGCAAGCTGAAGTGGGCGCACCTCGACGTCGCCGGCACCGCCTGGCGCAGCGGGCGCGACAAGGGCTCGACCGGGCGGCCGGTGCCGCTTCTGGTGCGGCTCGCGCTGCGCAGGGCGGCCCGCAAGTAAATCAGTGACGTCGATCGACTTCTATTTCAACGCCGGCGACCGCCTCGATGTCGCCTGCCGGCTCGCCGGCAAGGCGCTGCAGCAGAAAAAGCGCGTGCTGATCTATGCCCCGCAGGCCGAGATGGCGCAGAAGCTGGATCGTCTGCTGTGGATGTCACAGGCCGTGTCGTTCCTCCCGCACTGCGCGGCGCACGACCCGCTAGCCGCCGAGACGCCGGTGCTGATCGCAACTGACGACGCGGTTCCGGCGCACGCTTGCGAGGTGCTGCTGAACCTGTCGGCGGAATGCCCGCCGTTCTTCGAGCGGCACGAGCGGCTGCTGGAAATCGTCGCGCAGGACGACGCTGGGCGCCACGCCGGGCGCGCGCGCTTCAAGTTCTACCGCGACCGCGGCTACGAAATCCGCAACCACGACCTCGCCAAGGCCGGCACGTGAGCGAGAAAAGCGGCGACGAGCGCGAGCAGAATCCGCTGGTCGCGCGCGTGGACGCGCTGATGAAGCGCCAGCAGGAGGATTCGCTGCGCGCAGTCGAGGAAGTCCCGCTGCTCACCGAGATTGTCGAGCACGATCCGGCCGCCGCGGCGGCGAACGCCGCGCGCGACGAAGCGCTGGCGGCCGACATCGAGCGGGTGCTGGTGGTGCGCCTGGTCCCGGAGCTCAATAAGCAGATCGCCGCCCTGCGTTCGGAGTTGGAAAAAGAGCTGCGCCGCTCGGTGCGCGAGGCGGTCGAGCATGCCCTGGCCGCGCGCAAAGCAGGCGCGGACAAGACTTAGCATGGCTTTGGACAAAAGCTTCGATCCGAAAACGGTCGAGAGCCGCTGGTACGCGCACTGGGAATCCAAGGGCTGGTTCGCGGCACAGGCCAAGGCGGGCGCGCCGGCCTACTGCATCCAGTTGCCGCCGCCGAACGTCACCGGCACGCTGCACATGGGACACGCGTTCCAGCAGACGCTGATGGATGCGCTGGTCCGCTACCGTCGCATGAAGGGCGACAACACCAACTGGGTCGCCGGCACCGACCACGCCGGCATCGCCACCCAGATCGTCGTCGAGCGCCAGCTGCAGGAACAAGGCAAGACGCGCCACGACCTGGGCAGGGAAGCGTTCGTGAAGCGGGTCTGGGACTGGAAGGAAGAGTCAGGCTCGACGATTACGCGCCAGATGCGCAGGCTGGGCGCTTCCTGCGACTGGACGCATGAATATTTCACCATGGACCCGAAGATGTCGAAGGCCGTCGTCGAGGTCTTTGTGCGCCTCCATGAAGACGGCCTGATCTACCGCGGCAAGCGCCTCGTCAACTGGGATCCTCAGCTCGGCACTGCGGTGTCCGACCTCGAAGTGGAAAGCGAAGAGGAGAACGGGAAGATCTGGGAGATTCGCTACCCACTTGCCGATGGTAGTGGGTCAATTGTTGTAGCAACGACTCGACCAGAGACGATGCTCGGAGATGTTGCTGTTGCAGTTAATCCCGCAGACGAACGATACAAAAACTTTCGGGGAAAACTCCTCACACTCCCAATATCGAACAGGCCCATCCCGGTTATAGAAGATGAGACTGTTGACAAGGATTTCGGAACTGGCGCCGTAAAGATCACGCCGGCTCATGATTTTAACGATCATGCGACGGCACGGCGCCATATATTGCCCCTGCTTCGCATTCTCGAACTAGACGGGACTATTTCGTCTGCGCCCGAATTGTTGATGCCGGAAGGTAGTGAGTTTTGGAAATCGAGAACAGAAAAGTACAGCCAGGGAATATCTTCTTCAAGCAAAGGTCCGTTCGACGAGACCGGACGCTTCATGACAGGCATCGGCGGCAGGTATCCCGACCTGATGCCAGATGCCTATAAGGGCCTTGATCGTTTCGAAGCTCGGAAGCGCGTACTTTCGGAATTGCGCTCAATTGATCTGCTAGTCTCAGAAAAGCCGTACAAGCTGCGCGTGCCGCGCTCGGGCCGCACCAGCGTCGTCGTCGAGCCGATGCTCACCGACCAGTGGTTCGTGAAGATGGAGGGAATGGCGAAGCAGGGCCTCGCCGCGGTCGCCGACGGTCGCGTGAAGTTCTTCCCCGAGCACTGGACCTCGACCTACAACCACTGGCTGGAGAATATCCAGGACTGGTGCATCTCGCGGCAACTGTGGTGGGGCCACCAGATTCCGGCCTGGTACGACGAGGAAGGAAAGATCTACGTCGCGCGCACGGAAGCGGAAGCAATCAAGAAAGCGGGCGGCAAAAAGCTGAAGCGCGACGAGGACGTCCTCGACACCTGGTTCTCCTCGCAGCTGGTGCCGTTCTCCTCGCTGGGCTGGCCGGAGAAGACCAAGGACCTGGAAACTTACCTGCCCTCCTCGGTT
Source organism: Betaproteobacteria bacterium (assembly GCA_025356085.1). Classification (GTDB taxonomy): domain Bacteria; phylum Pseudomonadota; class Gammaproteobacteria; order Burkholderiales; family SG8-39; genus RBG-16-66-20. Next base: position 31,718 of record JANXUV010000219.1, read on the forward strand.
CTGGTCACCGGCTTCGACATCATTTTCTTCTGGGTCGCCCGCATGATCATGGCGAGCCTGCATTTCACCGGCAAGGTGCCGTTCCGCCACGTCTACATCAACGCCCTGGTGCGCGACGCCGAGGGCCAGAAGATGTCGAAGTCGAAGGGCAACACGCTCGACCCGCTCGACCTCATCGACGGCATCGATTTCGATTCGCTGGTGAAGAAATCCACCAGCGGACTGATGCTGGCGGACCACAAGAAGAAGGCCGAGAAGTACGTCAAGAGCCACTATCCGGCCGGCATTCCGGCGTTCGGCGCCGACGCGCTGCGCTTCACCTTCGCCTCGCTGGCGAACTTCTCGCGCACCCTGAACTTCGACCTCGGCCGCTGCGAGGGCTACCGCAACTTCTGCAACAAGCTGTGGAACGATGCCCCTGAGCGAGACGGCCATTTTCCGCGAGGAGGTGAAGGTGCTCGCGGCCAACAAGAAGGTCACCTCGATC
>JANXUV010000071.1 GCA_025356085.1 Betaproteobacteria bacterium
TCGCCGCGCGCAACCACTTGGGCGGCACCGCGCCGGCGCAGGTGAAGGCGGCCATCCAGCGGGCGCGCAAGCGCGCACGCTGAGGCGCATTTTTCGGGCCCTGCCGTGAACCAGCCGCAACTGCCGGAGAAAATCGGCAAGTACCCTGTGGTGCGCCATCTGGGCTCCGGCGCCACCTCCGAGGTCTATCTCTGCCACGACCCGTTCACCGAGCGCGACGTCGCGGTGAAGCTGGTATCGGCCGCGCTATTTAACGACCCGGAGCGCGGCAAGCTGTACCGCAAGCTGTTCGTCACCGAAGCCTCGCTCGCCGGCAAATTGCAGCACCCGCACATCTGCCAGATCTTCGACGCGGTCGCCGACGATTCGGCGCATTACATCGTGATGGAGTACGTGGACGGCGGCACGCTCGAGAAATTCTGCGTCCCGGACCACCTGCTGCCGGTCGACAAGGTGGTGGAGATCGTGTTCAAGTGCACGCGCGCCCTCGAATTCGCGCACAAGATGGGCATCACCCACCGCGACATCAAGCCGGCCAACCTCCTCTACACCGGCGAAACCGACGTCAAGGTCACCGACTTCGGCGCCGCGCTGATTTCCACCGGCGACTCGACGCAGATCTCGGCGATCGGTTCCCCCGCCTACATGTCGCCGCAGCAGGTCAAGGAGCATCCGCTCGACCACCGCACCGACATCTATTCGATGGGCGTGGTGATGTATCACATGCTGTGCGGCCGGCTGCCGTTCCAGGCTTCCAACAATTTCAGCCTGATCTACCAGATCACCAACGTCGAGCCGGCGCCGCCCTCGTCCTACCAGCCCGACATCCCGGCCGGGCTGGACGCGATCGTGCGCCGCGCAATGGCCAAGGACCTGGAGCAGCGCTACGTGGAGTGGGAGGAATTCTCTCTGGACCTGGCGCAGGTGTTCCGTGGCGAGGGCATCAGCCACGCCGCTGCCATCGGCGAGCATGAATTCGCGGATTCGGACAAGTTCGAGTCACTGCGCAAACTGCCGTTCTTCGAGAAATTTTCCGACGCCGAAATCTGGGAAGTGGCGCGCATTTCGGCCTGGCGCGCCGCCAAGGCGGGCGAGGTGCTGATGAAGGAAGGCGAGAGCGGCACTTATTTCTGCATCCTGGCCGAGGGCCAGATCAAGGTGACCAAGAAGGGCAAGCTGCTGAACGTGCTGAACGCCGGCGAATGCTTCGGCGAAATGGCCTACCTGCAAAAAGAAGGCCAGCGCCGCGGCGCGGACGTCACCGTGATGACCGATACCAAGATCATCTCGATACCGACGGACAAGCTGGACCGCGCATCGGATGCATGCCGCCACCACTTCGACCGCGCCTTCATGGAAATCCTGGTGGAGCGGCTCACCATGGCGAACATCCGCCTGTCGGGCGTGTAGCCAGGTGTCGGACAGTCCTGCAATCATCGCCGGCGGCGGCATCGGCGGGTTGACGACGGCCCTGACGCTGCACCAGATCGGCGTCCCCTGCGTTGTCTTCGAATCCGTCCGGGACATGCGCCCGCTGGGCGTCGGCATCAACCTGCAACCCAATGCAGTAAGGGAACTCTTCGATCTCGGCATCACCGAGGACGATCTCGACCGAGTGGGCCTGCCCGCGAAGGAATGGTCGCTGGTCGGCCTGAACGGCAATGACATCTATTCCGAGCCCCGCGGGCGGCTGGCCGGGTACCAGTGGCCGCAATACGCGGTGCATCGTGGCCAGTTTCACCTGCTGCTGCATGACAAATTAGTGGAGCGGGCCGGCCCGCAGTCGGTTCGACTCGGGCATCGTGTCGCCCGATACCGGACAAATTCGGACGGCAGCGTAAGCGCCTGCATCGAACGGGCCAACGGCACGACTGCCGAGATCACGGGTCGTTTGCTCATCGGCGCGGACGGCATCCACTCTGCGGTCCGCGCGCAGATGCACCCGGCCCAGCCGCCGATCCACTGGGGCGGTGCGGTCATGTGGCGCGGAACCACGTGGGCAAAGCCGATACGCACCGGCGCCTCCTTCGTCGGCCTCGGCACGCATCGCCAGCGCATGGTCTTCTATCCTATCTCCCATCCCGACCCGCGGACGGGCCTGTCGATGATCAACTGGATCGCCGAGGTCACGATGGACAACAGCGAGGGGTGGAAGCAGAACGGCTGGTTCCGGCAGGTCGGCACACAAGAGTTCGCCCACCATTTCAAAGACTGGGTCTGGGACTGGCTCGATGTGCCCGCCTTGATTCGGCAGGCGGACACCGCCTTCGAGAACCCGATGATCGACCGCGATCCGGTGCCCACCTGGCGTGATGGCGCGGTGGCGCTGCTCGGCGATGCCGCCCACGCCATGTATCCCACCGGCTCCAACGGCGGCAGCCAGGCCATCATCGACGCCCGCGTCCTGGGCGCCCGCCATGGTCGAACACGGGGTCACGCAGGATGCGCTCGCCGCCTATGACGCCAGGCTATGCGGCCCAGTTTCGCAGCTGATCCTGCGCAATCGCGGCGCGGGACCGTTCGGGCTTCTCAACCTGGTGGATGAACGTTGCGGCGGCACGTTCGACAACATCGATGACGTGATCCCGCCCGGGGAGCGCACCGAATTCATGGCGGCCTACAAGGCGGCTGCCGGATTTGCGATCGAGAGCCTCAACAGTGCGCCGCGGACCATCCCGGCAGGCGCGTGCCCGCGCGCCGCGAACTAGGCTCGCGCGGCGGATAGGCAAGTACATCTATCCATGCAACGCCTCTATCGCCTTCGGATTTGAAGCAACGATCTTGAGCAGCGCCCTGGCAGGCCCGGTGGGCTGCGTACGGTGCTGTTCCCAGTTCTGCAACGTGCGCAGATTCACGCCAATCAATTTCGCAAACTGGCTCTGGCTAATCCGAGCCGCTTCGCGAATGGTGCGCACGTCCGGCGCGGGTAGTTCGGTCGTCCTTGCGCCGCGCACCGTTTTGCCCGCCATATGGCGCTTCATTTCGCGCACACCTTTGACCAGCCGGTCGAAATGCTGCTTATCCATTTTCGATGTCCTTCATCAGTTGTGCCAGCGTCTTGATCTGCTTCGGTGTCAGGTCAGCTTGCGCGGTCTTGAGATAAGCGTAAATCAGGTAGATGCGTTCCATCTGCACATGCCGGTAGTAGATTACCCTCGCGCCACCCCGCTTACCATGTCCTCTTACTGCCCAGCGCAGCTTGCGTAAGCCGGACCCACCCGGGATGACGTCGCCTGCGTCCGGCGTGGCAAGCAAGAAATTCTGCAGGCCGCGCAAATCATCGTCGCTCCACTGCTCGGAACGAAATGCGATGAACGGCGTGAGCTCGACAAAGACCATGTCTCCAACCATACGCTAAAAGCGTATAGCGTGCAAACGGCAAGACAATACCTATCGCCACTAGATGGACTCTCTCACTGAAGACATAGGCGTTGTCCCGCGTGTCCTCGCGCGCCGGGTCTGGCGTGGGCAGGTCGAGCAGCGCGCACAGTTCGTGCACGAAGAGCTGGTAGTTCGCGCGCTCCGAGCCGCCGGCGGACTGCCAGCGCTTGATGAATCGGTCTACCGGGCCGCCAGCTTCGCCGGCAGGCGTATCAGCGGCCGGCTTGGGCGGTTGCTTCGGGATTCCCGGTTTCCTCGAACGCGTGGGCACCCGACCATGCTAGCGAGAAACGTCCCTTGCCGCATCCTGCGGCCGACGCGCGCGAGCGCCGCAGTCTAGGCTTGCTGCTTCAAGCCTTCCAGCAGCTTCTGCAGTTCACCCGACTGGTACATCTCTTTCATGATATCGGAGCCGCCCACGAATTCGCCGTTTACGTAGAGCTGCGGAACTGTCGGCCAGTTGGCGTAATCCTTGATGCCCTGGCGGATGTCGGGGTTCTCCAG
>JANXUV010000094.1 GCA_025356085.1 Betaproteobacteria bacterium
CACCACCGCATCCGGCGACACCACGAACGGCGTGGTGCCGTCGTCCCAAGCCCAGGCTTGTGTAGCGCAGAACAGCACCGAAAAAAAGAACATTCTCATGCGAGTAAAATCCCTGTTTACGCCCCGGTAGCTCAGTGGATAGAGCAGCCCCCTCCTAAGGGGCAGGTCGGACGTTCGATTCGTCTCTGGGGCGCCAGGCATTTTCAAGGTCCCGAAGTTTACCGTCCGCCTTGCGAGGAAACACATGGTATTTCACGGCAAGTGGTACGACGAGGTGAAGGTCGGCGACAGCTTCGGCAGCAGCCTCACCGTCACCGAGACGCACATCGTGCTGGGCTCGGGCATGTTCGGCGATTTCAATCCGCTGCACGTGGACGAGGAGTTCGCGAAGAAATCCATGTTCGGCGGCCGCATTCTGCACGGACCCTTCACCAGCGCGCTGGTATCGGCGCCGGTCGGAAATTACTTTGCGGGCACTGCGATCGCCTACCTCGAGCACACCTGCCGCTTCAAGGCCCCCGTGCGCGCGGGCGACACGCTGGCGACGAAGTGGACGGTGACGGAGAAGATCGACAAGCCCAAGCACAAGGGCGGCATTTTCGTGATGACGGGACAGGCGACCAACCAGCGCAACGAGCTCGCGGTGGAATGCGAAGGAAAAATCCTCGTCGCAAACAAAGCTACCTGAACTTCGCCACCCAGCGCCGGTCCAGCCAGTTTTTCCACCACCACACCCACATTCCTTCGGCGGACCAGGGACCGCGGCTGGCGATGGCGTATTTGGCGCCGCAGCTGATCAGGGACAGGCTGGTTTTTTGCGGCACGTAGTCGAGCATCGGCATGCCGCGCACCACTCGCTTCAGGTTTTCCGCCAGCACTGCGCCCTGGCGCACCGCGTAGACGCCTGACTTCGGCAGATCGGCGCCTTCCAGCGAGGCATTGTCGCCCGCCGCGAAAACGTCCGGATGCGAGACGCTGCGCAGCCTAGCATCCACCAGCACGTAGCCCCGCGCATCGGTCTTCAGTCCCGATTCGCGCAGCAGCGGCAACGCAGAGGCGCCAGTGACCCAGAAGGTGGCGTCGAAATCTTCCGGCGCAGTTGTACGCAAGCCGATGCCCAGCCTTTCCAGCACAGGGCGAACTCTTACCCATACCGCCGGCGGGAGTACCTGCCGGTCCGAGAACAGGACCACCTCCCCCCGTCCCCTCAGCGCAAACGTCATCGCCATCGCCAGTTCAACGCCACCGGCGCCCGCGCCGGCGACCGCGATGCGTGGCGCATTGGGTCCTTTTTCGATTAGTTCGCGCCAGCGCGCGAAGAATCCTTCGAACGGTTTTACCGCGATCGCGTGCGCGGGCAGTCCGGCGGACACGGAGCCGAGGTTGAGCGATACCACGTTGTAGTCGAGCGCATCACCGCCCTCGAGCATTACCTTCTTTTGCGCCGGATCGAGGCGCAGCACGCGGCCCGGGATGAATTGCGCGCCCGCGTCCCGCGCCAGGCGCGCGAGGTCGATTTGCGCGTCAGGGGCGGCGTAATGCCCGGCGATGACGCCGGGCACCATCCCCGAATAGGTGTGGATCGGACTTTCGTTGACGAGCACGACGTCGAGGTTCTTCGAGACGAAGTCCCGGAATTTCCGCAGAACCACGGCGTGGGCGTGGCCGCCGCCCAGCAAAACAAGCCGGGTCACTTGCTCGCAGCGAGTTTGGCTTCCTCGCGCTTGCGCAGTTCCTTCCTCTGCACCTTGCCAGTGGTGGTCATCGGAAGCACGTCGATGAACTCGATTTCCTTCGGGTACTCGTACGGCGCCAACCGGCCGCGCACGTGCGCCTGGATCTCGTCGATCAGCGCCTGCGAGGCCTTCTGCCCAGGCTGCAGGACGACGAACGCCTTGACGATGTGGCCGCGCTCGGCGTCGGGCTTGCCGATCACCGCCGCGTTCGCGACCGCCGGATGCTTGACGATGCAGGACTCGATCTCCGCGGGCCCGATGCGGTAGCCGGAGGACTTGATGACGTCGTCCGAGCGCCCCTGGTACCAGAGATAGCCGTCGTCATCCATGCGGCCCTGGTCGCCGGTGAGGCCCCAGTCACCGACGAATTTCTCTTTCGTCGCGCCTGGATTCTTCCAGTATTCGAGGAAGAACACCGGATCAGGTTGACCAAGATGCGTTTTCTTCACCGCGATCTCGCCAAGTTCTCCGCGCGGAACTTCGACGCCCTGCTCGTTGATGATCGCGACCTCGTGGCCCGGATACGGCCGGCCGATGGAACCGGGCTTCACCGGCCAGGCCGCCTGACAGTTGCCGACCACATAGTTGATCTCGGTCTGGCCGAACATCTCATTGATGGTGACGCCGAGTTGCTCGCGCGCCCAATCGATCACCGTCACGCCCACGGATTCGCCGGCGCTCATGATGGAGCGCAGTGAAAGATTGAAGCGTGACCGGGGGGTTGGAAATGCTTTCATCATCAACTTCAAAGCCGTGGGAAAAAGAAAAGAGTTCCTCACCCCATATTTTTCCAGCAGGTAGTACGCGCGCTCCGCGTCGAAGCGCCCGCGGTAGCCGAGGATCGGCATGCCGAAATACCAGGCCGGCAGCAGCGCATCCATCAGGCCGCCCGCCCAGGCCCAGTCGGCCGGCGACCAGAACATGTCCCCCGGCTGCGGAAAGAAGTCATGCGAATAGACGAACCCCGGCAGGTTGCCGATGATCAGCCGGTGCGCCTCCAGCGCGCCCTTGGGCGGGCCGGTGGTGCCGCTGGTGTAGATGATGAGTGCGGGGTCGCTTGAAGAAGTGCCTTCAGCCTTGAACTTGGAACTGCCTTTCTGAATCAGGTCTTCGTAAGCATGAACCCCTGCCTCCTTCGCGCCCCCCACCCCAATCACGTGCTTCAGGTGCGAAAGCTTGTCTTTCGCCGCCCAAAGATTCGCAATCGTCGTCGGCTCGACGAACACCACGCTCGCACCGGCGAATTCCATGCGGTATTCGAGCGCATCGGGGCCGAACAGGTGCGACAGCGGCAAGGCGATGGCGCCCATCTGGAAAATCGCCATGTAGGCGATCGCCATCTCCGGGCGCTGCGGCAGGATCAGCGCGACGCGGTCGCCGCGCTTGACGCCCAGCGCCGCCAGTGCGTTCGACAGGCGGTTGGCCTCGCGCTGGATGTCCCAGAAGGTGTACTTCGCCGTTTCTCCGGACTCGTCTTCCCAGTAGAGCGCGAAACGGGAGCGGTCCTCGGCCCAGCGGCTGCAGCAGACCTGCGCGATGTTGAGGCGCTCGGGTACGTCCCAGCGCCAGCTGCGGTACAGCTCGCCGTAGCGATTGATCACTGCTTTGCGGGCGTCGTTCCGGGCGGTGTTTCGGTCGTCGAAAGCGAATCCGAGAATTTCAGCTTGTCCGCATTGACCGGCGGCTCTTTGGGCGCCTCTTTGGGCTGGTCCTTGGCCGGTTCCGTGGCTGAAGCGGGCACGATCACGCCCTGCGTGCTTTGCTGCGGATCGACCTTCGCCTTGGCGGCGGCCTCGAACGCGGCGGTCGTGATCAGCTGCGGCGGGTTAAGCTGCGTGAAAATCCACATCGTCCAGCCCACAGCGAATAGCATCACGGCCGCCAGAAAGCGCCAGAACCACTCCCCGATAATGGCTTTGCCCATCGTCCCGGCGCAGTTTACCATTGTTTCTGAATTTCCCTGAGGATACCGACGCTTACGCATGCCGCACGCTCTCGTCTTTGATGCCTATGGAACCTTGTTCAACGTGCATTCGGTGCAGGCGCGTTGCGAGGCCCTGTGGCCCGGCAAGGGCGCGCTGCTGTCGCAGACCTGGCGCGCGAGACAACTCGAATACACCTGGCAGCGCAGCCTGATGCGCCGCTACGCGCCGTTTTCGCAGGTGACCGGGGATGCCCTGGTTTATTCCTGCGAACTGCTGGGATTAAAGATCGGCGAGCAAGAAAAGCAGGCGCTGATGGACGAGTACCGCAAGCTCGCGCTCTACCCGGAAGTATCCAATGCAATGAAGAAGCTCAAAACCAAACGCGCCATTCTCAGCAACGGCTCGCCCGACATGCTTGACCCGCTGGTCGCGCAATCCGGACTCTCGTTCGACGCGGTACTGAGCGTGGACGAACTGAAGGTCTACAAGCCGGCCCCCGAGGTCTACCAGCTCGCGGTGGACCGGCTGAAGACGCCGAAGGAAGAGATCGGCTTCGTATCGTCCAACTGCTGGGACGCGCTGGGCGCGAAGTCCTTCGGCTTCACCGTGTACTGGATCAACCGCGCCGGCGCGCCGCTGGACCGCCTGGGATTCCAGCCCGACCGCATCGTGAAATCGCTCGATGAAATTCTGCTCTAACTGCGGCGAACCGGTCGTCAGGCGCGTGCCGCCGGGCGACTCGCTGCCGCGCGATATCTGCGACGCCTGCGGCAGCATCCACTATGTCAATCCAAAATTGGTGCTGGGCACCATCCCCGTGTGGGAGGAAGGCGGGCAGGCGCGGCTGCTGCTGTGCCGGCGCGCCATAGAGCCGCGCTACGGCTACTGGACGCTGCCGGCCGGCTTCATGGAAAACGGCGAATCCACTGGCGAAGCCGCGGCGCGCGAAACGCTGGAGGAAGCCGGCGCGAACATCGAGCTGGAATCCGTCTTCAGCATGATTTCGGTGCCGTATGTAAACCAGGTGCACGTTTTTTACCGCGCCCGCCTGCTCGACCTGGAATTCAAGCCTGGCGTCGAAAGCCTGGAAGTCGCACTGTTCGAAGAGTCGAAGCTGCCCTGGAAGGACATCGCGTTCCGAACCGTGGGCGTGACGCTCAAGCACTGGTTCGCCGATCACGCCCGCGGCGCCTTCGGATTTCACGCTGAAGACATAAAATAACTCGGGTATGCTTCCATTTGGTGCTCTATGCACCAACTTGGGAGGGGATCCGTGTCCTTTGGAAAAATGTTTTTTGCACTGTTGTTGACCTATACGCCCCTTGTTGGGGCGGCCGAACCCGTAAAGCTGGATCCCGCCAATACGGCATGGATGATCACCGCTTCAGTGCTGGTGCTGTTCATGACGCTGCCCGGGCTGGCGCTGTTCTATGCCGGCCTGGTGCGCGCGAAAAACGTCCTCTCAGTACTGATGCAGTGCTTCGCAATCACCTGCATGGTGACGCTGGCTTGGGTGGTGGCCGGCTACAGCCTCGCCTTCGGGGACGGCGGCACGCTCAACGACTGGTACGGCGGCTGGGACAAGAGCTTCCTTGCCGGCATCGGCGTCGCCACGCTCAAAGGCAGCATTCCGGAGAGCGTGTTCGCGATGTTCCAGATGACTTTCGCGATTATCACGCCGGCACTGGTGATCGGCGCCTATGCCGAGCGGGTGCGCTTCATGGGCATGCTGGTGTTCAGCCTGCTGTGGCTGCTGCTGGTGTATTGCCCGGTCGCGCACTGGGTATGGGGCGACGGCTGGCTGCAGAAAATGGGCCTGATGGATTTCGCCGGCGGCACCGTGGTCCACCTGAACGCCGGCATGGCGGCGCTGGTCTGCGCGCTGGTGCTCGGCCGCCGCCGCGGCTTTCCCGAATCCGCGATGCCGCCGCACAACATGACCATGACCGTCACCGGCGCCTGCATGCTGTGGGTGGGCTGGTTCGGCTTCAATGCCGGCAGCGCGCTCGCCGCCGACGGTTCCGCGGGCATGGCGATGCTGGTCACGCACATCGGCGCGGCGACCGGCGCGCTGACCTGGCTGTTCTGCGAGACCCTGCGCTACGGCAAGCCATCGATGCTCGGCATCGTTACTGGCATGGTGGCCGGCCTCGGCACCATCACGCCCGCCTCTGGTTTCGTCGGCCCGATGGGCGCGATCGCCATCGGCGGCATCGGCGGCGTGGCCTGCTTCTTCGCCACCAGCTGGATGAAGCGCTCGCTGAAGATCGACGACTCGCTCGATGTCACGCCGGTGCACGGCGTGGGCGGCATCCTGGGCACTCTGCTGACCGGCGTGTTCGCCGCCACCTCGCTGGGCGGCGTCGGCTACCCCGCCAACGTCAGCATGGGCAGCCAGGTCGTCACGCAATTGACAGGCATCGCCGCCGTGGGCGCCTGGTCGGGCCTCGTCACCTGGGGATTGCTCAAGCTGACCGACGCGATGACCGGCATGCGCGTCAGCCCAGACCAGGAAACCGAAGGCCTGGACACCGTGGAGCACAACGAGAAGGGCTACAATTTGTAGCAATGCAGCGCCGCGAGTTCATCAAGGTCTGCGCCGCCACGGCTGCCGCCGCAGCGGGCGACCTTGCCGCTGCGGATGCCGCGCCCGCATTCTACGGCCGGGCGAAGCTGGTCACCAGCAGCGGCGCGCCGCTCAAGGCGTCCAGCCTGCCGGCGGACCGCAACTTCATCTTCCACTATCCCTTTTCGACCACGCCCTGCTTCCTGCTGAACCTGGGGCGAGCAGCCCGGGCAACGCGCCTGGCCACCGCCGACCAGCGCGGCTACGAGTGGAAGGGAGGCGTCGGGCCGCGGCGCTCGATCGTCGCCTACTCGGCGATCTGCGCGCACCAGCTCGCCTACCCGACGAAAGAGATCAGCTTCATCAGCTACCGCACCGAGAAGAGCGCGCGCAACAAGCTCGGCAACGTGATCCATTGCTGCGCCGAGCACAGCCAGTACGATCCGGCCGAGGGCGCGCGCGTGCTGGCGGGGCCCGCGCCGCAGCCGCTGGCCGCGATCCTGCTCGAGCACGACCCGAAGAGCGATGAACTGGCGGCCGTTGGCACGCTCGGCGGCGAGATGTTCAACCAGTTTTTCGCCAAATACGAGATGAAGCTCGCGCTGGAGGGCGCCGCCGCGCGCGTGCCGGCGGCCGCCACCTGCGTGGTCACCGAACTCGAGAACTACTGCCGGCAACAGGTCAAATGCTGAAGTGGCTGGAAAGGGGCGATCCCTTTCCGTCGCCAGAGACAGCATTCAAGGATCCCAACGGCCTGCTCTGCGCCGGCGCCGACCTGTCGGCGGAGCGGCTGCTCGATGCCTACCGGCACGGCATCTTCCCGTGGTACTCCGGCGCCGAACCCATCCTCTGGTGGTCGCCCGATCCGCGCATGGTGCTGTTCTGCGAGGAGCTGAAGGTCTCGCGCTCGCTGGCCAAGAACCTCCGCAACAAGGGATTTGAGGTCCGTATAGACACTTGTTTTGAGAAAGTTCTATTGAACTGCTCAAAAACAAGAAAGGACGGGGCGGGAACCTGGCTCGGCCCCGCCATGCGAAAGGCCTACCTCGCCCTGCACCGCGCCGGACACGCGCGTTCCTTCGAGACCTGGCGCGACGGCAAGCTGGTCGGCGGGCTCTACGGCGTGGCCATCGGCCGGATGTTCTACGGCGAGTCCATGTTCTCGACCGAAACCGACGCATCCAAGGTGGCGCTGGTGGGCCTGGTGGAAGATCTGCGCCGGCGGGACATGCCGCTCATCGATTGCCAGCAGCGCACCCCGCTGCTGGCCTCTCTGGGCGCAAGGGAGATTTCACGACGGGAGTTTTTACGCCGCGTCGCCGCATTGGTAGACTAGGGGCGCATGTCCCGACTTAACGACCTGCCGCATGCGGTACTGCAGTTCTACGTAACCGCGCCCTACCCGTGCAGCTACCTGCCCGAGCGCATGGCGCGCTCCCAGGTGGCGACGCCCAGCCACCTGATCAACACCGAGCTCTACGGCGAGCTGGTGAAAGCCGGCTTCCGCCGCAGCGGCATCTTCACCTACCGCCCGCACTGCGACAGCTGCCGCGCCTGCGTGCCGGTGCGCATCCCGGTGCAGGAATTCGTCGCCGGCCGCTCGCAGCGGCGCGCCTGGAACCTGCATGCCGAACTCGCATCGCAGGCGCAGCCGCTCAAATTCCGGCTCGAGCACTACGCGCTCTACCTGCGCTACCAGTCGCGGCGCCATTCCGGCGGCGGCATGGACAACGACAGCCGCGACCAGTACTCGCACTTCCTGCTGCAGAGCCGCGTGGACACGCGCCTGGTGGAGTTCCGCGACAACGGCCAGCTGGTGATGGTGTCGATCGTGGATTACCTGCCCGACGGCCTGTCCTCGGTTTACACCTTCTTCGAGCCTGACCACCGGAGCGCGAGCTACGGCACCTTCAACGTGATCTGGCAGATCGAGGCCTGCCGCGCGCTCGAGCTGCCCTACCTGTACCTCGGCTACTGGATCAAGGAAAGCCCGAAGATGGCCTACAAGTCGCACTTCATGCCGATCGAGGGCTTCATCGGCGGCGAGTGGCGGCGCCTCGCGCCCGGGGACCTGGACTAGCGATGCTGTATGCGCTGGCGCGCCCTCTCCTCTTCGCGCTGGACCCGGAAACAGCCCATAGCCTTGCGCTGAGGTTCTCCGGAATCGCCGGCCTGCTCGCCGCGAAGCCGCCCGCCTGCCCCGTGCGCGTGATGGGGCTGGACTTCCCCAATCCGGTCGGCCTTGCCGCCGGCCTCGACAAGCACGCCGAGCATGTCGAGGCGCTCGTTTCGCTCGGTTTCGGCTTCCTCGAACTGGGTGGCGTGACGCCGCGCCCGCAGCCCGGCAATCCGCGTCCGCGCCTGTTCCGGATTCCGCAAGCCAACGCCATCATCAACAGATATGGATTGAATAGCGTGGGGGTTGAAGAATTTATTTCTAATCTTTCCCGTTCCGCGAAGAAATGCGTCGTAGGAGTGAACATCGGAAAAAACAAGGACACGCCGAACGACAAGGCCGCCGACGACTACGAGATCTGCCTGGAAAAGCTGTATCCGCTTGCGGACTACGTCGCGCTCAATATTTCCTCACCCAACACCGTTGGGTTGCGGGATCTCCAGGGTGCGGAGTTTCTTGAAAATCTCATCAAACGGGTAAAACAAAAACGTGAACAACTTCGTCAAAAGCACGGCCGCAACGTAGCAATCGCGCTGAAGATCGCTCCCGACCTGGATGACGCGCAGATTCGCGACATCGCGACGGTCGCGCGGCGCGAAGGCATCGACGGCCTCGTCGCGACGAACACCACCGTGACGCGGGAAGGCGTGAGCGGCCTGTCTCATGCAGACGAGCAAGGCGGTCTGTCGGGCGCGCCGCTGCGCGAACGCTCGACCCATGTGTTGAGAATACTTTCCAAAGAATTAAAAAACGAGATTCCCCTGATCGGCGTCGGCGGCATCCTGTCGGGCGCCGATGCCGCCGAGAAACTCGACGCCGGCGCCTCGCTGGTGCAGATCTACTCGGGCCTCATCTATCGCGGCCCCGAATTGGTGTCCGAATGCGTATCGGCCTGCCTCGCGAGATCAAGGACGGCGAGTTCCGCACCGCGCTGACGCCTGCGGGCGTCGGCGAACTGGTGCGGGCCGGACACGAAGTGATCGTGGAGCCCGGATTGGGCTTGGGCGTCGGGTTTTCCGATGAGGAATTTATTGCGGCAAATGCAAGGCGAGGCAACCCGTGGGACGCCGAGCTCGTCGTCAAAGTCAAAGAGCTGCAGGAACCCGAGTACCGCAGGCCGCAGCCGGGGCAGACCGTGTTCAGCTTCCAGCACTTCGGCCCGGAGCCGGCCTTGCTAGACGCGGCGCTGGCGAGCGGCGCGACATTTATTGCCTTCGAGACCGTCGGGCAGTCTAGCGGCCTGCCGATTCTCTCGCCGATGTCGGCCATTGCCGGCCGCCTCGCGGTCCAGGTCGGCGCCTGGTGCCTGCAGAAGCAAAATGGCGGCAGCGGCGTGCTGCTGTCCGGCGCGGCCGGGGTGTCGCCGGGAAATGTGGTGATCTTCGGGGCCGGAAATGTCGGTTCGAATGCCCTGACTGTCGCGCATGGCATCGGCGCTTCGGTGACGGTAATCGCGAAAAGCGAGCACCGCTTTCCTGCGTTGAGAAAGGAATTTCCCGGCGTGAGATTCAAAAGCAACCCATCCTTTGATGTTTCCGCGGCAGACCTGGTCATCGGCGGCGTGCTGACGCCCGGACAGATGTCGCCGAAGCTGATCACGCGCGCCATGTTGCGCACCATGCGGCCGGGCTCCGCGCTGGTGGACGTCGGCATCGATCAGGGCGGCATCGCCGAGACTTCGCGGCCCACCAGCCACAGCGATCCCGTCTACGTCGAAGAAGGCGTGGTGCACTACTGCGTGCCGAACATGCCTGCCGCTGCGTCGCGCACCGCGAGCCTGGCGCTGGAGAAGGCCGTCCTGCCCTTCGTCTTCCAGCTTTCACGCAACGTCATTTCCGATGTCCTGAAAACGGGCATCCAGGTGAAAAACGGGAAGGTTACGCACGAATTTCTCGCCCGCGACACCGGGCGTGCGTTTCACCCCCTGTGAAGCGCTTCTCCGTCGCCCTGGTCGACGAAGCCCGCTGCATCGGCTGCGCGCGCTGCATCGACGCCTGCCCTGTCGATGCGATCGCGGGCGCGCAGGGCTTCATGCACACCGTGATCGCCGCCTACTGCACGGGGTGCGAGCTTTGCCTGCCAGCCTGCCCGGTGGACTGCATCGACGTGGTTGCAGCGCCCGGTCCTTGGACCGAGGCGGATGCCGCGGGCGCGAAGCGGCGCGCGGCGGTCCTGAAGAAACGAATTCTTGACGAAGAACAGAAAATAGCGGCCCCTGACCGCAAAGCCGTCATCGCCGCCGCGCTCAAACGCAAAAATGAATGCTGAGAAACGGAGGGAGATCTTCGACCGCTTCCGCGTGGCCGAGCCGCACCCGAAGACCGAACTCGTC
The DNA here is from genome assembly GCA_025356085.1 of Betaproteobacteria bacterium. GTDB lineage: Bacteria > Pseudomonadota > Gammaproteobacteria > Burkholderiales > SG8-39 > RBG-16-66-20. Next base: position 10,736 of record JANXUV010000094.1, read on the forward strand.
TACCGCACGCCGTTCGAACTGCTCGTATCGGTGGTCCTGTCGGCGCAGGCGACGGACAAGTCGGTGAACCTCGCCACGGCGAAGCTATTTCCTGTCGCAGGCACTCCCGCTCAAATTTACCGGATGGGAGAAGAAAAACTCACCGATTACATTAAAGCCATAGGCCTGTTCCGGACCAAGGCGAAGAATGTGATTGCCCTGTCAAAAATAATTCTTGAAAAGCATGACGGCGAAGTACCCCACACCCGCGAAGAACTGGAAGGCCTGCCCGGCGTCGGCCGCAAGACGGCCAACGTGGTCCTCAACGTCGCCTTCGGCCAGCCGACGATGGCGGTGGACACGCACATCTTCCGGGTCTCGAATCGCACCGGCATCGCGCCGGGCAAGGACCCGCTAGAAGTGGAGCTGAAGCTGGTGAAGTTCGTGCCGCCCGAGTTCATGCAGCACGCGCACCACTGGCTGATCCTGCACGGGCGCTACACCTGCGTCGCCCGGACGCCGAAATGCACTGGCTGCCTGATTCGCGACCTGTGCGAGTACAAGCCGAAGACCAAGGATGTTTGAACCTTCACGCGATCAGGTCAGAGAGTTTTTCTTCGAAACCTGGCGCAAATACCGCGCCGGGATGCCGCTCGCGGGCCTGGAGACGCTAGGTCTGGAAGTGATTCTTCTGCACCCGGAATATCATCAGTTTTTAATTGATATGAATAAAAACAAATCGAAGGACTACACCGACGAATCCAATCCCTTCCTGCACATGAGCCTGCACCTCGCCCTGGAGGAGCAGCTGTCCATCGACCAGCCGGCGGGCATCGCGCAGCGTTTCGCCGCGTTGCTCGCGAAGGCCGGCGAGCGCCACGACGCACTGCACGAGGCGCTGGAATGCCTGGCCGAAATGGTGTGGCGGGCCCAGAAAGACAAAACCCCGCCGGATGCGGGGTTCTATCTCGACTGCCTGGGAAAAAGAGCGCGCTAGCGCGACCGGGTCAGCGCTGGAAGTGCAGCGTCGAATGCTGGCTGGAAAACCAGGCGGCCAGGTCGTCGATGTCTTTCCTGCTCAAGGGGTCGGCCATGGCCTTCATGACCGGATTGGACCGCTTGCCCGACTTGTAGTCCCGCAGCGCCTTGACGATGAAATCGTCGTACTGGCCGGCGAGGATCGGATTGTCGGGCGTGGCCGGCTTGGCGCCGTCAACGCCATGGCAGGCGGCACAGACTTTTTCGGAAATTGCCTTGCCGTTAGCCGCATTGCCGCCCGCCCAGGCGTTGCCGCAGAGCGCGAAAGCCGCCGCCAGCACCAGGAGAATTTTCATTTGTGCCCCCTGGCATAGTAGGCGGCGAGATCGGCGATGTCCTTGTCGCTCAAGCTGGCGGCAATGCCGCGCATGGACGGATGCTTGCGCTGCCCGGCCTTGTATGCGTGCAGTGCGTTAGCAATATAAGCCTCGCCCTGCCCGCCCAGCTTGGGCACGTGGTAGACCTCGGGATACGCGGTGCGGTAGCCCGGAATGCCGTGGCAGCCCTCGCACATGGCGATTTTCTTGTGCGCCTCGGCGGGGTCGCCCACCAGGGCGGGCTGCTGGGCCAGCACCGGCATTGCGGTGAGGGCCAGGGCAGCAAGCAGGATTATTCTGGATGGACGCATTCTCTGTTTCGCTCCGAGGCGGAGTTGTTGAAATAACGGGGCGATTATAATGCGATTTTGGCCAAGGGTTCCCGATGCGCTTCACCGGTTCCGCAGACTACGTTTCCACCGACGACCTCACGCTGGCGGTCAACGCGGCGATCACGCTGCAGCGTCCCCTGCTGGTCAAGGGCGAGCCCGGCACCGGCAAGACCATGCTCGCCGTCCAGGTGGCCAAGTCGCTGGGCGTGCCGCTGCTGGAATGGCACATCAAGTCCACCACCAAGGCGCAGCAAGGCCTGTACGAATACGACGCGGTGAGCCGGCTGCGCGATTCGCAGCTCGGCGACGCGAAGGTGCACGATATCAACAACTACATCATCAAGGGCATGCTGTGGCAGGCTTTCACGCAGGACAAGCCCTGCGTGCTGCTGATCGACGAGGTGGACAAGGCCGACATCGAGTTTCCGAACGACCTGCTGCGCGAGCTGGACCGCATGGAGTTCTACGTCTACGAGACGCGCGAACTGGTCAAGGCCAAGCAACGGCCGATCGTCTTCATCACCTCCAACAACGAGAAAGAGCTGCCCGACGCCTTCCTGCGCCGCTGCTTCTTCCACTACATCCGCTTCCCCGACAAGGAAACGATGGAGAAGATCGTGCAGGTGCACTACCCCAACCTGAAGAAATCGCTGCTCAAGGAGGCGATGGAGGTGTTCTTCGAGGTGCGCGAGGTGCCCGGCATGAAGAAGAAACCCTCCACCTCCGAGCTGCTCGACTGGCTGAAGCTGCTGCTGGCCGAGGATATCGGCCCGGACGCACTACGCTCCAAGGACCGCAAGACCATCATCCCGCCGCTGCACGGTGCGTTGCTGAAAAACGAGCAGGACGTGCACCTGTTCGAGCGGCTGGTCTTCATGACGCGCGCCAAGGGCGCCTAGCCTCGTGCTGATCGACTTCTTCCTCAAGCTGAAGTCGCACAGGCTGCCGGTCTCCATCAAGGAGTACCTGACGCTGCTCGAGGCGATGGAGCGCAATGTCATCGGCCCGGATATCAACGAGTTCTACTATCTGTCGCGCACGTCTCTGGTGAAGGACGAGGCGAACTTTGACAAATTCGACCGCGCCTTCGCCGAGTTCTGGGACGGCGTGCAGGCGGTCCCAGGCATCGAAGCGCAGATCCCGCTCGAATGGCTGCTCAAGCAGGTCGAGCTGACGCTGACCGAGGAGGAGAAAAAGCAGATCGCGGCCATGGGCGGCTGGGAAAAGCTGATGGAGACGCTCAAGCAGCGGCTTGAGGAGCAGAAGGCGCGCCACCAGGGCGGCTCGAAGTGGATCGGCACCGGCGGCACCTCGCCGTTCGGCGCCTACGGTTACAACCCGGAAGGCATCCGCATCGGCCAGGACAAGAGCCGCAACCGCAGTGCGGTCAAAGTCTGGGACCAGCGCGAGTACCGCAACCTCGACGACTCGGTCGAGCTCGGCACCCGCAATATCAAGGTAGCGCTGCGGCGCCTGCGCAAATTCGCCCGCCAGGGCGCGCTCGAGGAATTCGATCTCGACAATACGATCAGCAGCACGGCAAGGAAAGCCTACCTCGACATCCACATGCGGCCGGAACGCCGCAACGCCATCAAGGTGTTGATGCTGATGGACATAGGCGGCACCATGGACGACCACATCAAGCTGGCCGAGGAGCTGTTTTCGGCCTCGAAAACCGAGTTCAAGCACCTCGAGTTCTACTACTTCCACAACTGCATGTACGACTTCGTGTGGAAGGACAACCGCCGCCGGCACTCGGAGCGCACCCGCACTTGGGACCTGCTGCACAAGTACGGCCACGACTACAAGGTGATCTTTGTCGGCGACGCGACCATGAGCCCCTACGAAATCCTGCAGCCGGGCGGCTCGGTGGAGTACTTCAACGAGGAAGCCGGCGCGGTGTGGGTGAAGCGCTTCACCGACGTCTACTCGAAGTGCATCTGGCTCAACCCGGAACCGGAGGAAGTCTGGCCCTACCGGCAGTCGATCCAGATCGTGAAGGAACTGATGAACAACCGCATGTACCCGACCACCATCGGCGGCCTCGAGCAGGCCATGAAGGCGCTCGCCAAATAGTCCGTCTGGCGCCTAAGTGCGCCCCCGCACATACGAATTGGCGATGCTGCGGTAACTTCTTCAAGCTGCGGCTGCGCAGGCGCTTCGTTCGTTGATTTTCCCTCGCCACTCCTCTATAGTCGCAGTCGTTGTTTACGTGGGGGATAACACATGATTCACAAGGCAATTCAAGGCATTGCAGCGTTGGCGGCTGTGCTTGTGCTATCCACGGCGTTTGGTCGTTCCAGCCTGCCGGTCATCAACGTGCAGGGAGCGCCGATTCCGCAGGGTCCAGCAACAACGATGGAGAACATCGAGAAGGCCATGTTGCGGGCGGGCGGGACGCTAGGCTGGCAGATGACCCCGAAGGGGCGCGGCAACATGGAAGCCGTGATCAATGTCCGCAACAAGCACCATGCCAGTGTCGGCATCACCTACGACTTGAAGACCTACAACATCTCGTATCTGAGCAGCGTCAACCTGAATTACAGCGAGGCGGATAAGACCATCCACCCCAATTACAACAGCTGGGTGCAGAATCTTGACAAGGCGATCCAGGCCCAATTGCGAGCGCTCTAATGCGCAGGTTCATTTAATGGCAAGCGTACTCCCAGGCAGCAGCCAGGCAATCGATCCCCAGGCCTTCGAGCTCGAGATCGCGCGGCTGATCGCCGAGGTCGTCAACCTGGATTGCCCGCCCGAGCATGTGGATCCGATGGCGCCGTTGTTCGGCGAAGGCCTCGGCCTGGACTCGATCGACCTGCTCGAGATCGCGCTGGCGGTCTCGCAAAATTACGGTTTCTCTCTGCGTTCCGACGATCCCGACAATCGGCGGATCTTTTCTTCGCTGCGCGCCTTCTCCGGCCATATCGCGCGACACCGCACCAAGTAATTCCATGCCTCGCGCCGATCGGGCTTGGATCCGCAGATCCGTCCTGCTGCTGGCCTGTGCTTGGCCCCTTTCCCTGCACGCCGCGATCCTCTTTGCCGGGCCTGAATGGCCCGCCCGGGTGACCGCGGCGGCGATTGCGCTGGGCGCGCTGATCTGGGCCATCGCTGACGGCCGCCAGGCCGCCGTACTTCTCGCCGCCGGATTCGCCGCGCTGCTGGCGGCGACGATGCTATACGCCCCGCAGCTGCTGCTGTTCGCCCCGCCGGTCATCCTCAACGCGGCCTTCGCGGCATTCTTCGGCGCAAGCCTGCGCCCCGGGCATGAGCCCGTCATCGGCATCTATGCGCGGATCGAGCAGGGCGGCACCGTGCCCGCCGACTTGGCACAGCATGCGCGGGTGGTTACCTGGCTGTGGACGATCCTGCTTGCGGCACTGGCCGCCCTCGCCCTGGCGCTCGCACTCTGGGCGCCGCTGGAGACCTGGTCGCTGTTCAGCAACGTTGTCTTCTACGCCATGGTCGGCGCGCTGTTCGTCGGCGAATATCTCTACCGGCGCGTGCGCTTCCGACACTACCGCCACGCATCGCTCACGGCGCTGCTGCGAAACGTCCGCAGCGCAAACCTGTTCGCCCGCCGATGAGCGAAGCGGACCCCTTGGTGCGGGGCTTTGCGCCCGGCGCGACCATGGGCTGGCGCGGTGGCCAGCCGATGGCGATCGAACGCTTCCTTGGCGCGGCGGCCGCGCTCGCCTGCCGCCTGCCGCAAGGCGGCCACTGCATCAACGCCTGCGAAGACCGGCTTAATTTCCTGACCGGATTCGCGGCCACCCTGATGAAAGGAACCATCACCCTGCTGCCGCAAAGCCGCGCGGTGAAAGTGATGCGCGAACTCGGCGTGAGCCATGCGGGTGCCTACACGCTCGCGGACGCCGACGTCGCCGTGGAGCAGGGCCAATCGGCGCCGCCGCCCTCGATCCCGCGCGACCAGCTCGCGGTCATCCTGTTCACCTCCGGCACCACCGGTACGCCGCGCCCGCACGCCAAGACCTGGGGCGCGCTGGTGGCCGGCGCGGCCGGCAT
>JANXUV010000135.1 GCA_025356085.1 Betaproteobacteria bacterium
ACTTCGTTCAGCGATTGCCAAAATCTCTGGGAAGATTTCGGTGGCGTATCGACCAGAAGAACTCTATTCAAACAGAATACGAAAAGGCGTTTTCGACGTTGACGCCACCCATTCTGCAAAGCATTGGATTGCGGGAGCCGATGCCAGCGCTCGTTGGGGCTGACTACAGATCGTTCGACCGCTTTAACTATCCGGCGGGTGAAGAGCCGACGTACCTAAAGGACACCTATGGAATTGAGCGAAGGGGCAACGGCCCAGCCCTTAATCTCGGAAAGCTGATTCACGAAGACTTAAAGTTTGAGGATTCAAAGCGAAGTGAAGGCGTGCAAGTAGCCGATCTCCTGGCTGCCGGAGTGCGTAGATGTCTCAGGCTGCAATTCAAGGACTGTGAGACCGCCGCGAAACTACTGGGCCAATTGATGGTGCAATCTAGGGCGCGGCGACCGGTCGTTTTATTGCTCGGTTTTGCGGAGACCGAGGAGTTAGTAAGCCATGAGGTGGCTCACCTACTCAATCTGATGAAAAGCAGAAGTCGGCCGATGTTGGCGTCGAAACGGAAACCGGCGAACAGTTAAAGCGCCATGTCCGCTCTTGGCCGATACCCGACATGATTACAAACGACCCAATGCGGACACCCGAGAACAGTATCAGGCAGGGGAGGAGCATGTTCTTTAGCTCAAGTGCGAGGCGCTGTTACAGCGTCATCCTATTGGCTCTCACGTTATTCGGTTGCACACAGACGTCGGTGCGCTCTTCACCAACGCTTCGCCTGACCGGACCACTAGCCGTCCGCGCCCAGGATGTCGACTACCTCTACGTCGGCGGCAAGACTTTCAAAGCAACCGTTTACCAACCTGACGGAACCGGACCCTTCCCAATACTGTTGGACGTGCATGGCGGGGCATGGGTGCGCGACGAGATCACTCGTAGTGAACACGCGGCCATGGACAGAGCCCTAGCGGCAACGGGAATCGTCGTGGTAGCCGTCGATTATCGCCAGAGCGCAGTACACCATTACCCGGATTCTGTCGCGGACGTTAACTATGCGATGCGCTGGGTACGCGCCAATGCTCCAACGTTCAATGGCGCGCCCTATCCGCTGGGTGTTCTAGGCTCTTCCAGTGGAGGGCATCTTGTCCTCCTGAACGCTCTACGCCCTCTGGAACCTAAGTATTCTGCGTTGGCGCTTCCCGAGGGTGCACGCGATAGCGCGCTGGCTGACTACGTCATCGTCACGTATCCCATCGCCGACCCGCTTGCCCGGCGCGCGTACTCTCAAGAGCGCGGGAATTCCGCACCGGTTAAGAACACCGATATGTACTTTTCGCTGCCGGGAAGTATCTTGGAGGGCAATCCGCAATTGATACTTGAGCGTCGCGACAACAGTGCATTCCTCCCGCCCATTCTGTTGCTTCAAGGCGGCGCGGATGATGCTGGCTTCGTTAAGGACACGAATGTCTCGCCCGCTATACAGCAACGTTTTGCCACTACGTACCGCGCCGCTGGGGGCAAAATTCAACTTGAAGTGCTGCCCGGGGCGCCGCATAACTTTGTCAATGAACCGGGCCCCGACTTGGATCGTGCTCTAGCACTGATAAGGCTGTTCATTGAGGCGCAACTGGCAGGCAGGTGAGCCACGACGTGATCCCCGATTTTAGTAGCGATATGCTTTGGAGTCCGACTTCAACCAGAGGAGATCGGACCAATGAAGAAGCGCTTTTCGGAAGAGCAGATCATCGGGTTTCTGCGGGAGGCTGAGGCGGGGCTGGCGGTGAAGGATCTGTGCCGGCGGCACGGGTTCTCGGAGGCGAGCTACTACCTGTGGCGCGCGAAGTTTGGCGGGATGTCGGTGCCCGATGCGAAGAGGCTGAAGCACCTTGAGACGGAGAATGCGCGGCTGAAGAAGCTGCTGGCCGAGACGCTCCTGGAAGCGGAGGTGAGCCGTGATGCGCTGCGGCGAAAGTGGTGACCGTACCAGCCAGGCGCGAGCTGGTGCGGTTTGCTCAAGGGCGGGGCATGAGCGAGCGCCGGGCATTGAAGCTGGTGGGCATGAGCCCGAGCGTGCTGCGCTATGCGCGCAGGGACGATGGCAACGGGGAGCTGCGTGAGCGGATCGTGGCGATGGCGCATCGGCACCGGCGCCACGGCTACCGGATGATTCACCTGCGGCTGCGCCAGGCAGGCTGGCAGGTGAACGTGAAGCGGGTCAGGCGGTTGTACCGGGAGGAGAACCTGATGGTGCAAAAGCGCAAGAGGAAGAAGGTTGCGCTCTGCGATCGCCAGCCGCTTATCCGGCCCAGCCGGGCCAATGAGGTCTGGAGCATGGACTTTGTGTTCGATCGGCTGGCCGATGGCCGGTCGTTGAAGTGCTTGACGGTGGTGGACGATGCCACGCACGAGTCAGTGACGATCACGCCCGATACGGCGATCTCGGGAGCCTACGTGGCGCGGATCCTAGAGAGGGTCAAACACGAGCGCGGGCTGCCCAAGGTGATCCGCTCGGACAACGGCAAGGAGTTCTGCGGGCGCGCGATGGCGATCTGGGCGCACGAGAACAGCGTGGACCTGCGCTTCATCGAGCCGGGCAAGCCGAACCAGAACGCCTATGTCGAATCCTTTAACGGGCGGCTGCGTGACGAATGCCTGAACGAACACTGGTTCACGAACCTGGCGCACGCGCGAATGGCCATCGAGGACTGGCGCCGGGACTACAACGAGGACCGGCCCAAGAAGGATCTGGGCGGGTTGCCGCCGGCCGTCTACGCGGCGCGCCTGAATTCGCTCGCGAACTCAGGCGCAAAGGAATCGAGTACAGTTTGCAGCGATGGGCTCTAAATCAAACTGCTACTGAAATAGGGATCACGTCGGGACGGCCCGGCGCCCGCACCGTCCCCCCGTACGGTAATACGGGGGGAAGGATCAGGATCGGATGGGGCTTCCGCCCGCATGGACGGGAATCCTCGCGCGGCGTTCACCGATTGGCTGAACGTCACCTATCCGGTCGGCAGCGGTACTCCAGCCGCTTTCCTTGAGGCCTTCTCCAAGGTCACGCAGGCCCGGTTCGGCGTCATGACCGAGCGGCCAGGGCGAGGCCTGCACGGCTGGAACCGCTCGTTCGAGTTCGAGCACGGCAGGACCTTGTACGCGATTGGCGGGCAACGAGGTACGGCGTTGGTTTCCATCAGCAACGACGGCTGCGCGCTCATTTCGGACTGGGAGGCGCTCATTCGGTTCTTTCGG
>JANXUV010000143.1 GCA_025356085.1 Betaproteobacteria bacterium
CGGCATTTTACTTCCTTGTCGCCAGGACACCGTCGCCGTTCAGCTCCGTGGCAAAGCCCGCCAGCTTCAGGCGCTTCATGACTTCCGCCGGCACGTCGCGGCCGCTGGTCAGCCTGTTCGGCGATCCTGTGTAGTGGAACAGCCTGCCCTTGCGCTTGAGCACCCGGGCAAGCTGGTCATAGAAGACCTGCGAATAGAGTTCGCCGGCGATGCCGAAGCGCGGCGGATCGTGCAGGATCGCGTCGAACGAGGCGTCGGGCAGCTGCGAGATCAGCTCCGCGATATCGCCGTGCACGACCGGCATGGATGGCGACCAGGGGTTCAGGCTCCGCAACCAGAGCACGTCCGCGTTTTTCTCGAAGGACTTCACCTCCCTCGCCCCGCCCGCAAGGCAGTGCGCGGCGAAATAACCCAGCCCCCCGCAGCAGTCCAGCACCACCTTGCCGCGCGGCTGGATCAGCGCCACCTTGCGTTCGGCGTCCTCATAGGGGGAAACCTTTGCGGTCGGCAGCATCTTGATGCCGTCGATCTCGAAGGTCGGCGCTCCCCACTCTGTCGGCACCAGCTTGATGAGCGATCCCGAATAGCGCGCCACCGGCTCGAACGCCTCGCCGGCCCAGTGGTAGATGGTTCTTTCCTTGCAGGACTCCAGCCAGGGATAGCGCCGGCCCTGCCAGGTCCAGCCCGCGTCTTCCACCTCGACGGTGGTGCGGGTCCGATCGAGATCCAGCGAACATTCGACCGTCTGCGCGCCTGCACGCAGCGCGTCGTGTACTGCCTGCGTCAGCAGGGGGCCAATCACTTCCTTACGGCAAAGGCCAGCACTCCGAGAATCACGACCAGCAGCAGGACATGCTCCACGCCCCAGCCGTGCACGTGCACATCCGGCGCGCCGTGGCCCGGATGCGCGAAAAGTTCTCCCGAGAAAGCGATCAAAGCTGCGGCTGCGCTGCGCATAGCATTCCTTCCGTTTCGATGAATTTGACGATGGTCCCGAGGCCCTGGCCGGTCTTCAGGTTGGAGAATACGAAGGGCCGAGCGCCCCGCATCCTCTTCGCGTCGTGTTCCATGACTTCCAGCGAGGCGCCGACCATGGGCGCGAGGTCGATCTTGTTGATGACGAGCAGGTCCGACTTGACGATGCCGGGCCCGCCCTTGCGCGGAATCTTGTCGCCGGCGGCAACGTCGATCACGTACAGCGTCAGGTCGGAGAGTTCCGGGCTGAAGGTGGCGGCGAGGTTGTCGCCGCCCGATTCGATCAGGATCAGATCGAGATCCTTGAAGCGCCGGTTGAGCCGCGCCACCGCCTCGAGATTGATCGAAGCGTCCTCGCGGATCGCGGTGTGCGGGCAGCCGCCGGTCTCGACGCCGATGATGCGCTCGGGCGCCAGCGCCTCGTTGCGCACCAGGAATTGCGCATCCTCTTCTGTGTAGATGTCGTTGGTGACCACGGCGATGTTGAAGCGCCCGCGCAGTTCCTTGCACAGCGCCAGCGTCAGCGCCGTTTTGCCGGAACCGACCGGCCCGCCAATGCCTACACGTAGAGTCATGAGCGGAACAGCCGGCTGTATTGGGTTTCGTGCTTTGCGGAGAGCATTGCGAGCCCCGGCGCGAAATTACCGATGTCCTCGTCTTTCATCTGCATGGCCTTTTTAACCAGCCCTTCGATGCGATCTCCCAGCGACAGCAGGATGCGCTGTCCATCCGTCTGCCCCAGCGGCACCGCCTTCACGGCGGCCATCACCTGGTTCTCGAGCCAGGCCCATAGGTAGGCCTGCAGCGCGGCCTCCGGCTCGATATTCCAGCGCGCCGCCGCATAGGCGAATGCCGCCGGAAAGGAAGGCTCCTCGACCGGCACTTCGCCGAGCCCGAGGTCCTTGAACAGCCGGTTCAGCGAATAACCCATCTGCACTGTCTCGGCCCGCAACTCGGCAGTTTCGCGGGTTGCCAAGAATTTGTCGTTTACTTCATGAAAATTCCCGGAAAAAAAAGCCAGAACCATCGGCGCTTCCATGCGAGCCATGGAAAATTCGAGCACGTCGCCGATCCAGCGCTCCGCGCTGGCGGCATCGGTCACCACGCCAGCCTCCGCCGCAGCTTCAAGGCCGCCCGAATAGCTGTAGGCGCCGACCGGCAGGGTCGGGCTCGCGAGCTGGAGAAGCTTGGCGAGGCTCATTTGTGGGGGTGATCGTGCCCACAGTGTTCGTCGTGAACGTGATCATGTTCTTCGTGGTGATCGTGGATCTTGCCGCCGTGCCCCATCTCATCGTGCTGATGATGACCTCCAGCATAAGCCCCCGCCTCGGGTTCGAACGGGGCCTCCATTGAGGACACGTCGGCGCCGATTTTCTTCAGCATTTCCTCCAGCACGTGATCGGCCGCCAGGCGCAGGAAGCCGTCGCCTACCTGCACCGGCACATGGCGGTTGCCGAGGTGGTAGGCCGCCTTGGCGAGTTCCGCCGGCGTGTCGCACACCACATGCAGCACTTTTTCCTGCTCGGCGACGATTTCGATCACGCGTCC
>JANXUV010000147.1 GCA_025356085.1 Betaproteobacteria bacterium
ATCGACGCCAAACTGTTCCTGCCGGCGGTGGGCAGCTACTTCGCCGACCTCAACGGCAACCTGCAGGCGCTGCCATTCAATATCTCGACGCCGATCCTGTTCTACAACAAGGACGCCTTTCGCAAGGCGAAGCTCGATCCCGACAACGCGCCGAAGACCTGGTACGAGATGCCGAAGGCAATGGGCCCGCTGCTCGAGGCGGGCTACGAATGCGCCTACACCACCAGTTGGCCTTCCTGGGTGCACATGGAGAACATGAGCACCTGGCACAACCAGGATTTCGCCAGCAAGGACAACGGCCTGGCCGGGCTGGACGCGGTGCTGATGTTCAACACGCACCTGATGATCCGCCATGTGTCGTTCCTGTCGTCCTGGTCGCGCGCCGGCTATTTCACCTACAGCGGGCGCACCGTCGAGGGCGAGCAGCGCTTCGCGCGCGGCGAATGCGCGATGGTCACCGCATCCTCGGCCAGCTACGCGGAGCTGCGCGCGCAGGCCAAATTTGATTTCGGCGTCGCGCAGCTGCCGTACTACGACGACATCCGCGGCGCGCCGCATCACACGCTGATCGGCGGCGGCGGGCTGTGGGCGCTGGGGGGCAAGAAGCCCACCGAGTACCGCGCGCTGGCAAAATTCCTTGCCTGGCTCGCGCGCCCCGAAGTGCAGGCGGAATGGCACCAGAGCACCGGTTACGTGCCGGTCACGCGCGCCGCCTACGAACTCACTGCCCAGAGCGGTTTCTATCGCCAGAACCCGGGGCACGAGATTGCCATCAAGCAACTGCTGCTCCGTCAGCCGTCCAAGGAATCCCGAGGCATCCGGCTGGGCGAATTCCCGGAGATACGGGCGATCCTGGAGCAGGAGCTGGAAGCCGTCTGGGAAGGCAAGGTGCCGCCCAAGCTGGCGCTGGACCGCGCCGCCGACCGCGGCAACCAGTTGCTGCGCCGTTTTGAAGCAGCGCACCGCCAGAGGCGATAATTCTTGTGGTTTCTTGTAGTATTTCCGAAATAAGGCGGCCGTAGAGTCGCTGGTTCTGCCAACTGATGGACCACAGGAGATTCCGATGCGCATCAAACACCTGACGCTTGCACTGGCGGCTGCGGCCTTGTTCTCGACCGGCGCCCAAGCCCAGACTGAAATCCAGTGGTGGCATTCCATGACCGGCGCCCTGGGGGACAAGCTGAACGAGCTCGCGACGGGATTCAACAACAGCCAGAAGGAATACAAGGTGGTGCCGGTGTACAAGGGCACCTATCCGGAGTCGCTGACCGGCGCCATCGCCGCGTTCCGCGCCGGCAATGCGCCGCACATCCTGCAGGTGTTCGAGGTCGGCACCGCCACCATGATGGCCGCCAAGGGGGCGATCGTGCCGGTGGCGCAGGTAATGAAGGATGCGGGCGAGCCGTTCGAGCCCAAGGCCTACCTGCCCGCGGTCGCCGGCTACTACACCAACACCAAGGGCGAGATGCTGTCGTATCCGTTCAACAGCTCGACGGTGCTGTTCTACATCAACAAGGACATGTTCAAGAAGGCGGGGCTCGATCCGAACAAGGCGCCCAAGACCTGGAATGAAGTCCTCGCCGCCGCCGACAAACTCAAGGCCTCGGGCCAGGCCTGCGTCTACACCACCGGCTGGCCGTCCTGGATGCACATCGAGAACCTGAGCGCCTGGCACAACGTGCCGATCGGCACCAAAGAGAACGGCATGGCCGGGCTCGACACCGAGTACAAGATCAACTCGCCGCTGCACGTGCGGCACGTGGCAATGCTGGGCGACATGGCGAAGAAGGGCACCTTCACCTACGCCGGCCGCACCAACCAGGCCGAGGCCAAGTTCTACACCGGCGAGTGCGCGATGATGAGCTCCAGCTCGGGCGCGCAGGCCAACATCCGTCGCAACGCCAAGTTCGACTGGTCGGTCAACTTCATCCCGTACCACGACGAGGTGAAGGGCGCGCCGCAGAACTCGATCATCGGCGGCGCCTCGCTGTGGGTGATGGGCGGCAAGAAGCCCGCCGACTACAAGGGCGTGGCCAAGTTCTTCGCCTACCTGTCCAAGCCTGCGGTGCAGATGGACTGGCATACGGCCACCGGTTACGTTCCGATTACGATGCAGGCCTACGAGGTGACGCGCGCCTCGGGCTTCTACGACAAGAATCCGGGCGCCGACATGGCGGTGAAGGAGCTGACCAACAAGGCGCCGACCGCCAACTCCAAGGGATTGCGCTTCGGCAACTTCGTGCAGGGCCGCGAAGTGATCGAGGAGGAGATGGAGGCCGTGTTCGCCGGCAAGAAGGACGCCAAGACCGCGATGGACGAAGCGAACAGGCGCGGCAACGAGATCCTGCGCAAGTTTGAGGCGGCGAATAAATAACAAGCAGTAAGCAGATGGAGAAGAGGGTTGTCTTCCGGTCTGCGTGGCTGCCGTATGCCCTGGTGGCCCCGCAGATCGTCATCACGGTGCTGTTCTTCTTCTGGCCCGCGGTGCAGGCGGTCTGGTATTCGTTCCAGGTGCAGGACGCCTTCGGGCTGAAGACCGAGTTCGTCGGCCTGCGCAATTTCGCAGAGCTGTTTGCCGACAGCCACTACCTCGACTCGTTCAAGATCACCGCGTTTTTCAGCATCATCGTTGCCGGCGCCGGCATCGCCATCTCGCTGGTGCTGGCGACGTTCGCCGACCGCGTGGTGCGCGGCGCGCTCGCCTACAAGACGCTGCTGATCTGGCCCTACGCGGTGGCGCCGGCCATCGCCGGCGCGTTGTGGGCGTTCCTGTTCGCGCCCTCGGTCGGCATCCTGTCGTACTTCCTGCGCAAGACCGGCTACAACTGGGACTGGGTGCTGAATGGCGACCAGGCGATGTTCCTGGTGATCGTCGCGGCGGTATGGAAGCAGATCAGCTACAACTTCCTCTTTTTCCTCGCCGGGCTGCAGTCGATCCCGAAATCGCTGATCGAAGCGGCCGCCATCGACGGCGCCGGGCCGGGCCGGCGCTTCCGCGACATCGTATTCCCGCTGCTGTCGCCGACCACTTTTTTCCTGCTGGTGGTCAACATCGTCTACGCCTTCTTCGACACCTTCGGCGTGATCGACTCGATCACCCAGGGCGGGCCGGCCGGCGCGACCCAGATTCTGGTCTACAAGGTCTACTACGACGGCGTGAAAGCGGGCGACCTCGGCGGCTCTTCCGCCCAGTCGGTGGTGCTGATGGCGATCGTCATCGCGCTGACGGTGGTGCAGTTCCGCTTCGTCGAACGCAAAGTGAACTACTGATGGTAGAAGACCGCCCCTGGCTGACTTTCCTCGCGCACGCGGTGCTGATCGCGGGCGTGGCGCTGGTCGCCTTCCCGCTGTACGTCACCTTCGTCGCCTCGACGCTCACCGCCGAGCAGATCCTCACGGTGCCGATGCCGCTGCTGCCCGGCAGCCATCTGATCGAAAACTACTCGCAGGCGCTGAGCTCCGGCTCGACCATGGGCGCGTCGGCGCCGGTGGGGCGCATGATGCTGAACAGCCTGGTGATGGCGATCGCCATCGCGGTCGGCAAGATCGCCATCTCGGTCATTGCCTCGTTCGCCATCGTCTATTTCCGCTTCCCGCTGCGCAATTTCTTCTTCTGGATGATCTTCATCACGCTGATGCTGCCGGTGGAAGTGCGCATCATCCCGACCTACAAGGTGGTGTCGGACCTGGGCATGGTGAACTCCTACCTCGGGCTGACCGTGCCGCTGATCGCCTCGGCGACGGCCACGTTCCTGTTCCGCCAGTTCTTCCTCACCATCCCCGAGGAGCTCGCGGAGGCCTCGCGCATCGACGGCGCGGGGCCGATGCGCTTTTTCTTCGACGTGGTGCTGCCGCTGTCGAAGACCACTATCGCGGCCCTGTTCGTGATCCAGTTCATCTACGGCTGGAATCAGTATCTCTGGCCGCTGCTGATCACCACGCAGGAGTCCATGTACACCACGGTGATCGGCATCAAGCGAATGATCATGACGGGCGACGCGGCCACCGAGTGGAACCTGGTGATGGCGACGGCGATGCTGGCGATGCTGCCGCCGGCGCTGGTGGTGGTGCTGATGCAGCGCTGGTTCGTCAAGGGACTCGTGGAGACGGAGAAATAATGGCCGCCGTATCGCTGAAAGATGTGCGCAAGAGCTACACCGCCGATCTGCAGGTGATCCATGGCGTGTCGATGGAGATCGCCGACGGCGAGTTCATCGTCATCCTCGGCCCTTCGGGCTGCGGCAAATCGACGCTGCTGCGGATGGTGGCGGGGCTGGAGACCATCACTTCCGGCGAGGTGTCGATCGGCGGCCGTGTGGTCAACAACCTGGAGCCCAAGGACCGCGACATCGCGATGGTGTTCCAGAACTATGCCTTGTACCCGCACATGAGTGTGTACGACAATATGTCCTACGGGCTGCGCATCAAGGGTTTTCCGAAGGAGGAAATCGATGCGCGCGTGCAGAAGGCGGCGAACATCCTCGAACTGAAAAGCTACCTCGACCGCAAGCCGCGCGCGCTGTCGGGCGGGCAGCGCCAGCGTGTCGCGATGGGACGCGCCATCGTGCGCGAGCCGGCGGTGTTCCTGTTCGATGAGCCGTTGTCGAACCTGGACGCCAAGCTGCGCGTGCAGATGCGCGGCGAACTGCAGGCGCTGCACAAGCGCCTCGGCACCACCAGCCTGTACGTGACCCACGACCAGGTCGAGGCGATGACGCTGGCGCAGCGCATGATCGTCATGAACGGCGGCCGCGCCGAGCAGATCGGCGCGCCGCTGGAAGTCTATGCGAAGCCGGCCACCACTTTCGTCGCGAGCTTCATCGGCTCACCGCCAATGAACCTGATCCCGCGCGACGGGAAAATCCTCGGCGTGCGGCCCGAGCATCTCGAGCCCTGCGCGGCAGGCGACGCCTCGCTGACCATCGACGTGGATGTGATCGAGCCGCTGGGCGCGGACACGCTCGCGTACGGCAATGCGGGCGGAGATGCGCGGGCCGTGGTGCGCCTCGCGGCGGCGACCCCGGTGTCGCACGGCAGACTGCCGGTGCGCTTCGCACCCGAGCAAGCACACTGGTTCGATGCCGCCAGCGGGAAGCGAATCGAACGATGAAAATGAGCGCCCGGCTGCTAAGCCGGGGGATGAGGTTCTGGCCGCCGTTCCTCGGCGCCGGCATCCGCGTGCGGAGTTTGGCGGAGGATTTCCGGGAAGCGACGGTGGAACTGCGTCTCGGCCGCTTCAACCGGAACTACGTCGGCACGCACTTCGGCGGCAGCCTGTACGCGATGACCGATCCGTTCTTCATGATCATGCTGCTGCAAAACCTGGGCGGCAACTACCTGGTCTGGGACAAGTCGGGCAGCATCGAGTACGTGGCGCCAGGGCGCGGCACGGTGTCGGCGCATTTCCGCCTGACCGGGGAACGCATTGCGGAGATCCGCGCCCAGGCGGCCAGCGGCGAAAAGATCTTTCCCGAATTCGAGGTGGATGTGAAGGACGCGGCGGGAGAGGTCGTCGCCCGGGTCTGGAAGATCCTGTATGTCCGGTTAAAGGCAAAAAAGAGACCGGAATGAACTGGCCGTATCCGAGGATCGTCGCGCACCGGGGCGGCGGCGCGCTCGCGCCTGAGAACACGCTGGGCGCGATCCGGCTGGGCGCTTCGATGGGTTTCAAGGGCGTCGAATTCGACGTCATGCTGGCGGGCGACGGCACGCCGGTGATCATCCACGACGAAACCGTGGACCGCACCACCAATGGCAAGGGATCGGTGCCGGCGATGACGTACGCCGAACTTTCTGCCTTGACCATTCAGGAAAAAGAAAAAATTCCAACCTACGAAGAAGCCGCTCGGCTTTGCCTCGCGCTGGGCCTCTGGGCCAACGTCGAAATCAAGCCCGCCAAGGGACACGAACTGGCGACGGGGGACGCGGTAGCGCGCATGACGCGCGAGCTCTGGAAGGATGCGCCAATAGCGCCGCTGCTGTCGTCGTTCTCGCCCGTTGCGCTGGCGGCGGCGCAGGAAGCCGCGCCTGAATTGCCGCGGGGCGGCTTGTGCGACACGTTGCCCGAAGGCTGGCGCAGCATCCTGAAGCAGCTCGGCTGCACGGCGGTTCACTGCAACTACCAATCGCTGAATGGGAAGCTGGCCGCCGAGATTCACGAGGCCGGCTACGGGATCCTGGTCTGGACCGTGAACGATCCGGCCGAGGCGCGCCGCCTGGTGGCGGTCGGCGCGGATTGCCTGGTCACCGACGCGCTCGACCGCATCGGGCCAGACTTCAAGTAGTCAGCAGGAATGCGCTAGCGCGTTACACGCAGCGGGCGCCGTCCACCTCGATGCAGCTGCCGCTGATCATCGCGGCTTCATCTGATGCCAAGTAGAGGCAGGCATTGGCCACGTCCAGCGGGGTGGAGAAGCGCCCGAGCGGGATGGTCGCGAGGAACGCCTTCCTTGCCTCGTCGGTAATGGTGCCGCCGGCGAATTCGGCGGACAGCGCCGTATCCGGGCTGAACACCGGGTTGACGCAGTTGACGCGTACCTTGTCCGGCCCGAACTCGGCCGCCATGGATTTGCTCATCAGGATCACCGCGCCTTTGGAGCTGTTGTAGACGGTGAGACCCGGGCGCGGGCGCAGGCCGGCAGTGGAGGCGATGTTGACGAAGCAGCCGCCGCCCAGCTTGCGGAAGGCGGGCAGCGCATGGAGCGCCGAAAGATAGATGCTTTTCACATTGACCGCGTAGACCTTGTCGAACTCGGCTTCCGTCACTTCCACGTAGGGCTTGCGCCGGTGCGTCCAGCCGGCGTTGTTAACGATGACATTCGCGCCTTTCGCCTCTGCGATCAGGCGCGCCCAGTCCGCGCCGCGGGTGACATCGGCCTGGATAAATGGTGAATTGAGTTCCCCGGCAATCCGGCTGCCGTTTTTCTCGTCGATATCGACGACGAAAACCTTGGCGCCTTCCTCTGCGAAGCGCTTGGCGATGCCGGCGCCGAAGCCGCTGCCTGCGCCCGTTATGATGGCGACCTTGCCCCTGAGCCTCATGGTTTCCCCCTCAAAGAAAAGATTATAGGATCAGCGCCATGAACCTGGAACGGGTGACCGCCGGCCGCAGCGTCCCGAACGACGTCAACGTCATCATCGAGATTCCGATGAACGCCGACCCGGTGAAGTACGAGGTGGACAAGACGACCGGGGCGGTGTTCGTCGACCGCTTCATGTCCACGGCGATGCACTACCCCTGCAACTACGGCTACGTGCCGCGCACGTTGTCGGGCGACGGCGATCCGGTGGATGTGCTGGTGCTGTCGCCGTTTCCATTGATCACCGGCGTGGTGGTGCGCTGCCGGCCGGTCGGCATGCTGCGCATGAAAGACGAGGCGGGTGAGGACACCAAGCTGCTGGCGGTGCCGATCGACAAGCTGACCAGCCAGTACCGCGGCATCCGCTCGCCGCGCGATCTGCCGGCGGCGCGCCTGAACGCGATCACGCATTTTTTCAAGCACTACAAGGACCTGGAACCCGGCAAGTGGGTCAAGGTGCGGGGCTGGGTGGGCGCGGCGGCAGCAAAGAAGGAAATTCTCGAAGGTGCCGCGCGATTCAAGAAGGCGCAGGGTCTTTGAACGGCGAATGTTCGTTTAATTCGTCCACATAGCGCGCGATGCCCGCGCTCTCGCGCTTCAGGTAGTCCTCGATGGCGCTGGCGAAGGAGGGGTGCGCCAGCCAGTGCGCCGAATGCGTCTCCACCGGCAGCAGCCCGCGGAACAGCTTGTGTTCCCCCTGCGCGCCGCCCTCGAACAGCTGCAGGCGGTTGACGATGGCGTACTCGATCGCCTGGTAGTAGCAGCATTCGAAGTGGAGCAGGGGAATGTGTTCCTGCGCGCCCCAGTATCTGCCGAAGATTTTGTTTTCACCGAGTACGTTCAACGTCGCGGCGACAGGCTTGCCCGCGCGCTGGGCCAGGATCATCAGGCAGTGCTGCGGCAGCGTGGCGCCGATCCGCAGGAAAAATTCCAGGTTCAGATAGGGATTGGAGCGGTGCGCGGCGTAGGTGCGCCGGTAGCAGCGTTCGAAGAATTCCCAGTGCCGGCGCTCGATCTCCGCGCCGCGCAGCCAGCGGAATTCGATCCCTGCTTCGTGCACGCGGCGCCGCTCCTGGCGGATCACCTTGCGCCGGTGGCGTGTCATGCGGGTAAGGAAGTCGTCAAAGTCGGCGTAGTTGTTGTTGTTCCAGTGGAACTGCACGGTGCGCCGCAGCAGCATTCCCGCGTCCTGCATCTGCGCAGCTTGCGCCTCGGGCGGGAACAGCACGTGCAGCGACGACACGCCTTTCGCCAGTTCCAGCGCCTCCGCCAGCAGCTGCGCGCGGTCGGCGCCGCCCGCCGCCAGCAGGCGGGGGCCGCCGACCGGCGTGAACGGCACCGCGCACAGCAGCTTCGGGTAGTACTCGAGGCCGTGGCGCTGGTAGGCGTCGGCCCAGGCCCAGTCGAACACGTACTCGCCGTAGGAGTGCGACTTGAGGAAAAGCGGCATCGCCCCTGCCAGGCGACCTTCTCTTTCCAGCAGGATGATCTGCGGCCGCCATCCGGTCCGCGCGCTGGCGCAGCCGGTGTCGATGAGCGCGCTCAGAAACTCGTGGGAAGTGAAGGGATCCCCCTGAGACAGTGCATTCCACGCCTCTGCCGGCACGCCGGCGAGGGATTCGACCACTCGAAGGCGCTCGGTTGCCATCGGGGCATTATAGAATTAGGCGTTACCGCCAGAACCGGCCGAGGAGCTCAGCATGAAAAAAATCGAAGCGATCGTGAAGCCGTTCAAGCTCGACGAAGTGCGCGAGGCGCTCTCCGAGGTCGGCGTCACCGGCCTGACCGTCACCGAAGTGAAGGGCTTCGGCCGCCAGAAGGGGCATACCGAGTTGTATCGGGGTGCTGAATATGTCGTGGATTTCCTGCCCAAGGTAAAGATCGAGGTGGTGGTCACCGACGGCCAGGTCGAGCCGGCGATCGAGGCGATCGTCAAATCGGCGCGCACCGGCAAGATCGGCGACGGCAAGATCTTCGTCACCTCCGTGTCGCACGTGGTGCGCATCCGCACCGGCGAAACCAACGAATCTGCCGTTTAGCGTTTAGCCTTCAGCAATACCAGCAGCGCGCCGCTGCCGCCTTCGCTCTGGGGCGCCTGGCAAAAGGCGAGCACCTCGTCGCGCTGCGGCAGCCATTTCCCGAGTTTCGCCTTCAGAATCCCGAGACCCTTGCCGTGCACGATGCGCACGCAGCGAAGGCCGCGCGCCAGGCAGTGATTCAGGAAGTCGACGACGATTGCGCCTGCCTGCTCGCGGGTGAGGCCGTGCAGGTCCACGCCGTCCTGGATCGCCCACTCTCCGCGCCGAAGCTTGCGTAGCGTCAGGCGCGCCATGCCTTCGCGCAGGTAGCTGAGTTCTTCGCCGGATTCGAGCGCGTCGTCAGCCGACGACCAGCCGGACAGGCTTTCGGCGAGCGCGGCGGCTTCGTCGCGCTCGCGTTGCCGCGGGATCGGCGGAGCCGGGCGACGCTTCAGTTCGACGCGCTTGCGCCGCTTGAGCGGCTCGACATCGGCGACTGCTTTCTTGAAGTCATCCGAGGTCATCGAGGAATTTCTCGGCGTCCAGCGCTGCCATGCAGCCGCTGCCGGCGCTGGTGACCGCTTGGCGGTAGACGTGGTCCTGCACGTCGCCCGCGGCGAACACACCCGGGATGCTGGTCGCGGTGGAGCCGCCTTCGCGGCCGCCGCGCGTGACGATATAGCCGTTTTCCATGTCCAGATGACCATTGAAGATCTGCGTATTGGGCGTATGGCCGATGGCGATGAACAGGCCTTTTAACGCTGGGGTTTTACTAATGTTATTTTTTAAATTCAAAATCCGAATACCGGTAACCCCGGTCTTGTCGCCGAGCACTTCGTCGAGCGCCGAATCGAGTTCCAGCGCGATCCTGCCTTCGGCGACGCGCTTCATCAGCTTGTCGACCATGATTTTCTCGGCGCGGAACTTGTCGCGCCGGTGCACCAGGGTCACCTTGCTGCAGATGTTGGCGAGGTAGAGCGCTTCCTCGACAGCGGTATTGCCTCCGCCGACCACCGCCACTTCCTTGCCCTTGTAGAAGAAGCCGTCGCAGGTGGCGCAGGCCGAGACGCCCTGGCCCATGAACTTCTGCTCGCTCGGCATGCCGAGGTACTTCGCCGAGGCGCCGGTGGCGATCACCAGAGCGTCGCAGGTGTAGGTGGCGGCGTCGCCTTCGAGCACGAACGGCCGTTCGCCGAGCTTCACGGTGTGGATGTGGTCGAGCACGATCTCGGTGTCGAAGCGCTCGGCGTGCTTCTGGAAGCGCGTCATCAGTTCCGGGCCCTGGATGCCGTCGGCGTCGGCGGGCCAGTTGTCCACGTCGGTGGTGGTGGTGAGCTGGCCGCCCTGCACGATGCCGGTTAGCAGCAGCGGCTTCAGGTTGGCGCGCGCGGCGTAGACGGCGGCGGTGTAGCCGGCCGGGCCCGAGCCGAGAATCAGCAGGCGGGAATGGCGCTGGTTGTTGTTGTCCATGGCGAAAGTATAAGGGAGTGATTCTGCTAACATAGTGGGGTCTTTCACCCACAAAACAAGCGGGCAAACCCGATGCCGGCGATGGCCACCACCGTTTCGACGACCGTGCTGAAATCGGTGCCGCTGTTCGCCAGCTTTCCCGACGAGCAGCTGCGCACGCTGGTGACCGTGGTCATGCGCCGCAGCGCGCCGCGCTCCTCGGTGATCATGGCCGCGGGCGACCAGATCGATTCCCTCTATATCGTCATTTCCGGCCGCCTGAAGGTGATGATGAGCGATGCCGACGGCAAGGAAGTGATCCTCAGCCTGATCGGGCCCGGCGAGTTCTTCGGCGAAATGGGCCTGATCGACGACGCTCCGCGCTCGGCGAGCGTGGTGACGATCGAGCCCTGCGAGCTGGTGTCGATCACCAAGCGCGACTTCAAAAGGTGCCTGGCAGAGAACGTCGACGTGGCGATGGCGGTGATGCGCGGGCTGGTGCGGCGCCTGCGCGAGGCCGACCGCAAGATCGGCAGCCTGGCGCTGCTGGATGTCTACGGCCGCGTCGCGCGCCTGCTGCTCGACATGTCAGAGGACGTGAACGGCCAGAAGACGGTCACCAAGCGCCTGCCGAAGCAGGACATCGCCAAGATGATCGGCGCTTCGCGCGAGATGGTGAGCCGGGTGATGAAGGACCTGCAGATGGGCGGCTACATCGAAATGCGGGGCTCGACCATCGTGCTGCGCGACACCATCTTGCTGCGGGATTGATTCGCCGGCCCGGGCGAGTAACACCAGGGCACATGGGCATGGCGGCAGCACGCAAGAATCAGCCAAACCGAGCGGGCCAGGGTATGGCGCCCCTGCCGGCGAAACTCGCCGGCCTGCTGCGCGAAGCGAAATGGCTGGTGTTGGTCGCCGCCGCCGGCTACCTGCTGCTGATCCTGCTTACCCATGCCGCGACCGATCCGGGATGGTCGCGCAGCGCGACGGCTGCGGTGGTGCAGAACGCGGGTGGCCGCGCCGGCGCCTGGTTCTCCGACGTGCTGCTGTCGATTTTCGGCTGGTCTGCGTTCTGGTGGGTGGTGCTGTGCCTGTATACGGTGGTGCGCGGCTACCGCCGCATTGAAATCACCGAGAAGATCGAGCCGCGGCCGCTGTTGCTATCCATCGCGGGCTTCGGCCTGCTGTTGGTGGCGAGCGCTACCCTGGAATACCTGCGCATGAAAAGCTATGGCGCGGGGCTGCCGCAAACCACGGGCGGCATCGTCGGCGCGGTACTGGGCAAGCCCTTGGAGAATTTCATCGGGCCTGTAGGCGCGACGCTGGTCGCGCTGTCGGCGATCGCTGTCGGCTGGAGCCTGTTCAGCAACATTTCATGGCTGCGCATCGCCGAGGTCACGGGCTTCCTCCTTGAATCCGGGTATGCGCTCGCACGCGGCGCCTGGGAGAAGCGCCGGGACGAGAAGATCGGCGAGCAGGCGCGCGAAGTGCGCGAGACCGTGGTGCTGGCCGAACGCAAGCGGGAAGAAAGCCATCCGCCGGTGGTGATCGCGCCGCCGCCCCTGGTGATCAAGCGCTCGGAGCGGGTGCAGAAGGAAAAGCAGGCGCCGCTGTTCGAGCACCTGCCCGATACGCCGCTGCCGCCGCTCAAGCTGCTGGACGAGGCGGAGAAGGAGATGGAAACCGTCAGCGCCGAGACGCTGGAATTTACCTCGCGCCTGATCGAGAAGAAGCTGTCGGATTTCGGCGTCGCGGTGAAAGTGCTGGCGGCCTACCCGGGCCCGGTGATCACGCGCTACGAAATCGAGCCCGCGATCGGCGTCAAGGGCAGCCAGATCGTCAACCTGATCAAGGATCTCGCGCGCGCCCTGTCGGTGGTGGCGATCCGCGTGGTCGAGACCATTCCCGGCAAGTCCTGCATGGGACTGGAAATCCCCAACCCGGTGCGGCAGATGGTGCGCCTGACCGAAATCCTCGGCTCCGAGACCTATCACGGCGTGCACTCGCCGCTGGCGCTGGCGCTGGGCAAGGACATCGCCGGCAATCCGGTGGTGGCCGACCTGGCGAAGATGCCGCACTTGCTGGTGGCGGGCACCACCGGCTCAGGCAAGTCGGTGGCGATCAACGCCATGATCCTGTCGCTGCTCTACAAGTCCGAGCCGAAGAACGTGCGCTTCATCCTGATCGATCCGAAGATGCTGGAGCTGTCGGTGTACCAGGACATCCCGCACCTGCTGGCGCCGGTGGTGACCGACATGAAGCAGGCGGCCAACGCGCTGCAGTGGTGCGTGGCCGAGATGGACCGCCGCTACAAGCTGATGAGCTGGCTCGGCGTGCGCAACCTTTCGGGCTACAACCACAAGGTCGCCGACGCCGAGAAGCAGGGCCGCAAGCTGGAGGACCCGGCTACCATCGAATCCGGCAATCCGCAGCCGCTGCAGGCGATGCCGCTGATCGTGGTGGTGATCGATGAGCTCGCCGACCTGATGATGGTCGCCGGCAAGAAAGTCGAGGAGCTGATCGCGCGCCTCGCGCAGAAGGCGCGCGCCGCGGGCATCCACCTGATCCTCGCGACGCAGCGCCCGTCGGTGGACGTAATCACCGGGCTGATCAAGGCCAACATCCCGACCCGCATCGCGTTCCAGGTGGCCTCGAAGGTCGATTCGCGCACCATCCTCGACCAGTCTGGTGCGGACGCGCTGCTGGGCTCCGGCGACATGCTCTACCTGCCGGCCGGCACCGGCCTGCCGCAGCGCATTCACGGCGCCTTCGTCGCCGACCACGAAGTGCATAAAGTCGTTGAACATCTGAAATCCCTGGCCAAGCCTGAGTACATCGAGGACGTGCTCGAGCCCGCGCTGGCGGAGGACGGCGGGCCGGGGCCGAACGGGGAACCTACCGGCGAGAAGGACGCTCTATATGACCAGGCGGTGGAAATTGTCGTGCGCACCCGGCGCCCGTCGATTTCGCTGGTGCAGCGGCACCTGCGGATCGGCTACAACCGCGCCGCGCGCCTGATCGAAGACATGGAGCGCGCGGGGCTGGTTTCCTCGATGCAGTCCAACGGCAACCGCGAGGTTCTCGTTCCGGCAAAAATGGAGTAGCGGAATGAACAGGTTTCTTTTCTCTTTATTTTTATTTCTGATTTTTGAAAATTCAAATGCCGCGAGCCTGGAACGCTTCCAGAGCTACGTGCGCACCACGCAGGCGGCGCGCGGCGATTTCGTGCAGAAGGTCTACGATAAGACCGGCAAGCTGGTGCAGGACTCGAGGGGCAGCTTCGCGTTCCTGCGCCCCGGACGCTTTCGCTGGACCTACGTCAAGCCGCAGCAGGTGATCGTCGGCGACGGCGAGCGCGTCTGGATCCACGACGCCGACCTGAACCAGGTGACCGTGCGCAAGGTGGCACGCGTGCTCGGCGCCACGCCGGCGGCGCTGCTGGCGGGCGCCTCCGACATCGAGAAATCCTTCGAATTGAAGGAGATCGGCACCCGGGACGGCCTGGAGTGGATGGAAGCGAAGCCGCGCGAGAAAGAGGCCGGCTTCGAGACGGTGCGCCTTGGCATGTCGACCGGCGGCGTCGAGGCCATGGAACTTGTCGACTACTTCGGCCAGACCACGGTGCTGCGCTTCTCCAGCGTGGAGCGCAATCCGCAGATCGATCCGGCGACCTTCCGCTTCACCCCGCCCAAAGGGGCGGATGTCCTTGGGGACTGACCTCTTCGGTGGCTCGAAACACCCGGCTTCCCCGGTTGCGCCGCTCGCAGAGAAACTCCGGCCGCGCACGCTGGACGATGTCGTAGGCCAGAAACACCTGCTCGGGCCCGGCAAGCCGCTGCGAGCCGCTTTCGAATCCGGCAAGCCGCACTCGATGATCCTGTGGGGTCCGCCGGGCTCGGGCAAGACAACGCTCGCGCGCCTGATGGCGCAGACTTTCGACGCCGAATTCATCTCGCTCTCGGCGGTGCTCTCCGGCATAAAGGACATCCGCGACGCGGTGCAGGCCGCTGAGCAAACGCTGGCCTCCAGCGGCCGGCGCACCATCCTGTTCGTGGACGAAGTGCACCGCTTCAACAAGGGGCAGCAGGATGCCTTCCTGCCGTTCGTCGAGGGTGGCCTGTTCACCTTCGTCGGCGCGACCACGGAAAACCCGTCCTTCGAGGTCAATTCGGCGCTGCTGTCGCGGGCAACTGTGTATGTACTGGAGAGTCTTTCCGAGTCTGATCTTTTGAATCTGCTTTCAAGAATTGAAATAAAACTGGATGAAGGTGCGCGTGCCCGCCTGGTCGGGTTTGCCGATGGCGATGCGCGCCGGTTGTTGAATGCCGTCGAGATCCTTACCAACGTAAAACCCGACGGCCTGATCGACGGCGCCTTTGTCGAAGACACGCTCGCCAAGAATCTGCGCCGCTTCGACAAGGGCGGCGACCAGTTCTACGACCAGATCTCGGCGCTGCACAAGTCGGTGCGCGGCTCGGACCCGGACGCCTCGCTCTACTGGCTGCTCCGCATGCTGGACGGCGGCGCCGATCCCCTTTATCTCGCGCGCCGCATCGTGCGCATGGCGGTGGAGGACGTCGGCCTGGCCGATCCGCGCGCGCTGCGCCTCGCGCTGGACGCGACCGAAACCTACGAGCGGCTCGGTTCGCCCGAAGGAGAATTGGCGCTCGCCGAAGCGGTTCTCTACATGGCTGTGGCGGCCAAGTCGAACGCCGTCTATGCCGCCTATAATTCTGCCCGCGCTTTTATCTCGCAAGACGGCACGCGGCCGGTTCCGCCGCATATCCGCAACGCGCCGACACGCCTGATGAAGGACCTCGGCTACGGCAAGGACTACCGCTACGCGCACGACGAGGCGGATGCATTCGCCGCGGGCGAGAATTACTTCCCGGAAGGCATGCCGGAAGTGGGCTGGTACCGGCCGACCGAAAGGGGGCTGGAAGGGAAAATCAGGGAAAAGCTGGACGAATTGCGCCGGCGCAACGACGAAGTACGCAAGAAACGAAAATGATCGACATCCAATTGCTCAGGAACGACATCGACGCGGTCGCCAGGCGACTCGCCACGCGTGGGTTTGTTCTGGATATATCTTCGTTTTCCGTTCTGGAAAACAAGCGGAAAGAAATCCAGATCAAGACCGAGCAATTGCAAGCTCAACGCAACGCCCTGGCAAAGCAGGTTGGCCAGGCCAAGGCGAAAAAGGACGAGACCGGGGCGCATCTCCTGGTGACCCAGGGCTCTCATGTCGGGAAAGAGCTCGACGGCCTCGAATCCGAGAACAAGGAGATGCAGGCGAAGCTGCGCGAGTTCGTGTCGCTGATTCCGAACATTCCGCACGAAAGCGTTCCAGTGGGCAGTTCTTCCGAGCAGAACGTCGAAGTGCGGCGCTGGGGCGAACCGAAGAAATTTCCGTTCGCGCCGAAGGACCATGTCGACCTCGGCGCGGGACTCGACGGCCTTGATTTCGATACCGGCGCGAAGCTCGCCGGTGCCCGCTTCGTGGTGATGAAGGGGCAGGTGGCGCGGTTGCACCGCGCGCTCGCCCAGTTCATGCTCGACGTGCATACCACCGAGCATGGCTACACCGAGGTCTACACGCCGTACATTGTGAGCGGTGCATGCGCCGACGGCGTCACCAGCCTCGCCAAGTTCAGCGGCGATCTGTTCAAGCTGGAAGGCCGCGACCTGTACCTGATTCCGACCGCCGAGGTGCCGGTCACCAATTTCGTGCGCGACGAAATCGTGCCGCTGGAGAAGCTGCCGCTCAAATACGTCTGCCACTCGCCCTGCTTCCGCTCCGAGGCGGGTTCGGCGGGCAAGGACACGCGCGGCATGATTCGCAACCACCAGTTCGACAAGGTGGAGATCGTGCAGATCGTTCACCCTTCGCGGTCCTGGGCCTTGCACGAGGAACTGACCGGGCATGCCGAGGCCATTCTGAGGAAGCTCGAACTCCCTTACCGCATGATCACGCTATGTACCGGCGATATGGGCTTTTCCTCGGCCAAGACCTACGACCTGGAAGTCTGGCTGCCGGGGCAGAACGCCTATCGCGAAATCTCCTCCTGCTCGAATTTCGAAGCTTTCCAGGCGCGCCGCATGCAGGCGCGTTTCCGCAACGTGAAGGGCAAGCCCGAGCCGCTGCACACGCTGAACGGCTCCGGTCTCGCCGTCGGCCGCACGCTGATTGCCATCCTCGAGAACTACCAGAATGCCGACGGTTCGATCACCGTGCCCTCGGCGCTGCGCGGCTATATGGGCGGCACCGAAAAACTCGCCCCGGCCTGATAAAATTCGTGCCGCCGCGGAGAGGTGGCAGAGTGGTCTAATGTACCTGACTCGAAATCAGGCGAAGGCGCAAGCTTTCCGTGGGTTCGAATCCCACCCTCTCCGCCAATTACAAGTAGTGTAACTACCTGAATCTAGTGAAAACACTGCAAGAACTTTCGCCGCAACCCATATCCCTACCTCCATCCGCGATTGAATATCGGATCTGTGGGCGGCAGAAGCAACGAGATCTTCTGCCACCACATTGGCGAGAGGCAATCTAGATGAGCGGTATCCCTCAGACAATTGGTTTAGACATTAGCAAGGGGATCAATGAGCTGATTCGGTCTAGCGACAGATTCAGGGACTGGAACTCGCCTGAAATTCTGGCGCTCCGTGACGATTGCGACAAACTTCAAAAGATTGAAGCGGCACGGGCTTTTATTCATCGCGGCGCATTAGCGGCCATCTGTGGCGAAGTCGAGCAGATCTTCACGTTCTTCAAGAAAGCGCTCGATCATCCCGACCCGGTTACGACCAAATTCGAGTTCTGGACTTCGCTTTCAAATGTTGGGATGTATAAGAGTGCTGCCGAACTAGGCAGTTGGCTCCTTGTTCCAAGGCGAGGGAAGTTCCTGCAAGTTTGGGAGAGAGCTATCTCGTTGGGTTATCTGCGCGAGACTGCCGTTGGACTGATCGAAGCGCAAAAGATGTTCCGTGAAGAACTGGCATCTGTAGATTTTTCATTGCTCAACAACTCGCTGAAGGTCATGGATGAGCGATCGCTACAGGACGCTGACATAATTTCTGTGTTTGACCTTATGGGCGAAGTCCAGCGAGCGCACAGAATCATGTTTGCTGGCGACTTTTTTGTGACCAAGTTTCGGGTCATGCGCCCCCCAGAGGATTTGCCTTACTTGTTCTTCTCACTTCCCATTGATGCTGGGGTCGAAGAAGTTCATCAAATGAATCGTGAATTACTGAAGCTTGTTGTTGAAAGACTTCCTGGTGGCGCCTTTCCCGGTGGAATTGTTACTTCATTCGCGAAGGCGGTTCGAAACATAGAACTTCCGGCCGCCGCTTGACGTGCCAGGGCCGAAGGATTTTCTTGCCCACGCCGAGGCATATCTACCCAAGGCACAAACAGATGTCGACTATCGCTCTGTTGTCGTAAACGCGTATTACGCCGCATATCACGCAGCGCGACGGTTTGAAGAAAGCTTGCCTGAGCGCAGCCAGCTGACCACAAGCAATACTGGGTCGCATGACGCCTTAATAAAAAGGCTGGAGTGTCCCCATTCCAAAATGCCATATGCGCTGATCACGACCAGCAAATACGTCGGTGGTCAGATGCGTATGTTTAAGGCACTTCGGGAACTGGCATCCTATGAGCTTCAAGAATCTGTTGGCGTCAATCAAGCTGAAGAAGCCATTCGTTCTGCAAAGGACATTCTGTCAGAGTGTCTCCCAAAGAAGTGAGCTAAAGGGAATCCACCGAGCTATTGCCACCCCAGACGGTTAGTAGTGAACGTTAGAACGTCGTCGTACCGCCTTGGATTGCAAAAATATAGACTCCCTCTCCGCCACTCCCCATGAACGCACCGACCATTCCCGCCACGCAATTCGATCCCGCCGCCGCGCAGTTCGGCTCTTCGCGTTCGCAGAAGCGCCTCGAAGACGACCGGCTGCTGGCCGGCAAGGGTCTGTACACCGACGACCGCAACTTGCCGCGCCAGGTGTGGCTGGTGTTCGTGCGCTCGCCGCACGCGCACGCGGCGATCGCCTCGGTCGACCTCGCGGCGGCGCGCGGCGCGCCGGGCGTGGTCGGCGCCTGGTCGATGGCCGATCTGAAGCTGGACGGCGTCGGCCACATTCCGTTCCCGCCGCTGTTCAAGCGCGCCGACGGCTCGCCGATGGCGGCGCCGCCGCGCACGCCGCTGGCCGAGGGCAAGGCCTACTACGTCGGCCAGCAGGTGGCGGCGGTGGCCGCGGAAACCCGCGAACAGGCGCAGGACGCGGCCGAACTGGTGGCGGTGGAATACCAGGACCTGCCTTGCGTGACGGATGCGAAACGCGCGCTGGAAGCCGGCGCGCCGCTGCTCTGGCCGGACGCGACGGGCAACGTGTCCGCGGTGTCGCGGCACGGCGATGCGAAGAAAACCGACGAGGCGTTCGCGCGCGCCGCGCACGTGACAAAAATTTCCCTGCACAACCAGCGCCTGAACGCGATGGCGCTCGAGCCGCGCTGCTCGCTCGCCGTGTTCGAAAGCAATCGCTGGACGCTGTACACGCAGAATCAGACCCCGACCGGAGCGCGCGAGTCGCTGGCGGCGGCGTTCAAGGCCAAGCCAGACGAATTCCGCGTGGTGGTGGGCGACATCGGCGGCGGCTTCGGCATGAAGACGGGCCTCGCAAACGAGGACGCGGTGCTGTGCTACGCGGCGCGCAAGCTCGGCCGCCCGGTGAAGTGGCGCGCCGAGCGCAGCGAGGATTTCCTCGCCGCGCACATGGGCCGCGACCAGCACGATGAGGCCGAACTCGCGCTCGACAAGGACGGCAGGATCCTCGGGCTGCGCGCCCGCGTGGTCGCCAATTTCGGCGCCACGCCGGTGGGCTCGACCGCGATCATCCCGTTATTCATCGGCCCCAAGGTGCTGACCACGGCCTACAACGTGCCCGCGGTCGACTACCGGGCGCGCGGCGCGCTGACCAACACCATGGCCACCGGCGCCTATCGCGGCGCGGGGCGCCCGGAGGCGAACTACCTGATGGAGCGCCTTATCGAGCAGGCGGCGCGCGAGATGAAGCTGGACTCCGCGGAGATCCGCAGGCGAAATCTCATCGCGCCCTCGGCGCTGCCGTACCGCACTTACATGGGCGATGTATACGACTCCGGCGTGTTCGCTCAGGTTCTGGACAAGGTCTTGAAGTATTCGGACTGGGAAAATTTCAACGATAGAAAAAAACTGAGTCAAAAGGACGGAAAATTGCGTGGCCGTGGCCTGTCGATTTACCTGGAATGGACCGGCGCGATTCCAACCGAGACGGTGGACATCGAAGTGGGCGCCGATGGCACGGTGACGGTATTCTCCGGCACCATGGCGATGGGGCAGGGGCTGGAAACGAGCTACACGCAGCTGGTGGTCGAAATCCTGGGAATTGCCCCGGCAAAAATAAAAATAATTCAAGGCGACACCGATCGCGTGAACGGCGTGGGCAGCGTCGGCTCGCGCTCGGCCTTCGTCGGCGGCTCGGCGGTGGTGGCGGCGGGACGCGTGGTGATCGCGCGCGGCAAGGAACTGGCGGCGGAAGCGCTGGAGGCGGCGCCCCCCGACATTGAGTACCGCGACGGCCGCTTCGCCATTGCCGGCACCGACCGCGCGATCGATCTGGCCGCGCTCGCCGTGCGCCAGCCGGAAAAGCGCATCCGCGTCTCGGCCACCGAAACGCCGTCGGCGCCCTCCTGGCCGAATGGAGCGCAGGTCTGCGAAGTGGAAATCGATCCCGACACCGGCAGCGTCGAGGTCGCCGCGATGACCAGCGTGGACGACATCGGGCGCATCATCAACCACATGATCGTCGAGGGGCAGGTGCACGGCGGCATGGCGCAAGGCATCGGCCAGGCGCTGACCGAAAACGTCGTGTATGACGAAGGCGGTCAGCTGTTGAGCGGCTCGCTGATGGACTACGGCGTGCCGCGCGCCGACCAGATGCCGACGATGAATAGCAGCTTCGAAGAAGGCGCGCCCTGCAAGACCAACCTGCTGGGCGTCAAAGGCGTCGGCGAACTCGGCACCATCGGCGCTGTGCCCTCGGTGGTGCACGCAGTGCTGGATGCGCTGGCGGAGAAGGGCGTCACTCACATCGAAATGCCATGCACTCCCGAACGAGTCTGGCGGGCGCTTTCAGCGCGGGGGTAGACGATCGTCAGTTTCGGCTGCTCCGGGCGGCCGTGCTGGCTTCGCTGGTTCTGCACGCACTGATCTTGTATTTCCTTCCCCTTTTGAGGGAGCTCGACAAGTCTCGCGTCGAGCTGCCGCCGCTCACCGCGCGCCTCGTAAAACCCGAGCCCGTCCCCGAACCGCCGAGAGTCGAACCGCAACCGCCGCCGGTGCCCAGCTCGCCAGTTGTCCGGCCCGCGGCGAAGCCGCAGCCTTCCGTCACTCCCGTGCTTAGCGTCCAGCGGCAGCAGCAGGCCGCCGAGCCAGCGCTGGTGGTGCCTGCCGCGCCGCCGCAGCCGGCCGCCAGTGCGGAAGCCCAACCGGCCGCGGCCGTTGCCGCTACGGTCAGCGGCCCGGATCCGAGCAGTATCGCGCGCTTCCGGTTGGAGCTGATGGAGGTGGCGCTGCGCTACGAGCGTTATCCGCGCATCGCGCAGGACAACGGCTGGGAAGGCCGCGTCGAGCTGCGGATCCTGATCGCCGAGAACGGCGCGCTCGCATCCATCATCGTCAGGAAAAGCGCCGGCCGCGCGGTGCTGGACGATCAGGCGCTTACGATGCTGCGCTCCGCGCATCCGCATGTGGTGGTGCCGCCGTCGCTGCGTGGCAAGGCCTTCACCCTGGACATCCCGGTGGACTTTTCCATCAAGGAACTGCGCTAGCCCTGCAGGGGAGCGGCTACGCAGCAGTCAAAGCGGCGGTTCGATCCGCCGTGCGCCGTTAAAGCGTTGCGACCAGTACGCGCTCTTGATCGACTCGATGCGGACCTGCGCGCCGGTCTTCGGCGCGTGTACGAACTTGCCGTCGCCCATGTAGATGCCGACATGCGAATACGGGCGCTTCAGCGTGTCGTAGAACACGAGGTCTCCCGCCTGCAGTTCCGCTAGACTCACCGGCGTTCCGGTCTTGCTTTGCGCGCTCGTATTTCGGGGCAGGCGGATGTTCCAGGCCTCGAGGTAGATGTGCGCGACCAGGCCGCTGCAGTCGAACCCGGTGACGGGAGAATTGCCGCCGTAGCGGTAGTCGAGTCCCAGCGCTAGCAGCGCCTGCAGCAAGGCTTCGGAGCGCTGCGGGCTTGCTGTGGCGGGGGAAGCCGCGGCGGGCGCCACCGAGGCCTGAACGGGGGCCGGAGCGGTAGGGCCAAATGACCCGCAGCCCGAAATAGAAGATAAAAAAACGCTATAAAACAATATATTGCGACCCATAACTAAAGTAATCTAATATAAATTGAGCCCGAGAGCAACTACTAACTTATGAGTCGTATTTTCCTGCTGCCCTGGCTATTCGTTTCAGTGGCGTTTGCCCAAGGCACCCTGGAGGTGATCTCGCTCCGGCACCGGACGGCCGACCAGGTCATTCCGGTGTTGCGGCCATTGCTCGAGCCCGGCGGCGTGCTGTCCGGCCAGTACAACCAGTTGATCGTGCGTACCAGCGCCGGCAACCTGGCCCAGATCCGCGCGGTGCTCGATTCCATCGACCAGCCCGCGCGGCGCCTCGTGATCTCGGTGCGCTTCGACAATACGCAGCAATCGGCGCGCAGCGGCGTCGAAATCGACGCGCGCGTATCGAATCGCGGCTCGAGCGCCAATGTGCGCATCGAAGATTCGCATTCCTCGCTGGACGGGCGCGTCGACCAGCGCATCCAGGTATTGGAGGGCGGGCAGGCCACCATCTCGACCGGCGAGTCGCGGAGCTATGCGCAGGCGGGCACTGGAATCGCCGTCGTGCCCAGGGTTTCGGGAAATAACGTGACCCTCGACATCGGCGCCCAGCAGGAGGCCTTCACCCGCGGCGGCGCAATCCAGGGCGAACGCGCGGTGAGCACGGTGAGCGGACGGCTCGGCGAGTGGATCGAACTGGGCGGCGCGAGCAGCGTGTCGTCGCGCTCCAATAGCGGAATCCTTTCGTCCAGGGAACAGGCCACGACGGGGAATCGCGGAATCTGGGTGAAAGTCGAGGAACTGCGCTGAACTCCCTGCAACGCGAAGCGCAGGACGCGCTTAAGCGCGTGTTCGCGGCGGACGGCCCGCTTGCCGCGCAGGTGGAGGGCTATCGCCCTCGCGGGCAGCAGATCGAAATGGCGCAGGCGATCCTGGATGCGATCGAGTCGGGCAGCATGCTCGCGGTCGAGGCCGGCACCGGCACCGGAAAGACCTTCGCTTATCTCGTTCCCGCGCTGCTCGCCGGCGGCAAGGTGATCGTCTCCACCGGCACCAAGACCCTGCAGAACCAGCTCTACGACCGCGATCTGCCCGCGGTGCGCGAGGCGCTCGCCGCCGGCTCGACCACCGCGCTGCTCAAGGGGCGCGCCAACTATGTCTGCCTGTACCGCCTGGAAAACGCGAGCGTCGACGGACGCTTCGACTCGCGCGAGGATGTGTCGCGGCTGCGCAGCATCGCGCATTTCGCCGCCACCTCGATCACCGGCGACCGCGCCGACCTCGCCGAGGTGCCGGAAGACGCGCCGGTCTGGCAGCACGCCACCTCGACGCGCGAGAATTGCCTCGGCCAGGAGTGCCCGAAATACAAGGACTGCTTCGTGATGCGCGCGCGCAAGAACGCGCTGGCTGCGGACGTGGTGGTGGTCAACCATCACCTCTTTTTCGCCGATGTCGCGCTGCGCGACGAAGGCATCTCTGAACTGCTGCCCTCTTGCAACACGGTGATTTTCGACGAAGCGCATCAGCTGCCTGAAACCGCGCGCCTGTTCTTCGGCGAGACGGTGTCCACCGCGCAGATGGTGGAACTCGCGCGCGACGCGAAGCTCGAGCTGCGCGCCGCCGGCGGCGCCTCGCCCGAATTGGATCGCATCGCGTCGAAACTGGACAAGACCGCGCGTGATGTCAGGTTGTGCTTTTCGAAGGAAGGACAGCGCCTGGGATGGAACCAGGCGCTGCGAGAGGCGGGATTCACGGACGCGCTGCAGGGGCTCGGCAAGGCGCTGGAAGCGCTCCGCGCGCCGCTGGCGGAACAGGCGGAACGCTCCGAGGGCCTGGGCTCGTGCGCCAGGCGCGCTGGCGAAGCGGCCGCCCTGCTGGCGCGCATCGTCGAAGAAGGAACGAAAAACGAAGTGCGCTGGATCGAAGTCTTCGGCCAGTCGCTGCAGCTGCACGTGACGCCGCTGGTGCCGGCCGAGCTGTTCCGCAAGCAGATGCTGGACCATCCGCGCGCCTGGATCTTCACCTCGGCGACGCTGGCGATGGGCGAGGACTTCTCGCACTTCAAGCGCGAGCTCGGCATCGAGGAGGCCGCCGCGCACACTTGGCCGAGTCCTTTCGATTTCGCGCGCCAGGCGCTGCTGTATACGCCGAAGGGCCTGCCGTCCGATCCGAACGATCCTTCCTACACCGAGGCGGTGGTCGAGGCGGCGCTGCCGGTGCTGCAGGCGAGCCGCGGGCGTGCATTCCTGCTGTTCACCTCGCTGCGCGCGCTGCGCCGCGCGCACGAACTGCTGAAGGACAGGATCGCCTACCCGCTGCTGGTCCAGGGCACCGGCCCGCGCAGCGAACTGCTGGTCAGGTTTCGCGCCCTGGGCAACGCGGTGCTGCTCGGCGCGGCTTCGTTCTGGGAGGGCGTGGATGTGCGCGGCGAGGCGCTGTCGGTGGTGCTGATTGACAAGCTGCCATTCACACCGCCCGACGATCCTGTACTCGCCGCGCGCATCGAAGCCCTGCGCGAGGAAGGCGGCAATCCGTTCATGGACTACCAGCTGCCGCGGGCGGTGCTGCAGCTCAAGCAGGGCGCGGGCCGCCTGATCCGGGATGAAGAAGACCGCGGCGTGCTGGTGCTGTGCGACCCGCGCCTGTACGGCAAGGGTTACGGCCGTACCGTGCGCGCCAGCCTGCCGCCGATGAAACAGACCCGCGAAATCGCCGACGTGGAAGCGTTCTTCGCTAGAATTCCGGCATGAAAATCCTCATCACCGGCGGCGGCGGCTTCCTCGGCTTCAAACTCGCGAAAACCCTTCTCGCGCGCGGACAACTCGGCGGCAAGAAGATTTCTTCGATGACCTTGCTGGATGGGGCTTTTCCCCCGGGTGTCGAGAATCTACAGAAAGTAAGAGCAGTGAAAGGCGATGTCTCCGACGCCGCGACCATCGCCGGCGTCTGCCCGGCGGATACCGACGCGGTGTTCCATCTCGCGGCGGTGGTGAGCGGCGCGGCGGAAGCCGATTTCGATCTCGGCATGCGTGTCAACTACAAGGGCATGGAGCGGCTGCTGGCTCAGATGAGAAAGTGCGCCAAGCCGCCACGCCTCGTCTACACGAGTTCGGTCGCTGCTTTCGGCGGTGATCTTCCCGCGACGCTGGATGATTCCACGGTCGCCAACCCGCAGACTTCCTACGGCGCGCAGAAGGTGATCGGCGAGTACCTGGTCACCGACTATTCGCGCAAGGGTTTTCTCGACGGCCGTTCGCTCAGGCTGCCGACTATCGTGGTGCGCGCCGGCAAGCCGAACGCGGCCGCGTCCTCGTTCGCGAGCGGCATCATCCGCGAGCCGCTCAACGGCGTGGTGTCGGAATGCCCGGTGGCGCCCGAGACCGGCGTCTGGCTGTTGTCGCCCGGCAAGGTGGTGGAAGCATTCATCCACGCCTGGGAACTGCCGCCCGAGGCCTGGGGCACGCAGCGGTGGCTCAACCTGCCCGGCATCACCGCCAGCGTGGCGCAGATGGTGGATGCGCTGCGCCAGGTGGCGGGCGACGGGGTGGCGAAGCGGGTGGTCTACAAGGCCGACGCGCGCATCCAGGCGATCGTGAAAACCTGGCCGGTGAATTTCCGCACGCCGCGCGCGCTGGCGCTGGGCTTCAAGCCGGACGCCGATGTGGCATCCGTCATCCGCGATTACATCGCGGACGAGAAAATCAAGATCTAGTTACCAGTCCGGGTCCCAGAGTTTCCACCAGGCGGCGCTGCGCGTCGCCTTGCCAGTCAGGTATTTGCTCTCGGGGAAGTTCGTGCGCATGACGCGGTCGGAACCGTCGCGCAGGTCGGTCATGCCGAGCGCGTCGTAGGCCTTGACCATGATGAATACCGCCTCCTCCAGCGCCGGCGCCTGCGGATAGTTCTTCACCGCGAACTGGGCGCGATTGGCGGCGGCGACGTAGGCGCCGCGCTTCATGTAGTAGCGCGCCACATGCACTTCGTACTGCGCCAGCGAATTCACCAGGTAGCGCATGCGTGCGCGCGAATCGGGCGCGTACTTCGAATCCGGGAAACGGTTCACCAGCTCCTTGAACGCCTCGAAGGACTCGCGCGAGCCTTTCGAGTCGCGCTCGGTCATGTCCGGGCTGTCGATGATGGTCAGGATGCCCTGGTCCTCGTTGAAATTGACCAGGCCCTTCAGGTAATACGCGTAATCCACGCTGGCATTGTTCGGATAGAGCTTGATGAAGCGGTCGCAGGCCGCGATCGCCGAGGCGCGCTGGCCATCCTTCCAGTAGGCGTAGGCGACATCGATCTGCGCCTGCTGCGCGTAGCGGCCGTAGGGATAGCGCGCCTCCAGCTTCTCCAGGTACTTGATGGCCTTTTCGTAGCTCTTGGACTCCATCGCGTCCTTGGCTTCGCCGTAGAGCTTTTGCGCCGACCAGCCGACAGTCTCGTCCTTGTCGTTGCTGCCGAAGATACCGCAGCCGGAAAGCAGCGCGGCGGCGAGGAACAACAGAGCAAGTACACTTCGATTCATGGGAAAAAATTATACCGCCGCAGTGGTCCCGAATGCGCTCGCCGGGCTGCGGATAGACGTAGCGCTCGCGAAAATGTTTTCCCAGTATTCGCGCAACCGCCTGCAAGTCTGGCTCAAGGCGGGCCTGGTTCTTGTCGACGGGGCGCAGGCGGATCGCAGCACGACGACCATGGGCGGCGAGAAAGTCGAGCTCTCGCCGCCGCCGGAAGCCGACGCTTCCTCGCCGCCGGCGCAGCGCATGGCGCTGGCGATCGTGTTCGAGGACCGGCACCTGATGGTGATCAACAAGCCCGCGGGCCTGATCGTGCATCCGGGCGCCGGCAATCCCGACGGCACGCTGATGAATGCGCTGCTGGCGCATGCGCCGGCGCTGCGCCAGGTGCCGCGCGCCGGCATCGTCCACCGGCTCGACAAGGACACCAGCGGCCTGATGGTGGTGGGGAAGAACCTGACCGCGCAGGCGAATCTCGCCGCGCAGCTCGCCGATCGCAGCGTGAAGCGAACCTATCTTGCGCTGGTGCACGGCGCGCCGCCGGGGCGCGGCACCATCGACGAGCCAGTCGGCCGCGACGCGCGCCTGCGCACGCGCATGGCGGTCACGCACGGCGGCAAGGAGGCGCGCACCAACTATCGCGTGCTGGAACGTTTTGCGTATGGCCCCATTGTGGCCGCGCTGGTGGAATGCCGCCTCGAGACCGGCCGCACGCACCAGATTCGCGTCCACCTGCAGCACCTCGGCCATCCGGTGATCGGCGATCCGGTCTACCGCCGCGGCGCGCGCGCGGGCCTCGCATTTGCGCGCCAGGCGCTTCATGCGGCCGAACTGGAATTGATCCATCCGCGCAGCGGCAAGACCAAAGCGTGGAGCGCGCCTCTTCCGGCCGACATGAAGAAATTGCTGGCGATGTTGAGGCGTGAAAAACGAAATGATCCTGCCTGACTGGCCGGCACCGCAGGGCGTGCACGGCCTGGTCACCACGCGCGCATCCGGCGACATGAAAAGCGAGCAGGGCAGGCAGTCGCTGCGCGCGCAGCTGCCCGCGGATCCCTTGTGGCTGCGGCAGGTCCATGGCGTGACGGTGGTCGATGCCGGCGGGGCGCCGCAGGGAATCGCAGCGGATGCTTCATTCACAACG
>JANXUV010000210.1 GCA_025356085.1 Betaproteobacteria bacterium
GAGATGGTGATGCCGGGGGACAACATCAAGATGGTGGTGACGCTGATCACCCCGATCGCGATGGAGCAGGGGCTGCGCTTTGCCATCCGCGAGGGCGGCAAGACCGTCGGCGCCGGCGTCGTCGCCAAGGTCATCGAATAGACATGGAAAGCCAACGCATCCGTATTCGCCTCAAGGCGTTCGACTACCGGTTGATCGATCAGTCGGCGCTCGAGATCGTCGACACCGCCAAGCGCACCGGCGCGGTGGTTCGCGGCCCGGTGCCGCTGCCGACGCGCAAGGCGCGCTTCGACCTGCTGCGCTCGCCGCATGCCGACAAGACCTCGCGCGAACAGCTCGAGATCCGCACGCACCTGAGGCTGATGGACATCATCGACCCGACGGACAAGACAGTGGACGCGCTGATGAAGCTCGACCTGCCGGCCGGCGTGGACGTTGAGATCAAGGTCAAGTAGCAGAAAGCAAAGCAGCATCGCGGTAACAAGTGCAGTGCCGGCCAACAGGAGCCGGCGCCCCCGGAAGAAGGGGGTCAAACATAAAAGATGGAGAAGTGGTCATGACGATAGGACTGGTCGGCCGCAAGGTCGGCATGATGCGCATCTTCACCGACGAGGGCGACGCCCAGCCGGTGACCGTGCTTGACGTCTCCGACAACCGGATCACGCAGATCAAGAGCACTGACAAGGACGGCTATCTGGCCGTCCAGGTCGCGTTCGGCAAGCGGCGCGCGAGTCGCGTGAAGAAGTCGCTCGCCGGCCACCTCGCCAAGGCGGCGGTGGAAGCGGGCCATGTGCTTCGCGAATTCCGCGCCGAAGCCAAGGAACTCGCCGAGCTGAAGGTCGGCGGCAAGATCGGCGTCGAAATCTTCAAGGTCGGCCAGACGGTGGACGTGCAGGGCACGACGATCGGCAAGGGCTTCGCCGGCGTCATCAAGCGCCACCACTTCTCCTCGAACCGCGAGACCCACGGCAACTCGATCACCACCCGCGCGCAGGGCTCGACCGGCCAGCGTCAGGATCCGGGCCGCGTGTTCCCGGGCAAGCGCATGGCGGGCCATCTCGGAAACGTCAAGCGCACCACGCAGAACCTCACGGTCGTGCGCATCGACGCCGAGCGCCAGCTGCTCATGGTGAAAGGCTCGGTGCCGGGCTTTTCCGGGCGCGACGTGATCGTGCGCTCGGCGGTGAAGGGTCAGAAGAAGGTAGTGGTTCAGAAAGCGGCCGAGCAGAAGCCGGGCGCGAAGGCGAAGGCCTGACCATGGAACTGAAACTCATTAGCGAAAAAGGCGGCGACAAGGGCTCGGCGGGCACCACTTCCGCGAAAGACGAGATTTTCGGCCGCGACTTCAACGAAGCGCTGATCCACCAGCTGGTGATTTCCTATGCGGCGAACGCGCGCATGGGCACGCGCAAGCAGAAGGATCGCGGCGAAGTGCGCCACTCGACCAAGAAGCCCTGGCGCCAGAAGGGTACCGGGCGCGCGCGTGCCGGCATGACCTCCAGCCCGCTGTGGCGCGGCGGCGGCAAGATCTTTCCCAACACCCCTGACGAGAATTTCTCGCAGAAGGTGAATCGCAAGATGTACCGCGCCGGCATGGCCTCGATCCTGTCGCAGCTCGCGCGCGAAGACCGCATTCGCGTGGTCGAAGAGTTCAAGGTCGAGCATCCGAAGACCAAGCTGCTCGCGCAGAAGGTGAAGTCGATGGGCTTCGACCAGGTGCTGGTGATCACCGCCGAGCCGGACAGCAATCTTGCGCTGTCCTCGCGCAACCTGCCGAACGTGGAAGTGATCGCGGCCAAGCAGGCGAATCCGGTGGCGCTGGTGCGCTACCCGACAGTGCTGATGACCAAAGGCGCGCTCGCCAAGCTCGAGGAGATGTTCAAATGACCGCGGTGAAGAAATACAACGCCGAGCAGCTGATGCAGGTGCTGCTCGCGCCGGTGGTTTCGGAAAAGAGCACGCGCGTCGCCGACAAGAACCGCCAGTACGTGTTCCGCGTCGCCGACGCGGCGACCAAGCCGGAGATCAAGGCGGCGGTGGAACTGCTGTTCAAAACCAAGGTCGACTCGGTCACGGTGAGCCGCGTCAAGGGCAAGAAAAAGCGCTTCGGCCGCTTCATGGGCCGCCGCAACAACTGGAAGAAGGCCTACGTGTGCCTGGCCGTGGGCCAGGAAATCAACTTTGCGGTGACGGAGTAAGCCATGCCATTGATGAAGGTAAAGCCCACGTCACCCGGCCGCCGCGCGCTGGTCAAAGTGGTCACGCCCGACCTGCACAAGGGCGAACCGCACTGGCCGCTGGTCGAGAAGCAGAACCGCGGCAGCGGCCGCAACAACCTGGGCCGCATCACGATGCGGCACAAGGGCGGCGGCCACAAGCAGCACTACCGCGTCATCGATTTTCGCCGCGACAAGGACGGCATCCAGGCAACCGTCGAGCGGCTGGACTACGACCCCAACCGCAGCGCCCACCTAGCCCTTCTGCTGTACGCCGACGGCGAGCGCCGCTACATCATCGCGCCCAAGGGCCTGACCGCGGGCACGCAGCTCGTTTCCGGCGCGGAGGCGCCGATCAAGACGGGCAACACGCTGCCGCTCAGGAGCATTCCGGTCGGCACCACGGTGCACTGCATCGAGATGCTGCCGGGCAAGGGCGCGCAGATGGCCCGCTCCGCGGGCACTTCGGCGCAGCTGCTGGCGCGCGAAGGTTCGTACGCGCAGCTGCGGCTGCGCTCGGGCGAGATTCGCAAGGTGCACGTCGATTGCCGCGCCACCATCGGTGAAGTCGGCAACGAAGAACACAACCTGGAATCGATCGGCAAGGCCGGGCGCAAGCGCTGGCGCGGCGTCAAGCCGACGGTGCGCGGCGTGGCCATGAACCCGATCGATCACCCGCACGGCGGCGGCGAAGGCCGTACCTCGTCGGGGCGACCCCCGGTGTCCCCATGGGGCGTGCAGACCAAGGGCTTCAAAACCCGGCGCAATAAGCGGACGCAGGTGATGATCGTCCGCGACCGTCGAACGAAATAGGGAAGGCTAGAAAATGTCCCGCTCAATCAAGAAAGGTCCCTTCGTGGACTACCACCTCATGGCCAAGGTCGACAAGGCGCGCAATACCAGCGACAAGCGCCCGATCAAGACCTGGTCGCGCCGCTCGACGGTGATGCCGGATTTCGTCGGCCTGACCCTGGCCGTGCACAACGGCAAGCAGCACGTGCCGGTGTACGTCACCGAGAACATGGTCGGGCACAAGCTCGGCGAGTTCGCGCTGACGCGCATCTTCAAGAGCCACTCGGCGGCCGGCAAGCGCACCGAGGAGTCCGCTTCGAGGGCGCCGGTGGCCGCCCCGGGCGCGGCAGCGCCGGCGGCCGCGCCTGCCGCTGCTCCAGCGGCGAAGAAGTAAGGAGCCGACATGGAAACCAAAGCATCTCTGCGCGGCGCGCACCTGTCGGCCCAGAAAGGCCGCCTGGTGGCGGATCTGGTGCGCGGCAAGAAGGTGGACCAGGCGATCAACATTCTTGCTTTCTCGCCGAAAGCCGGCGCGGCCCTGATCAAGAAGCTGCTGGAGTCCGCGATCGCCAACGCCGAGCACAACGACGGCGCGGACATCGACTCGCTCAAGGTGAAGACGATCCACGTCGAGCGCGGCTCGTTCGCGCGGCGTTTCCATGCGCGCGCCAAGGGGCGCGGCACCAGGGTGCTCAGGCATTCCTGCCACATCTACGTCACGGTCGGGGATTAGCACATGGGACAGAAAATAAATCCGACCGGCTTCCGGCTCGCGGTAAACCGCAACTGGAGCTCCAAGTGGTACGCCAACAACCGCAGCTTCGCGGGCATGCTGGCCGAGGATGTGAAGGTACGCACCTTCCTGAAGAAGAAGCTCGCGCACGCTTCCGTGGGCCGGGTGCTGATCGAGCGCCCCGCCAAGGACGCGCGAATCACCATCTTCTCGGCGCGGCCGGGCGTGGTGATCGGCAAGAAGGGCGAGGAGATCGAATCGCTAAAGGCCGAGCTGCGCCGCATCATGGGCGTACAGCAGGTGCACGTGAACATCGAAGAGATCCGCAAGCCCGAGACCGATGCCCAGCTGGTCGCCGACTCGATCGCGCAGCAGCTCGAGAAGCGCATCATGTTCCGCCGCGCCATGAAGCGCGCGATGCAGAACGCGATGCGTCTGGGCGCGCAGGGCGTGAAGATCATGAGTTCCGGTCGCCTGAACGGCCACGAGATCGCCCGCACCGAGTGGTACCGCGAAGGTCGTGTGCCGCTGCACACGCTGCGTGCCGACATCGACTACGGCACCAGCGAGGCGAAAACCAGCTACGGCGTGATCGGCGTCAAGGTCTGGGTCTACAAGGGCGAAGTGATGCCCAAGGGTGAAGCGCAGGCCGCGCTGCCCGCGACGGCTCCGGCTGCCGCCCAGCCGGAAGCGCCGGCTGAGCAGAAGCGCGCGAAGAAGCCGGCGCCGAAAATCGGCGCCAGGCGCGCGCCCGCCAGGCCGAAGGCCGCCGAGGGCGACAAGAAGCCCGTGAGGAAAGCCGACGCCCCGGCGCCGAAGACTACCGTCAAGCGCGCGAAAAAAATCGTCAAGGACGACGGCGGCGAGAAAAAGGAATAAGCCATGCTTCAACCCTCACGCACCAAGTACCGCAAGCAGCAGAAGGGCCGTAACACCGGCATCGCTACACGCGGCAACAAGGTCTCCTTCGGAGAGTACGGCCTGAAGGCGACCACGCGCGGGCGCCTGACGGCGCGCCAGCTCGAGGCCGCGCGGCGGACCCTCTCGCGCCACATCAAGCGCGGCGGCCGGGTCTGGATCCGCGTGTTCCCGGACAAGCCGATTTCCCGCAAGCCCGCCGAGGTCCGCATGGGCAACGGCAAGGGCAATCCGGAATACTTCGTCTGCGAAATCCAGCCGGGCAAGATCATTTTTGAGATGGACGGCGTGGATGCCGCCCTCGCAAAAGAAGCGTTTGCGCTAGCCGCCGCCAAGCTGCCGTTCAGAACCACGTCCGTGCACCGGATGCTGGGTTGAGAATCGAAGGGACATGCCATGAAAGCCAATGAATTCCGCGCCAAGAATGGCGACGACCTGCAGAAAGAGCTGAACGAACTGCTGAAGGCGCAGTTCGGCCTGCGCATGCAGCATTCGACGCAGCAGTTGGCGAACAACAGCCAGATCCGGAAGGTGCGGCGCGACATCGCGCGCGTGCGCACCGTCATGAAGGAGAAAGTCGCAAAATGAACGCCGCCGCAACCGAGCAAGCCGCCCCCGCCCCCGAGCCGAAGGCGAACGTCGCCAACAAGCGCAAGTTGGT
The DNA here is from genome assembly GCA_025356085.1 of Betaproteobacteria bacterium. GTDB lineage: Bacteria > Pseudomonadota > Gammaproteobacteria > Burkholderiales > SG8-39 > RBG-16-66-20. The sequence continues at coordinate 5,321 of JANXUV010000210.1, forward strand.
CGGCCGCGTGGTGAGCAACAAGATGCAGAAGACCGTGGTGGTCAAGGTCGAGCGCCGGGTGACGCACCCGACCTTCGGCAAGATCATCACCCGGTCGAGCAAGTACCACGCGCATGTCGCCACCGGCGCCTTCCAGGAAGGCGATCTGGTCGAGATCGTCGAATGCCGGCCGATCTCCAAAACCAAGTCCTGGGCCGTTACACGGCTTGTAGAGAAGTCGAAAGCCGTTTAAAATTAACGGCTTTTCTGCCCCGTACGGGGTCCAAAACTGTCCGAAGGATACGGGGCCTTAGCCCCGCGCCCCGCGGTTCAAGTTGGAGGAAGTAAAACCATGATTCAGATGCAATCCGTGCTGGACGTCGCCGATAACACCGGCGCGCGCGCTGTCATGTGCATCAAGGTGCTGGGCGGCTCGAAGCGCCGCTATGCCTCGATCGGCGATGTGATCAAGGTCAGCATCAAGGATGCCGCGCCGCGCGGCCGCGTGAAGAAGGGCGAGGTCTACGACGCAGTCGTGGTGCGCACCGCCAAAGGCGTGCGCCGTGGCGACGGCTCCCTGGTGCGGTTCGACTCGAACGCAGTAGTGCTGCTCACCGCCAAGCTCGAACCGATCGGCACTCGCATTTTCGGGCCGGTGACGCGCGAGCTGCGCACCGAGCGCTTCATGAAGATCGTTTCGCTTGCGCCTGAGGTGCTCTGATGCAACGGATCAAGAAAGGCGACGAGGTAGTGGTGATTTCCGGTCGCGACAAGGGCAAGCGCGGCGCGGTTCTGCGCCGAGTCGACGACGAACACGTGGTGGTCGAAGGCGTGAACCGGGTTAAGAAGCACCAGCGCCCGAATCCGATGAAGAACGTCACCGGCGGCATCGTCGACAAGGACATGCCGATCCACGTCTCCAATATCGCGCTGTTCAACCCGGCGACCCAGAAGGCCGACCGCGTCGGCTTCAAGCTGCTGAGCGACGGCCGCAAGGTGCGCGTGTTCCGCTCGAACGGCGAGCAAGTGGACGCGTAAGGAACCGCCATGGCCAAAGATAAAGACAAGAACAAAGACGCAAAACCCAAGCAGCAGGAAGCGCAGCAGCAGCCGAAAGCGCCGAAGAAGGAAGGCGCGCGCAAAGAGGTTGCCTCGGCGCCGCCCAAGGCCACCGGGCCGCAGCAGCCTGCGCCGCCGGCCCGCCTCGCGGTCCAGTATCGCGACAAGATCGTGCCGGATCTGATGAAGAAGTTCGGCTACACGACGGTGATGCAGGTGCCGCGCATCAAGAAGATCACCATCAACATGGGCGTCGGCGAGAGCGTGAACGACAAGAAGGTGCTCGACCACGCGGTCGCCGACATGACCCGCATCGCGGGCCAGAAGCCGGTGGTCACCAAGACCCGCAAGTCGATCGCCAACTTCAAGGTGCGCGCCGGCTACCCGGTCGGCTGCATGGTCACGCTGCGCGGCGCGCGCATGTATGAGTTCCTCGACCGCCTGGTGAACATCGCGATCCCGCGCATCCGCGACTTCCGCGGCGTCTCCAACCGTTCGTTCGACGGCCGCGGCAGCTACAGCCTCGGGGTCAAGGAACAGATCATTTTCCCGGAAATCGAGTACGATAAGATCGACGCGCTGCGCGGCATGGACATCGCCATCAATACCTCGGCGAGGACCGACGACGAAGCGCGCGCGCTGCTCACTGCATTCCGCTTCCCGTTCAGGCACGACCCGGTCGTCAAGCCGCAGGCTCCGCAGGCCCCGTCGGAATCGAACACGCAAGTACAGAAAGGCTGACAAACATGGCCAGACTCTCAGTCAAACTCCGCGAAAAGAAGCGCCGCAACACCGTCGAGAAGTTCAAGGTGAGACGCGCTGCGCTCCTCGAGATCACCCGCAACGTCAAGTCGTCCGACGAGGATCGCGACGCGGCGCGCGCCAAGCTGCAGAAGCTGCCGCGCGACGCATCGCCTTCGCGGCTGCGCAACCGCTGTGCCCTGACCGGGCGCCCGCGGGGCGTGTACAGCAAATTTGGCCTCGGCCGCATCAAGTTGCGTGAACTGGCGATGCGTGGCGAGGTTCCCGGCGTGATCAAGGCGAGCTGGTAAGGAGCCCCTGATGAGCATGACCGATCCGATCGCCGATATGCTGACCCGCATCCGCAATGCCCAGATGGTCGGGCAGGTGGATGTCAGCATGCCGTGCTCGAAGCTGAAAATGTCGATTGCCCAGGTGCTGAAGGACGAGGGCTACGTCGAGGACTACGCGGTACGCGACAACGGCCCGAAGAAGGAGCTGCGTATCGGCCTGAAATATTACGCCGGACGGCCGGTGATCGAGCGCATCGAGCGCATCTCCAAGCCGGGACTGCGCGTCTACAAGGACCGCGACAGCCTGCCCACGGTCATGAACGGGCTCGGCGTGGCGATCGTTTCGACGTCGCGCGGGGTGATGACGGACCGCAAGGCGCGCGCCACCGGCGTCGGCGGCGAAGTGCTCTGCATCGTCGCGTAAGGAGACGGCCATGTCGCGCATTGCAAAGAATCCCATTCCGGTGCCCAAGGGCGTCGAAGTGAACATTTCCCCGGTGCAGATTTCAGTCAAGGGTCCGCTCGGTATGGTCGCGCGTCCGATGGACCCGAACGTCGGCATCGAGAAAGACGGCGAGACGCTGAAGTGCAAGGCGCTCGGCAACTCGAACCACGCCAACGCGATGTCCGGAACCATGCGCGCGCTCGTCGCCAACATGGTGGTCGGCGTGACCAAGGGCTTCGAGAAGAAGTTGTCGCTGGTCGGGGTCGGCTACCGGGCCCAGGCCGCTGGCGACAAGCTGAACCTGTCGCTCGGTTTCTCCCATCCGGTGGTGCAGCAGATGCCCAAGGGAATCAAGGTGGCGACGCCGACGCAGACCGAGATCGTGGTTAGCGGCATCGACAAGCAGCTGGTCGGCATGGTCGCCGCGGAGATCCGCGACGTGAAGCCCCCCGAGCCTTACAAGGGCAAGGGCGTGCGCTACACGGGCGAGGCCATCGTGCTCAAAGAGACGAAGAAGAAGTAACGCAAGGAATACGGACAACCGCCATGATCGACAAAAATCCATCCCGCCTGCGGCGCGCGCGCCAGACTCGGCTCAAGATCCGCGAAATCGGCGCGGTGCGCCTCACCGTGCACCGCACCAACAACCATATTTATGCGCAGATCACCTCCTCGGGCGGCGACAAGGTGCTGGCCGCGGCCTCCAGCCTGGAGAAGGACCTGCGTGCCAAGCTGAAGACTGGCGGCAACAAGGGCGCCGCCGAAGCGGTCGGCCAGCGCATTGCCGAGAAGGCGAAGGCCGCGGGCATTCAGGCCGTCGCCTTCGACCGCGCCGGTTACCGATACCACGGGCGCGTGAAAGCGCTCGCCGAAGCTGCGCGGGCAGGCGGCCTCAAATTCTAAGGATATAGCCATGGCCAAGATGCAGGCAAGACGGGTCCAGCAGCAGGAGGAGCGCGGCGACGGGCTGCGTGAAAAGATGGTCGCGGTCAACCGCGTCACCAAGGTGGTGAAGGGAGGCCGCGTGCTCGGCTTCGCTGCGCTCACGGTGGTCGGCGACGGCGACGGCAGCATCGGCATGGGCAAGGGCAAGGCGCGCGAGGTACCAGTCGCGGTGCAAAAGGCGATGGAGGAAGCGCGCCGCAAGATGTTCAAGGTGAAGCTGAAAAGCGGCACGCTGCACCACGCGGTGATCGGACGGCACGGCGCGGCCAAAGTGCTGATGCAGCCGGCGTCGGAGGGCACCGGCATCATCGCCGGCGGCGCCATGCGCGCGGTCTTCGAAGTGATGGGTGTCACCAATATCCTCGCCAAGTGCTTCGGCTCGAGCAATCCCTACAACGTCGTGCGCGCCACGCTGCAGGGCTTGCAGGCGATGAATACCCCGGCCGAGATCGCCGCCAAGCGCGGCAAGAAGATCGAAGAGATCCTTTCCAAGGAATAGCCATGGCGGCGAAGAAAATCAAGGTGAAGCTCGTCAGGAGCACCAACGGCTGCCTGACAGGGCATGTCGCGACGGTGCGCGGTCTGGGCCTGCGCCGCCTTGGCCATGTGGTCGAACTGATCGATACCCCGGAAGTGCGGGGCATGATTAACCGGGTGTCGTACCTCGTCAGGCTGGAGAGCTAGGATGAAACTGAACGCACTGAAACCGGCGCCGGGCTCCAACCAGCCGCGCCATCGCGTCGGCCGCGGCATGGGCTCGGGCTGGGGCAAGACCGCGGGCCTGGGCCACAAGGGCCAGCGCGCGCGCGCCGGCGGCTACCACAAGGTCGGTTTCGAAGGCGGCCAGATGCCGCTACATCGCCGCTTGCCGAAGCGCGGCTTCGCGTCGCCGACGCGCAATGCGACCGCGGAAGTGCGCCTTTCCGATCTGCAGGACATGAAGGCGACCGAGATCGATTTTGCCGCGATGCAGGCCGAGCATGTGGTGCCGCGCGAGGCGATCCGCGCCAAAGTGATCCTGTCGGGCGAGTTGAAGCGCAAGATTTCCCTCAAGGGCGTGAAGGCGACCAAGGGCGCGCGTGCCGCGATCGAAGCCGCCGGCGGCAAGTACGAAGAACCCGCGGCCGCTCCGGCGCCGCTGGACAAGCTGGTAGCCAAACCCAAGAAGGCGAAGGAGTAAGCCGGCTTGGCGACCGCCCTTCCCGGCAAAGGCTCGACCGCCCGTTATGGCGACCTGAAGAAACGGCTGCTGTTTCTTCTGGCGGCGCTGTTCGTGTTCCGCATTGGTGCGCACATCCCGGTGCCGGGCATCGACCCGAACGTGCTGGCCGAGCTGTTCAAGGGCCAGCAGGGCGGCATCCTCGGCATGTTCAACATGTTTTCCGGGGGCGCGCTGTCGCGCTTCACGATCTTCGCGCTTGGCATCATGCCGTACATCTCGGCGTCGATCATCATGCAGCTGATGACCGCGATCAACCCGCAACTGGAACAGCTGCGCAAGGAAGGCGAGACCGGCCGCCGCAAAATCACGCAGTACACGCGCTACGGCACGGTGGTACTGGCGCTGTTCCAGGCGACTGCGATCTCGATCGCGCTCGAGTCGCAGGCCAACCTGGTGCTGGAGCCGGGCCTGCTGTTCCGCGTCACCACGGTGACCACGCTGGTCACTGGCACCATGTTCCTGATGTGGCTGGGCGAGCAGATCACCGAGCGCGGCCTGGGCAACGGCATCTCGATCATCATCTTCGCCGGCATCGCCGCCGGCCTGCCGAACGCGATCGCCGGCACGCTCGAACTGGTGCGCACCGGCGCGATGCATCCGCTCACCGCGCTGCTGATCGCCGTCGCGGTAATCGCAGTCACCGCTTTCGTGTGCTTCGTCGAGCGCGGCCAGCGCAAGATCCTGGTCAACTACGCCAAGCGCCAGGTCGGCAACCGCGTTTACGGCGGGCAGAGCTCGCACCTTCCGTTCAAGCTGAACATGTCGGGCGTGATCCCGCCGATCTTTGCCTCGTCGCTGATCCTGTTCCCGGCAACGCTGCTCTCCTGGTTCGGCTCGGCCGAGGGCTTTGTCTGGTTGCGAGACCTGTCCGGCACGTTGTCGCCGGGCGAGCCGATCTATGTGATGCTGTACGCCGCGCTGATCGTGTTCTTCTGCTTCTTCTACACCGCGCTGCAATACAACCCGAAGGAAACCGCCGACAACCTGAAGAAGTCCGGCGCCTTCGTGCCCGGCATCCGGCCCGGCGAGCAGACCTCGAAATACCTCGAGAAAATCCTCACCCGCCTGACGCTGGCCGGCGCGATCTACGTCACGCTGGTCTGCCTGATGCCCGAGTTCCTGATCCTCAAGTGGAAGGTGCCTTTCTATTTCGGCGGCACCTCGCTGTTGATCATCGTGGTGGTGACAATGGATTTCATGGCCCAGGTGCAGGCCTACGTGATGACGCACCAATACGACAGCTTGCTGAAGAAGGCCAGCTTCAAGGGCGGAATGCCGGCCCGCTAGGACAAGGAGAAGACGATGAAAGTGATGGCTTCGGTAAAAAAGATCTGCCGCAAATGCAAAATCGTGCGGCGCAAGCGGGTGGTGCGCGTGATTTGCACCGATCCACGCCATAAACAGCGGCAGGGATGACGCTCGCGTCATTTCAGGTTGCTAAGACCTTGACGATATTGATATAATTTCAGGTTCCCCGGAAGAAAACCGCCATGGCCCGTATTGCAGGCATCAACATCCCGAACCACCAGCACGCCGGCATCGCGCTGACCGCGATCTACGGCATCGGCCGCTCGCGCGCGGCGGCGATCTGCATCGCCGCCGGCATCGAGCCGTCGCGCAAGATCAAGGATCTCACCGACGCCGAGATGGAGCGGATGCGCGAAGGCATCACGCGCCTCACGGTCGAAGGCGACCTGCGCCGAGAAGTGCAGATGTCGATCAAGCGCCTGATCGACCTGGGCTGCTACCGCGGCTCGCGCCACCGCAAGGGACTGCCGGTGCGCGGTCAGCGCACGAAAACCAATGCCCGCACGCGCAAGGGCCCGCGCAAGGCCGCGGTCAAGCAGAACGCGCCAGCCGGCAAGATTTAACCAGGACCCGAACCCATGGCAACCAAACCCACCGCACCGTCGTCGCAGCAGCTGCAGCAGACCGCTTCGGCGCGCGCGCGCAAGAAGGTGAAGAAGAACGTCGCCGAGGGCATCGCCCACGTGCACGCGTCCTTCAACAACACCATCGTCACCATCACTGATCGCCAGGGCAACACGCTGTCCTGGGCGACTTCGGGCAACGCCGGCTTCAAGGGCTCGCGCAAATCGACGCCGTTCGCGGCGCAGATGGCGGCCGAGCGCGCGGGGCGCGCGGCGCAGGAATGCGGCGTGAAGAACATCGAAGTGCGCATCAAGGGACCCGGCCCGGGCCGCGAATCCGCGGTGCGCGCGCTGAATGCGATCGGCCTGAAAATCGGCTCGATCGCCGACGTCACCCCCGTACCGCATAACGGCTGCCGCGCCCCCAAGCGCCGCCGGGTCTAACAGAGTAAGAGTCAGGAGAACGCATGGCCAGAAATCTCGATGCGAAGTGCCGTCAGTGCCGCAGGGAAGGCGAGAAGCTCTTCCTGAAGGGCGAAAAATGCTTTACCGACAAGTGCGCCATCGAGCGCCGCAACTACGCGCCCGGCCAGCACGGCCAGAAGAGCGGCGCGCGCCTCTCGGATTACGGCAAGCAGCTGCGCGAAAAACAGAAGACGCGCCGCATTTACGGCGTGCTCGAGCGGCAGTTCCGCAAGACCTACGCCGAAGCCTCGCGCTCCAAGGGAGTCACCGGCGAGCGCCTGCTGCAGCTGCTTGAAGCGCGCCTGGACAACGTCACCTATCGCATGGGTTTCGGCGTGTCGCGCAGCGAAGCGCGCCAGGTGGTCCGGCACAACGGCATCCTGGTGAACGGCAAGCGGGTCAACATCCCCTCCTACGAGGTGAGCCCGGGCGACGTCATCGAGGTCGCCGAGAAGTCGAAGGCGCAATTGCGCATCAAGGCCTCCGCCGAGGCCGCGGAATCACGCGGCATCCCGGAGTGGATGGAAGTGGATACCAAGGCGCTCAAGGGCAAGTTCAAGGCCCTGCCGGCGCGTACCGAGCTGCCCTCGACTGTGAACGAGAGCCTGATCATCGAACTGTATTCGAAGTAACGAGGTAGCCCCACATGCCCCAGACCGGATTCCTGAAGCCGCGCATCGTCGATGTGCAAAACCTTTCCCCGTCGCATGCCAAGGTGACGATGGAGCCCTTCGAGCGCGGCTACGGCCACACGCTCGGCAACGCGCTGCGCCGCGTGCTGCTCTCCTCGATGCCCGGCTATGCGCCGACCGAGGTGCAGATCGCCGGCGTGGTGCACGAATACTCGACGCTCGACGGCGTGCGCGAGGACATCGTCGATATCCTGCTCAACCTGAAGGGCGTGGTGTTCCGCCTGCACAACCGCAGCGAAGCCATCCTGACGCTGAAGAAAAAGGGCGAAGGCCCGGTCACCGCGGGCGACATCGAGCCCTCGCACGACGTCGAAGTGGTCAATCCGGGCCACGTCATCGCCAACCTGTCGGCTGGCGGCAAGATCGAGCTGCAGCTGAAGGTGGAAGCGGGCCGCGGCTACCTGCCCGGCAACATGCGCTACCTGCCGGAAGAGACCAAGGGCATCGGCCGCATCGTGCTCGACGCTTCCTTCAGCCCGGTGCGCCGCGTGTCCTACCTGGTCGATTCGGCGCGGGTTGAACAGCGCACCGACCTGGACAAGCTGATCCTCGATATCGAGACCAACGGCGCGATCGAGCCGGAAGAAGCGGTGCGCTACGCGGCCCGCATCCTGGTGGACCAACTGTCGGTGTTCGCGCAGCTCGAAGGCACCGCGCTGCCGACCGAGGAGAAGAAGGCGGTCGCCGTCGATCCGATCCTGTTGCGCCCGGTCGATGACCTGGAGCTGACCGTGCGCTCGGCGAATTGCCTGAAGGCCGAGAACATCTATTACATCGGCGACCTGATCCAGCGCTCGGAGACCGAGCTGCTGAAGACCCCGAACCTGGGCCGCAAGTCGCTCAACGAAATCAAGGAAGTGCTCGCCTCCAGGGGGCTGACCTTGGGAATGAAGTTGGAGAACTGGCCGCCGGCCGGGCTCGAGCATCACCGCGCCTAATTTCAGGGAAGCACAGGAAGCACCATGCGCCACGGCCACGGACTACGCAAACTAAATCGGACGACCAGCCACCGGCTCGCCATGTTCCGCAACATGGCGAACTCGCTGCTGACGCACGAGGAAATCAGCACCACGCTGCCCAAGGCGAAGGAATTGCGCCGCGTCGTGGAGCCGATGATCACCCTCGGCAAGACGGCGACGCTGGCGAATCGCCGGCTGGCGTACAACCGCCTGCGCGACAACGGCACGGTGGCCAAGCTGTTCGCCGAGCTGGGGCCGCGCTACGCCAAGCGCAAGGGCGGTTACCTGCGAATTCTCAAGAGCGGTTTTCGCAAGGGCGACAACGCGCCAATGGCGCTGGTGAGCCTGCTGGACCGCCCGGATCTCGCGGCTGCCCCCGCCAAGGGCGAGGCAAAAAAGAGCGAGAAGAAGGAAGCCGCCAAGGCCGCTTGATCCCTAGAGGATCAGGATCGCCCGGTAGTCGTTGACGTTGGTGCGGGTAGGGCCCGTGACCACCAGGTCGCCGAGCGCAGAGAAAATTCCATAGCTGTCGTTGGCTGCGAGGTACTTCCTCGCGTCGAGGCCTAGTGCGAGAGCGCGCGCGAGGGAATCCGGGGCGAGCAGGGCGCCGGCGTTGTCTTCCGAGCCGTCGATGCCATCGGTGTCCGCGGCGATTGCATGCACATCAGCGATATCACCCAGTTCGACGCCAAGCGCGAGCAGAAATTCGCCGCAACGTCCGCCGCGTCCGTTGCTGCGGCGGACGGTCACCGTGCATTCGCCGCCCGAGAGCAACGCGACGGGCGGCTTGAATGGCGAGCCGTAAGTGCGGATTTCGCGCACCAGCGCGGCCATCACCTTGGCAACCTCCTTCGCCTCGCCGGTGATCGAATCGCCCAGGATCACCGGCTGGATGCCGTTGTCGCGGAACAGTTTCGCTGCCGCTTCCAGCGAACCTCGCGCGCTCGCGATGACAAGGTTCTCCACGTTCTCGAACACCGGCGAGCCGGGCTTCGGTGTTTCCTCGCGCTCGCCGCGCAGCCCCGAGATCAGGTGCTTGAGCACCGCCTGCGGCGGCTTGATGTCGAAGCGGTTCAATACGTCCACCGCGTCCTGGAAGGTGGTCGGATCCGGCGCGCATGGGCCCGAGGCGACATGGGTGGCGGCGTCCCCCGTCACGTCGGAGATGATCAGCGTGCGCACGGGAGCCTTGCAGGCGGCGGCCAGGCGGCCGCCCTGGATCTGCGACAGGTGCTTGCGGACCGTGTTGATCTCCTGGATGACGGCGCCGCTCTTCAGGAGGTCGCGCGTCACGGCGCGCAGGTCCGCGATTGTCACCCCGTCTACCGGCAGCGACAGCAGTGCCGAGCCGCCCCCCGAGACCAGTGCAAGCAGCATGTCCATCGGCTTGATGGCCCGGGCCGCACCGAGCATTTCGCGAGCGGCCGTTTCACCCGCCTCATCGGGTACCGGGTGTCCGGCCTCGACCCAGCGGATGCGTTCCAGCGGCAGGGCGTGGCCGTAGCGCGTCAGCGCGATGCCGAACAGCTTCTTGTCGGCGGGCCAGTGGCGTTCCACCGCCAGCGCCATCGAGGCGGCCGCCTTGCCGGCCGCGAGCACCAGCGTGCGGCCGTCGGGTGGCTTGGGCAGATGCGCGGGAACGATCTCGAGCGGATCTGCGGCGGCGACCGCGGCACGGAAACTGGCTTCGAGGAATTCCCTGGGGGTCAGCCGAAGCGCTCCTCGGGGTGGTCAACCGGGGCCGCGCCTCTGAGGTTGTAGAGCACCGGATAAGCCTCGCGGAACGCCTGCATGATCTCCGCTACCGGCACGTCGGCATGGCTGCCGCGGTCGCGCAGGTACTCCATGTGGCGGCGGTCTTCTTCGTCGAAGGGATGGAAGATCGAGTCTTCGCGGCCGTCGAATTCAAGCGGCTTCACCTTGAAGCGGCGGCACAGTTCGATGTTGAAGGCCGGCGTTGCCTTGACCCAGCGGCCTTCCAGCAGCAGTTCGGCATAGCCGTGATACACGAACAGGTCCGAGCCCATACGCTCGCGCAGCGCTGGCGTGGTGAGGTGGTTCTTGACGTCGGCGAAGCCGACGCGGGCCGCAATCCCGTCCGCGCGCGCGCAGGCCGCGAGCAGCGCCGCCTTGCCGATGCAGAAGCCTTCGCCGGCGGTGACGCACTGCGAGGCCTGGAATGCCCCTTCCATCGAGAAATCAAGGAACGGGTTGTAGCGGATGCCGTCGCGCACGGCGTAGTACAGGGATACCGCCCGGGCGAGCGGATCCTTTCCTGCAGCATTCTTCTTCGCAAAGGAAATCACGGCCGGATGCCCGCTGTCGATGTAGCGCCCGGGGTCGAGGAATTCCTTCATCGATCGAGCTGCATCAGGCGCCGCGCGCCGGCAAAGAGCGCGCTGGAGGGCACGGCGAGCCCTTCCAGCACCGAGAAGTGGTTGGTGCCGGGCATGGCGATGTCGGCCGCCACGCTGCCGCGCCAGCGCTCGCGCAGCAACGCGTTCTGGCGTTTGAATTCCGAGCTCTCGTCGCCGCCCACGCAGGTCATCACCGGCGCGCGCGTCGCCGGGGGCAGAAACGCGGGCGAGGCCTTGACCGCCGCTGCCTCATCCAGGCGCAGATCGCCGTTTAGCCATTCCACCTGCACCATCGGCCGCAGGTCATAGATGCCGCTGATCGCGAGGCCGCCCTTGAACAGATCCTTCGGCAGCCGCGCGTCCAGCGCCGGCCACACCGCGGCCATCATCATTGCGGTGAGGTGACCGCCCGCGGAATGGCCCGAAACGAAGAGCCGGTCCTCGTCCATGCCGTATTCCTCGGCATGCAGCCAGAGCCAGCGGCCCGCGCGCAGCATCTGGCGCACGATTTCCTCCACCGTCACCATCGGGCAGAGGTCATAGTTCACCACCGCCAGCGATACGCCAGCGTCCACCCAGGCCGGCGCGAGGCACGAGAAATCCTGCTTGTCGCGCGAGCGCCAGTAGCCGCCATGGATGAACATCATGCAGCTGCCGTCGCCCTTGCGCGCCGGAAAGATGTCCATGGTCTCGCCGGTGGCGTTGCCGTAGTGCTGGTCGAGATGGCAGGTCATCGTCGCGCGCGCGCGTTCCGAGCCCTGCATCCAGTGCGCAACCCACTTCTCGTTGTCGGGAACCAGCGCGCGGTTGTCGTACTCGCGAGAGTAGAAGGCTGGATCACTCACCCGCGGCGCTCCCGCCACAGGCCGAGCGCCTGCTGCGCCGATCGGTCAGAGTAGGAGAACAGCACGCACTCTTCCATTGCATCCAGCTGCAACGGCAGCCAGGAGGGGGCGACGAACGTGTCCTTGGGTCCGAACGAGAATGTTTCGTCCCCGATCCTCGCATTGCCGGCACCTTCCGCCACCGAGTAGATCGTGGCATCGGTAGAACGGTAGGGCATCGAGCGAAAACCCTGCGGCAGCAACTGGATGAAGGCGCCGATGGTGGGCATCGCCGGCCCGCCGCTGAGCGGGTTGGTGAACTGCATCTTCCAGCCGTGGCAGGGATCCGGGTCGCCGTTTTTCGCCAGCGCCGCTAGGGCCTCGCGGCTGCGTCCGTAGGGGTAGCTGAAGATCGGCGAAGTCTTGCCAAATGGCGCCACCGGGTCGAGCGGCGCGAGGTTGCTGCCGTAGCGGGCGCGCGAGGTGCCTTCGCAGGCCGTCACCGGCTGCGTCTCCTCCGGGTAGTTCTCGGCGAACTGGGCGTCGAACAGCGCGAGGATCGGGATATCCAGGCCGTCCATCCAGACCACCGGCTCGCCGCCCTCGGGGTTGCCGTGGTCGTGCCAGGTCCAGGCAGGCGTGATGATGAAGTCACCCGGATGCATCACGGTGCGCTCCCCATTCACCGCGGTATAGGCGCCCGAGCCTTCGACGATGAAGCGCAGGGCCGACTGCGTATGACGGTGGCTGGGCGCGATTTCGCCGGGCAGAATCAATTGCAGGCCGCAATACAGGCTGCGCGTGATGCAGGATTGGCCGCGCATGCCGGGATTCTCCAGGATCAACACGCGGCGCACCGCTTCCCTGGCGGTGATCGCGAGGCCGGACTCCATGATGTAAGGCCGGATCGCCTGGTAGTTCCAGTAGCCCGGCTTGCAGGGGCTGTGCGGCTGCGGCGGCACCAGCGCATGGAGCACTTCCCACAGCGGCGCGAGGTTGTCCCGGTCCATGCGCTGATAGAACGCCTGTCTTGCGGCCTCGCTGCTCGGCTTCGGGACGCTCGCCATCTCTCACTCCCGGGTCAAAAAATCATTATAAAGTGTGCCCTCACGCCATGCAGGGGAGAGCGATGCCGCAGGACCGGGACGACAGGCTGGCGATTATCGAGACGGTGAACAACTGGGCGCTGTGGCGCGATGCGGGCGATTGGGAGCGCTTCCGCGGCGTCTGGCACGAGGACGGCTGGATGACGGCCACCTGGTTTCAGGGACCGGCCGAGAAGTTCATCGAGGTCAGCAAGGCGGGCTTCGACAAGGGCGTCAGCATCCTGCACTTCCTGGGCGGCAGCAGCGTCGATGTGAAGGGCGAGCGCGCCATCGCGCAGACCAAGATGACCATCAGCCAGCGCGCCAGCGTCGATGGGGTGATGGTCGATGTCGTCTGCACAGGCCGTTTTTATGATTTTTTCGAAGAAAGAAAAAACAAATGGGCCATCGTGCGCCGGCAGCCGATCTACGAGAAGGACCGCATGGACCCGCTCGACCCGTCTGCGAAGCTGGCGCTTGACCCGGAGCTGCTGGCGCGATTTCCTGAGGGCTACCGGCACCTTGCCTATCTGCAGACGAGGATCGGCTTCACCATCAAGCTCGACCTGCCGCAGTTGAAGGGCCCGGTAGTCGAGGCGCTCTACATTCACGGCCAGGCCTGGCTCGAGGGCGCGCCCTCGGCGTTTCCGTCCTAGCCCCGGACGGGCTTCAGCCAGGTCACCGGCTTGCCGAGCGCGCCGCCCAGGGCCTTTCCTTCCGGGTCGGCGAGCGCCGCTTCCCGCGCCTTGTGGATGGCCTTCGCCTGCGCGGCGGGGTCGGAGACCGCGGGGTTGTCCACCAGCGCGTCGAGGATGGCGAGGAAGTTCGCCTTGCCGCGGCGATGCGTATCGCCGTACCCCTTGATCAGGCGTGCGCATTCGGCGACTTCGAGAGCGAGCGGCACGCTGCGCGCGGCGGCATCGCGTACTCGCGTGAGCCAATGCTCGATGAGTTTCTGCTCTTCCCCGTAGCGGTAGGAATGGGGCCGCCAGGGTTTCAGCCAGGCGAGCGAGCGCACGAGCAGGTAGCCGAACACGCCAGAGGTCTTGAGGTGCATGCCGACGTTGTAGGCATCCAGCTTGCCGTTCTTTTCCGCCCACTGGGTGAGAGGCCGGCCCAGGAACGGGGGAAGCAGGGAGGCGAGTTCTTCCACGCCCGGCTTGAGAAAGTCGATCACCACGACCGGTTCGCCGTCCTTGGCGCCCACTTCCTTGCGCACGCGCTCGAAGCGCGAGGCGCGGGTTTTCAGGTCGGCGACGCGGATGATGTCTTCATACGCCATCCAGAGAGCGAGATGCCTTGCCGTTTCGGCTGAAAGTTTTTTGTCCTTGCCCTGGAAAAACTCCATCCGTTGCAAAAACAGGTTCGCGTATGCCGCACTCTGGTAGTCCGTCAGCCGCTCGACGCCGAGCCGCATGATTTCGTCGATTTCCGTAGCCTGCTTCGGCGGCGCTGGCGGCTGCGGCGTCGAGCGGGTCCCGGCGGCGATCTCGCAGCCGGCGGCAAAGCCGCGCAGGCTTGCTTCGGCGCCGCGCCCGCCGCCGCGGATCGCCTGCTCGCAGGCTTCGCGCGTCAGGGGCAGGACGCCGCTGCCCGCCATGGCGCCGAATAGCACGGCGTTGATCACGGTGCCGCTGTCCTGCGCCAGCTTGCGCATGTCGAACAGTAGCGCCAGTTTCGCCAATTGCTTGCCGGCCTCGATCACGCGTTCACTGTCGAAGCGGCCGTCGGCCATCTGCATCTTTTCCACCGTGGCGTAGATGCGGTGGGTGGAGGCGACCAGCGTGGTGCGCTCGGGGCTGACGTAGCCGTTTTGCATCGCGCGGCCGGCTTCGATCAGCTCGGAGGCGACCATGATGTCGACGTTGCCCGGGCTGGGTGTGAGCGAGAATACCGGCGACTTGCCGCCGAGCTGCGCCTGCGTTGCCGGGAAGATCTCCAGGTAGTAGGTGGTCGCGCCGGTGCGCTGCGCGACGCCCGGGATCGACGTGCTCTGAGACGGGAAGCCGCATTGCGCCGCGGCGTCGATCAGCCAGTCGGCCATCACGCCGCCGCCTTCGCCGCCTAGGGCCGCGATCAGGATGGTGATGGGGCGTTCGGGAAGGCTCATGTGAAAAGGTTCCGGATTTTCCGCAGGGTTTTGTCCAGGAGGTTCGGATTCTGGACAACCTCTGCCCGATAGAAGGAAGGGCATAGGACCGCGGCGTGCGCGTTCTCGCCGCACAGGCCGCAGCCGACGCAGCCGTCTATCACGGTGGCCACCGGGTCGCGCCGCAGCGGGTCCGGGTTGTCCTTTATGGTGAGGGTGGGGCAGCCGGACAGACGGATGCAGGAGTGGTCGCCGGTGCAGGTGTCCTCGTCCACCCCGTACTTCACCCGGACGGTTCTTTTCCCTTCGGACAGATTCTTCGCAATCACGGGTCGCAACCTGCGCTGGCGCTCGAGCTGGCACTCGCCCTCGGCGACGATCACCTTGAGGCCCTTCTGCTCGGTGGTCATCGCATCCCGGTAGGTCTTCGTCATCGCGCCGACGTCGTAGTTGTCGACCGTGCGCAGCCATTTCACGCCGATCCCTCTCAGGGTGTCCTCGATGGAGTGTTCAGAATTTTTGGGTGAAGAAAGCAGTTCCTGGGTGCCCGTCGCCGAGGCGTAGCCGTTTTTCATGATCACCAGCACGCCGTCGCCCTTGTTCATCAGGTTGGAGGCCACGCCCGACAACAGGCCGTTGTGCCAGAAGCCGCCATCGCCCATCACCGCCACCGGCCGCCTGGCCGACATCGGCGTCACTCCCGCGGCGCTGGCGAGGCTCATGCCGTAGCCGAGCAGGGTATTGCCCTGCGAGAACGGCTCGAAGGAGGCGAAGGCGTGGCAGCCGACGTCCATCGAGACGTGCGGCCGGCCGATGTCCTGCGCCACCAGCTTCATCGCCGAGAATACCGGCCGCTCCGGGCAGCCGACGCAGAAGGTCGGCGGGCGCTGGGGCATGGCGCCCAGCAAAGCGGCTGCTTTTCCCTTTGTACTTTGAATTGAATTCAACCAAAGAGAACCTGAAGATAAATTCAGTTGCGGCGCGTGCAGTGCGAGGAATTTGGCCAGGCCGCTTACCAGCAGCTCGGTGTTGTACTCGCCCGCCATCTGCAGGAAATCCTTGCCGTGCAACTTCGTCTGCAGGTCCGCGCGCCGCAGGTGGGTGGCGATTTCCTGTTCGATGAATTCCGGCTGGCCTTCTTCGATGACCAGCAACGCGGTCTTGTTTTTCGAAAAAGAACTTATTTCGTCCGGCAAAAGCGGATAGACGGCATTCAATACGTAAATCGGAATCCGGCAGTTGCCGAAACCGTCGGCCAGGTCCAGCAGTTGCAGGGCGCGCATCAGGCCGTTGTAGAGGCCGCCCTGCACGACCAGGCCGACATCGTCCACGTCGCCCGTGAACATTTCATTCAGCTTGTGCTCGGCGATGTACTTGCGCGCCGCCGGCAGGCGCACGTCGTTTTTCAGCTTTTCCTGCCGGAAGATGGCGGGCGGGTGCGCGAGGCGGTCGTAGATGAATTCCTTCGGCGGGCCCTCGAGCAGGTGGCGCATCGAGACCGCCGGCGCGACGTTGTTTTTCGCAACGAAGCTGCCATGCACATGGCAGGCGCGGATTCTCAGCTCCATCATCACCGGGGTGTTGGAGTCCTCCGACAGTGCGAAGCCGTGCTCTACCATATCCACGATAGTGCTCAGGTTGGGCCGCGGGTCGAGCAGCCACATCAGCGACTTCATGGCGAAGGAATGGCTGCGCTCCTGCGCCACCACGCCGCCCTCGCCGTAGTCCTCGCCCAGAACGATCAGCGTGCCGCCCATCACGCCGGCGCTCGCCAGGTAGGAAAGCGCATCGGCGGCGACATTGGTGCCGACCACCGATTTCCAGGTCACCGCGCCGCGCGCCGGATAGTTGATCGAGGCGCCGAGCATCGCTGCCGCGGAGGCTTCGCTGGTGCAGGCTTCCACGTGCACGCCGAGATCGTCCAGGTAGTCGCGCGCCTGCACCATCACGTCGAGGAGGTGCGATACCGGCGCGCCCTGGTAGCCGCCGACGTAGGAGACGCCCGATTGCAGCAACGCCTTGGTCACCGCGAGGATGCCCTCGCCGTGGAAGGTTTCTCCGTCGCCGAGGCGAAGGGACTCTATTTCCTTAGTGAATTGCCGTTCCAAAGCTTGTCCCACCAGTTAGGGTTTTGAATGATTTCCGCGCGGTAGAACGATGGACAGAGCACGGCCGCGTGGGCGTTCTCCCCGCACAGGCCGCAGCCGACGCAGCCGTCGATCACGGTAGCCACCGGGTCGCGCCGCAGCGGGTCGGGGTTGTCTTTGATGGTGAGGGTGGGGCAGCCCGACAGGCGGATGCAGGAGTGATCGCCTGTGCAGGTGTCTTCGTCGACGCCGTATTTCACCCGGACGGTTCGCTTGCCTTCGGCCAATTGCTTTGCGACGACGGGTCGCAGCTTGCGCTGGCGTTCAAGTTGGCATTCGCCCTCGGCGATGATCACCTTGAGGCCCTTATAATCCGTGGACATCGCGTCCTTCAGCACCCTTGCCACGTCGCCAACGTGGTAGTTGTCCACCGTCTTTACCCAGCCGACGCCCACGCCCGTGAGCGCGCGCTCGATCGCCATGGCGTCCGATTTCCATTCGCTGTGCTGCGGGCTGGAGGGCAGTTCCTGCGTGCCGGTAGCGGAGCTATAGCCGTTCTTCATGATGACTAGGATGCCGTCGTCCTTGTTGAAGACGGAATTGGCGATGCCCGAGGTGAGGCCGTTATGCCAGAAGCCGCCGTCCCCCATGATAGTGAGCGTGCGCTTGCCGAACATGGTGTTGACTGCTGAATTCGAGGCCATCCCCAGGCCGTAGCCGAGCACCGTATGGCCGATGTTGAACGGCGGCAGGGTGGCGAAGGTATGGCAGCCGATGTCGGCGGAGATGTGGAAGGCGCCGGTCGTCTTTTCGGCGACCTTCATCGCCGCGAACACCGGCCGCTCCGGGCAGCCGACGCAGAATCCGGGCGGGCGGGCGGGAACGATGCCGAGCAATTCCGTGGCTTTTGTTTTCAGTTTTTTTACTGCATTTATTTCAATATCACGATTAAAAAACTTGCTGATACCCGCCAGAACAACTTCACCCGTGTATTCTCCCGCCAGCGGCAGCACGTCCTTGCCATGCACCTTGACCAGGTTTGCTTCGGCGCGGCGCAGCGCCGCCTGCACCGCATCCTCGATGAACGCGGGCTGGCCTTCCTCGACCACCAGAACGCGCTTCCTGTCCACGCAGAACGCAACGATTTCTTCCGGGATCATCGGATAAGCGACATTCATGCAGTAGATCGGCACGCGCGTGGCGCCGAAGGCATCCGCGAGGCCCAGCAGCTGAAGCGCGCGGATCACCGCGTTGTACATGCCGCCCTGGCACAGGATGCCGGTGTCGGACATATCGCCCGCAAATACTTCGTTCAGTTTGTGCTGTCTGATAAAAGCAACGGCAGCCGGCCAGCGCACTTCTATCTTGTGTTTCTCCTGCGCATAAGTGGCGGGCGGCAGGCTGATGCGCCCGAAGTCGAAATCCGGCCTTTCGATGGGGTTGTTTTTCGAGTTTTTTGAACTCACGTTGTTCTTCGTCACGAACGACCCATGCACGTGGCAGGCGCGGATCCGCAGCTCGAGCAGGACCGGGGTGTTCGAAGCTTCCGAGAGCTCGAAGCCTTTTTCCACCATCTCCACGATCTTCGGCAGGTTCGGCCGCGGATCGAGCAGCCACATCTGAGATTTCATCGCGAAAGCGTGGCTGCGCTCCTGGATGATCGAGGAACCCTCGCCGTAGTCTTCCCCCAGCACCACCAGCGCGCCGCCAACCACTCCGGCCGAGGCGAGGTTAGATAGCGCGTCGGACGCCACGTTGGTGCCCACCGTGGACTTGAACGCGACCGCGCCGCGAATCGGGTAGTTGATCGAAGCGCCCAGCATCGCCGCGGCCCCGGCTTCATTGGCGTTGGTTTCAACGTGCACGCCCAGTCCGTCGAGGATGTCGCGCGCGTCGTTCAGCACGTCCATCACGTGCGATACCGGCGCGCCCTGGTAGCCGCCGACATAGGCCACGCCGGACTGCAGCAGCGCCTTGGTCACCGCGAGGATGCCTTCGCCGTGGAAGGTCTCGCCTTCACCGAGCTTTAACAGTTCCACTTCCTGCCTGAAGGAACGTTCCATCTAGACCAGTACCTTCGGCAGCCAAACCGCGATCGCGGGAATGAAGAACACGATCGCCAGCAGCACCAGGCTCATCGCCAGGTACGGAATCACCGCGATGAAGATGTGGCTCATCTTCACTTCGGGCGGCGACACGCCTTTCATGGTCATCAGCAGCAGGCCGTGCGGCGGCAGCAGCAGGCCGAGCTGCATGCAGATCAGGAACATGACGCCAAACCAGACCGGGTCGACGCCGTATTTCTGCACCAGTGGCATGTAGATCGGCAGCGTGATCATCATCATGCTGACCTGCTCGACGAAGAGACCGAGGAACACCAGCAGCAGCATCATGGCCATGATCACTGCGCCGGGCGACAGGCCGAGGCCGGCGATGATTTCAACCAGGCCGTTGCTCGCGCCCGAAAACGACAGGATTTGCGAGAACGTGGTGGCGCCGACAATGATGAACAGGATCATGCCCGAGATTGCCGCCGTGCCGCGCAGGGCCTTCAGCAGGTTCGCGAAGGTAAGCGCGCGGTAGACCAGCGCGAGGCCCATGGTGAACAGCGCGCCGATCGCCGCCGATTCGGTCGGCGTGGCCCAGCCTGCGGACATCGAGGCGACCACGACGACGAAGATCGACACCAGCGGCAGCACGTACTGAAAGAACGGACGCAGTTTCTCCCAGCCCTTGTATTCGGTGAACGCCGTCGCCGGCGCGAGCGAGGGGTTCATTTTCACGCGCACGATGATGTAGACGATGAAGGCGGCGCTCAGCATCAGACCGGGAATGACGCCGCCGATCAAAAGCTTCGAGATGGAGATGCCCGACAGGCTGCCAAGCAGCACGGTGAGGGCCGATGGCGGTATCAGCATGTCGACCGCGCCGATCGCCATCAGCGGGCCGGTCGCCATGGTGGGGTGATAGCCGCGCGACAGCATCACGGGCAGCATGAGGCTCCCCAGCATCGCCGTGGTGGCGATGGTCGAGCCGGAGATCGCCGAGAACACCGTGCCCGCGACAACCGCGACCACCGCGAGCCGGCCGGGCACCTGGCGGATCAGGCGCTCGACGCCGTCGATCACCTTCACGGCGAGGCCGGTGTGGAACAGCACTTCTCCCATCAGGACGAATAGCGGGATGGGCGTCAGCGAAAAGCTCGCTACCGAGACCACGCTGTTGCGCACGATCTGGGTGAGGCCGGCTTCGCCGCCCAGGAACAGCACCGCGCCGGCGAGGTTGATGACGAGAAAAGAAAACGCGACCGGCAGCCCGAGGAACAGCAGCACGGTCGATCCCCCGAGCATCAACCAGGCAGCAGCGGCCCAGGACATGCCGTCAGCCCGTCGAAACCGCGTCGTCGCGCGGTGCGCGTGCGCCGAGGCTGAGCCGCCGCATGCGGAACCCCATCTCGATGGCGAGCAGCAGGAAGGCGATCGGCAGCGGCGTGAGCATCCACCACTCTGGCGTGACCAGCGTCTTGATGGACATCGAGCCCGCATTGAAGCTGGCGAGCACCGCGCGGGCACCGTACCAGGCGATCATCAGGCAGCAGACAAGGCCGAGCGTGTCGGAGATCCACTCGAAGACCCAGCCAAGACGGGGAGGTACCGCGCGCAGCACGATGTCGACGCGGATGTGCTGGCCCTGCCGGAGCAGCCAGGGCGCGGTCAGCATGGTCACCAGATAGAGCATTGCCTCGGACACCTCGTTCGCCCAGGCGATCCCGTAGACCCCGGGGATCACGCGCACGTTCCGCAGCAGCACGTCGGCGCAGATCATCAGCGTCATCAGCAAGATGACGGCGCAACCGAGCAGCGCCAGCGCTTCGAGGAGCTTGCCGAAGGCTGACGCTGCCCTTTCCATCAGCGGGCGAGGACTTTTTTCAGCTCTGGCCCGTACTGAGGCGACGCCTTGATGGCGTTCGCCCAGCCGATTTCCTTCGCCTTCTCGACGTAAGCCTTGCTGGTCGCCGCGTCGAAGCTGATGGTTTCGATGCCGGCCTGCTTTTGCCGGGCCGCCTCTTCCTGGTTGTACTTCTTCCAGAAGTCGTTCTGGTTCTCGTAAGCGAGCGCCTTGCGGTCGAGAAAGTCGCGCTGCGCCGGTGTCAGAGATTTGTATTTGTCGAGGTTCATGACCAGCGATACCTCGGCGTTGTAGAAGCCCGGATCGACCCGGTATTTGGTCTTCTCCTGCCAGTTGAGGTCGAAGAGGGCGTGGATCGGCCAGCCGTAGCCGTCGATCACGCCGCGCTCCAGCGCGGTGTAGACCTCACCCGGCGCGGTGGTCATGACCTGCGCGTTCATCGCCTGGAAGAATTCGCGGTAGACCGGCGTGATACGGATCTTGAGGCCGGTCAGGTCAGGCTTGTCGATCTTCTTGTTCAGGTACAGGTGGAAAGGCGTGAACTCGACCACTTTGGCGAGGTAGCGCATGTTGGCCTTCTCGGCCCAGATCTTGTTGATCAGGTCATAGGCGCCGTTCTTGCGCTGCTCTGCCGCGCTGGTTTCCGACAGCTTGAGAATATCTGCCTCGGGCATCACGTTGGTGTAGAAGGCGCCGGTGCTGAAGCCGATGTCGACTACGCCGGTCTGAACCGCCTTGCCTACTTCGAAGGTCGGAATCGCCTTCGGCCCGCCGATGAAGTTGATCTGCAGTACGCCCTTGCCGTCCTTGTTTACCTCGGCGATCCAGTCGATGGTGCGCTTGACGTAGTACTGGTTTTCGGGGAATGCACTGACCAGTTTGAGGGTGACTTCCTGCGCGACGGCGTGGAACGGAACGAGCGCGGCGGCCGAACTCGCGATAGCAGCCAGCCAATGACGGGTTTTCATGGGTTTCCTCCTCCTAGAGGGAAAAAATGCAGGCCTCAGGCTAGGAGTCCGGGCATCATTTGTCAAATCAATACAATGGATGATATAAATCACCATTATGAATGTACAGGGGCTGGACCTCAATCTACTGCGCGTGTTCGACACGGTGCTGCGCGACCGCAGTGTGACGGCCGCGGCGAAGCATCTCGGCCTGACGCAGCCCGCAGTGTCGAATGCCCTTGCGCGCCTGCGTGCGCAGTTCGAAGATGCGCTGTTCGTGCGTACTCCCAGCGGGATGGACGCGACGCCCTTCGCACGCGAGCTTTCCGAGCCGGTGCGCCAGGCCCTCGCGCTGCTGGAATCCGCCCTCGCGCATGGACCGGGTTTCGATCCGGCTACCTCGACCCGCGCATTCCGCTTCTACATGTCTGACCTCGGCCAGATCGAGTTCCTGCCGCCGCTGGTGGAGCGCGCGCAGCGCGTGGCGCCGGGTGTGCGACTGGAGGCGGTGGCGCTGGAAGTCGAGGACATCGGCGATGCGCTCGCGGCAGGTTCGCTCGATCTCGCGGTCGGCTTCCTGCCTGGGCTGGGGCCGCCGGTGCGGCGCCAGGCTCTATTCCGAGATCCCTATGTCTGCCTGATGCGCGCCGACCATCCATTCGCGGGAAAAAGTCTGAGCAAGAAGCAGTTCCTTTCCGCCTCGCATGCGCTGGTGTCCTACAAGGGCGGCCACCGCGTCATCGAGGAGGCGCTCGAGCGCGCGGGCCTCGCGCGCAAGATTGCGCTGCGCGTGCCGCATTTCACCGTTGTACCGATGGTGCTGGAGCGTTCGGACCTGATACTCACTCTGCCTTCGAAAATCGCGCGGGTCTACCAGCAGCGCGGCAACTTCAAGTCGTTGCCGCCGCCGGTGCCGATCCCGCCCGCCGACGTCGCGGCGCACTGGCACGAGCGCTTCGAGCGCGATCCGGGCAACCGCTGGCTGCGCGAAATGATCATGGAGCTTTTTACGGAGTAGATGCGCCGAATGAAAATGCTGATCGCCGGCGCTGGGCCGGCCGGCCTGTATCTCGCCTACCTGGTGAAGCGCCAGCTGCCCGGCTGGGAGGTCCGCGTCGTCGAGCAGAACGCACGCGATTCCACCTTCGGCTTCGGGGTGGTGTTCTCCGAGCGCGCGCTCGAATTTCTGCGCGCCGACGATCCGGACACCTACGACCGGATCACGCCTGCCATGGAAGCGTGGACCGACATCACGGTCGTGCATCGCCGCACGCCGGTGGTCATCGACGGCATCGGCTTCTCGGCGATCGGACGGTTGAAGTTCCTGCGGCTGCTGCGCAGCCAGCTGGAGAGTGCGGGGGTTGCGGTTGAATTTGAGAAAAACATCAAGTCGGAAAACCTGAAAGAGCATGATCTCGTCGTCGCGGCGGACGGCGCAAATTCCTTCGTGAGAAGTACCGCCGATTTCGGCACCGCGATCATGCCGCTCAGCAACAAGTTCGCCTGGTTCGGCACCAGCCGGCCGTTCGAAACGCTGACGCAGACCTTCGTGCAGAACGAGGCGGGCACGTTCAACGCGCATCACTACCGGCATTCACCTTCGATGAGCACCTTTGTGTTCGAGTGCGACGCGCCAACCTGGGTGCGAGCCGGCTTCGAGCGCATGGACGAGGCAGCGACCCTCAAGTACTGCGAGCGGGTTTTTGCCGACGCGCTGCAAGGCCGCCCGCTGGTGTCCAACAAGTCGATCTGGCGCAACTTTCCGAAGGTCCGAAACGCGCGCTGGTCGGCGGGCAACACGGTATTGATCGGTGATGCGCAGCGCACCGCGCATTTCTCCATCGGCTCCGGGACACGGCTGGCGATGGAGGACGCGATCGCGCTGGCGAAGGCGTTGCGAGATTCCCGCGATGACGTGCCGGCAGCGCTGGCCGCGTTCGAGGTCGCGCGGCGGCCGATCGTGGAGAAGCTGGTCGCGGCGGCTGATGCGAGCGCCTACTGGTACGAGAACTTTCCGGAGCACATGCGGCTCGCGCCGCGCGATTTCGCCTGGAGCTACATCCAGAGGAGCGGGCGCATCGATCCCGAGAGGTTGCGCAGAATCGCGCCGAAGTTCACTACTCCGGATTGACGCCCGCAGCCTTGATGATCTCGACCCACCTGGGGTAATCGGCTTTGTAATTCCGCGCGAATTCCTCGGGCGTATTGCCGAGCGGTTCAAACCCCAATTCGATCCAGCGCGCAGTGACGTCGGGAAGCCGGGTGATTTCCCGCAACGCCGCCGAAATCTCGTTGACAATCGGCCTGGGCGTCTTGGCCGGCGCGTACGTGCCTACCCAGCTGTCGAGATCGAAGCCCTTGAAACCCAGCTCCGTGAGCAGCGGCATGCCGGGCAGCGCCTGAATCCGCCGCGATCCGGTGAGTCCCAGCACCTTGATCTTGCTCGAGCGGAGAAGGTTGCGCGCCGAGCCGGGATTGGCCCAGGCGACGTCAAGTGAGCCGCCGAGCATATCCAAATGCGCGGTGGCTTCCGCCTTGTAGGGAACGTGCACCAGCTTGGCGCCTGTCTGCCTCGCGAGCAGCTCGCCCATCAGGTGCGCGCCCGAGCCAGTGCCCCAGGTGCCGTAGCTGATGCCTTCCGGCTTCGTCTTCGAATACGCAATCAGCTCCCGCACATCGTTATAGGGCGCCGAAGCCGGCGCAATGATCGCCGGCCCGCCCGTGGCGAGCTGTGACAGCGGTTCGAAGTCCCTGACCGGATCGTAGGGAAGGTTCTTCTGCAGCACCACGTTGTTGATTTGCGTGAGCGACAGAGTGAAGAGGAAGGTATAGCCGTCGGGCGGGGCTTTGGCGACGAAATCGGCGGCAATGGTTCCGCTTGCTCCGGGCTTGGCTTCGATCAATATCGTCTGCTTCCATCGTTCGCGCAGCTTCTCACCGTACAGACGCGCAATACCGTCAATGACGCCTCCCGGCACGCCGAACGGGATGATGCGAACTGGCCGGCTGGGAAAATTTTCGGCCTGGGCCATCGCGGCGAACGCGGCGCAAAGCGCGGCGGCTGAAAAAAACAAACTGGCGATCCTGGATTGCCCCATGGCGGGCTACCTTTCCGCTATGCGCTGACCGGCCTCGAGCCGGACATACGCCGATGCCTGATCGAAGTGCACCCCGATCGGGTCCTGCTCTTTCGCGATGGCCTCCAGCTGGGTCGCCAGCAGCCGCCGCAACATCGCGATGCCGCGATCGCTGGTCCGGAGGTGTTCCTCGGAGTGAAAGGTGATCGGTCCCTGGCCAGTCTGCGCTTCCCAGTCGTTGGGCGTCGCGCGCCGCTCTTCGGGCGTCATCTCCCGCCGGTCCTTTCGGAAGGCCGCGTCCGGGGCGCGCGGCAGCAGGACGCCCTTTTCCTTCACCCGGCCGGCGGTATAGATGCGGTAGTGCGTGTCGTCGATCGGGATCGTCCAGCCGATGCTTTCGACCTTGCCGTAGCTGCCGACGAAAGGATTCGGCACGATCCGCAGCGTGGGCAGCACGACTTCGGTGACGCGATGCATGACCTTGCCGCCGTCGAGCTTTCGGGTGCTGGAAGACTTCACCCCGCGGGGGGTGAGTTCGAAATCTACTTCTGGCATCAGGTTCATCGCGGGGACGAACTGCGTTCCGCTGAACGTGCCGTGCAGGATGGGCACGTGATAGGGATCCATGACGTTCTCAAAATGCTGCAGCCAGTTGCAGGGCGCGACGGCGCCGCCGCCCGATCCGATGCTGGTGTCGTCGACGTCGATGAACTCTCCTTCGCCGAGTTCCTCGAGCGCGTCGAAGCGTGGCAGCACCGGTTTCTTCTCCGGCGGGCCCATATAGGCGAATACCAGGCCATAGCGTTCTTCCACCGGGTACCAGGGTTGGCGGACGCGATCGCGGGTTTTGGCGCCGTTTTCCGGCTCGCAGGGTTGGTCGAGGCAGCGGCCTTCGACGTCGTACAGCCAGCCGTGGTAGCAGCAGCGGATGCCGCGCTCCTCTACCTTGCCGTAATACAGAGTGGTGCCCCGGTGGCAGCAGCGCGACCAGACCAGGCCCGGGCGGCCGGCGCCGTCGCGGAACAGGACCAGGTCCTCGCCGAGCAAGCGCACTTCGCGCGGCGTGCCGGTGGCGTGGCTGCTCAGGCCCACGGGATGCCAGTAGCGCCGCAGCAGCTCGCCCATCGGCGTGCCGCGCCCGACCTCGGTGAGTTCGGTCTTGTAGGCGGATGGCTTGCGCTCGTACGCCGTGCCCTGGTCGAGCGTCCGCTCATGTGTCTGGGATTCCATTCCACCTCCTGCGGCCGGGTTCGGAATATAGTTCACTTTGTAAACTTTAGCTGCCCGGGTGTCAATCAATCCGATGGATACGACCACCAACAGGCTGTTATCGGGAAAACTGGTGCAGCTCGGCAACCTGCTGCTGCGCTCCGCCTCAGGCCGTTATCGCAGCCGTTTCGGCCTGCGCAACGAGGAGTGGCGGATCCTCGCCCTGCTGGGATCGGACGAGAGCCTGCCGCTCACCGAACTTGCGCGCCGCGCCGGCCTGCGCAAAAGCCAGCTCAGCCGCGGCGCGGCAAATTTGATCCAGAAAGGCCTGCTGTCGCGGGTCGTCAGCCGCGAGGATGCCCGCGAAGCCCGCCTGCACCTGACACGGCGCGGCCGCCGGACCCACGACGCCATCCTGGTGAGTGCCGCGCAACGCAGTGCCTATCTCGCAGGCGGGCTCGGTAAGACGGAGGTCCGCCGGCTGCTGAAGACGCTGGACTTGCTGATCCAGCGGGCGCGGGACCTGGATGCTGCCGATTAGCCGGCGAACACCACGTCGGGCGAATTCGAGTAGAGTTTTTCCACCAGCGCGGTGCGGCGCTCCAGAACCGCGCGCTGGTTGATGTATCCCTTGTCGGTGATTTCGTTGCCGTCGATCTGTGGTGGTTCAGACATGGCAAGGAGGCGGGCCGGGTGGGTGGAGCTGCCGCCTTCCCTGGCGAGAATGGTCAAAGCTTCTGAAAGTTTCTGCTTTATTTTTTCATTCGAAAGATCTTTTATCGCACTCGGATTCAAAAACACAAGTGCCCCGATTTCATTGCGATCGTGGCCGGTGACGACGGCGTCCTGAATGATCGGATTGCCCGCGGCGATCAGCTTCACGCGGATCGTGCCCGTGTGAACCCAGGTGCCGGTGGTGAGCTTGAAATCCTCGGCGACGCGGCCGTCGAACACCAGGCCTTTCTCGGGCGCGGCCGGATCGGCGAACTTCATCGCGTCGCCGATGCAGTAGTAGCCTTCCTCGTCGAACGCCGCCTTCGTAAGGTCGCCGCGCCGAAAGTAGCCGGGTGTCACGTTGGCGCCCTTGACGCGGACCTCGAGTTTGCCGCCGGAGGGCAGCAGCTTCAGCTCGCAGCCCGGCGCCGGGCCGCCCACCACGCCGGCGCGCTCGATTGGGTAGTGCACGCAGGAGGCCATCGGCGCCGTTTCGGTCGAACCCCAGGCCGACAGCATCGCCAGTGCGCCGCCTTTCTCAACGACTGCGAGCTTCTCCAGCCGCTCCCAAAGGTTTTGCGGCAATGCCGCTCCGGCGTAAAACACCATGTCCAGCTCGCGGAAGAAGCTGCGCCGCAGTGCGGCGTCCTGCTCCAGCATCGGCATCAGCAGGTCGAAGCCGCGCGGGACGTTGAAGTACATTGTCGGCGAGATCTCGCGCAGGTTCTTCGCCGTGGTGTCGATGAGCCCGGGCGCAGGCTTGCCTCCGTCGATGTACAGCGTGCCGCCGTTGCGCAGAATCATGTTGAAGCAGGCGTTGCCGCCGAAGGTATGGTTCCACGGCAGCCAATCCACCAGTGTGAGGGGCTTGTCCTCCACGAAGGGCCAGAGCTGCGCCCAGCTCTGCTGGTTCGAGCAGAGCATGCGGTGCGTGTTGATCACACCCTTCGGTGTGCCGGTCGAACCGGAGGTGAAGAGAATTTTCGCGATGGTGTCGGGCGTCAGGCGCGAGAATGCAACCTCCAGCGTAGAACCCGGATTGACTTCGAGCAGCCGCGTCACCGGGGTGGAGGTCGCGCCGATGGCCGCGAGCGCGAGCGCGAACTTCTCCGGCTCGGCCGCAAACACCAGTCCCGGCTTGAGCAGTTCGAAGATGTATTTGAGCCTGGCGAAATCCTTCGACATCAGCGAGTAAGCGGGCGAGATCGGCGCCACCGGCACGCCCACGTGCATCGCGCCGAGCGCGAGCAGCGCGTGGTCCACGCTGTTGTCCGAAAGAATGGCGACTGGCTTGTTCGCGTCCAGTCCGAGGTTGAGCAGCGCCTGGCCAATGCGCCGCGCATCGGACAGCGCATCGCGATAGCTGACGCGCCGCCAGCCTTCGCCCTTGCGCTCGGCGATGAAGGTGCGGTCTGGCGCGCGCTCGTACCAGTGCAGCAGCCAGTCGCCGACTGCGCGCGCATAGGGTTTGAGCGGCTGCGGCGAGCGCAGGATGACGGCGCCGTCGGCCCGCTTCTCGACATTCACTTCGGCCGGCGCGTAGCGCAATCGGGTGTGCAGACGCATTGAATCGCTTCTCCCTTCTATGATTTTATAGTGCAAGGGCACCCACCTTTCCGAGCGGACCACATTGGCAGCCTGCTACGGCAGCGCGCGCTGCGCGATGCATTCCGGCAGCACGCTAGCGGGCAGATGCACGATAGTGCGTTCCGCGCTGCGCAGGACGACGCCATCCGCGAGGTTCTGAAGCTTCAGGAAGAATGCGGCCTGCAGGTGGCCACCGACATCGACCCCGTGCAATGCGCCATCAGCCCGCAATGCGGCTTCGCCAGCACCATGGGCGGCAATCCGGTGACAGAGGCCGACGAGCGCGCGAAGCTGCGCCTTTGCGTCGAGGCGGCGGCGAAAATCTGGAGCTAGGCGGAACTGCCGAGCGAAGCGATGTAGCGGTTCATCCATTTGGCGGCCGACGTGACGCCGCCAAAGGTGAACAGGTGGACACCAACCACGTTGCAGTCCGCGTGCACTGCGCAGTAGTGCGCCAGGGCGGAGAGCTGGTCGGCCGCATCGGTATGGGTCACGAGGCGCACGGCATCCATGCCTTGCGTACGCAGCGCGCGAAGTGAAGCGCTGACGCCGCAGCGCTGCGCGAAGCGCAGCAGCGCGACCGGATTGGTCGGTCCCGCCAGGCCGACGTAGATGGGAACGCCAGGCGCGCTGCGCGCCATTCCGGCGCAGTACTCGATGATGCGCGCCGGGGCGAAGGAGAACTGAGTGACGACGTAGGTTCCCAGGCCCTGCGCTGACGCGAGGGCACGTTTCTCCGCGAACGCCTTCTCGAGCACGGCGCTCGGAATGCGCGGATGGCCCTCGGGATAGCCGGGCAGTCCGATTTCGCGCAGTCCCGATGCGGCGAGCAGGCCCTCGCGGATCAACGAGGCGCCGTCGGCATAGGCACCGATCGGCACCGGTTCGTCGCCGCCGAGGATCAGCGCCTTGCGCACGCCGGCCTCGCCTGTGGCGCGCGAAAGGAAGGTCTTCAGTTCGGCCCGATCCTTGATGCGGCGCGCGGCGATGTGCGGCACCGGTTCGAGCCCTGCCTCGCGCACTGCGATCAGCGTCGGCAGCGTGTCGAGCAGCTTGTGGCGCGGCAAGTGGTTGACGTAGACCGGGGTGCCCGCCGGCAGCAGCGAGGCGATTTCGCGTGCATCTTCAGGGCGACGCGCGCCCATTTCGAGCGAACCGCCGGAAACGAGCTCCGCGGCGATCGCCGGGGATTCAACCGCGCTTGCGGGAGACGACATAGGATTCATCCAGGAACCAGAGGCCGCCATGCTGCTGCAGCACTTCGCGCGTGGCATCGAGGTACTTGCGTTCGCCCACCACTTTCGCGAGGCGCTCATCGTCGATC
>JANXUV010000242.1 GCA_025356085.1 Betaproteobacteria bacterium
CTCGACGACGGCGAGCGTCGCCAGCGTCTCGTTGTCGCCAGCGTGGTCGATCAAGCGCGCCGCGACGTTGACGGCGTCGCCGAATACGTCGCCCGACATCTCGACGACCTCGCCGTGGTCGAGGCCGCACTGCAGCTTGAGCGAGACCATGGGCCGCGACTCCAGCGCATCGGGCGAGTCGTTCGATGCCTGGCCCGGAAGGCCGATTCGTGCCAGGGCGTCATGCATGTCGTCGGCCGCGCCCACGCCGGCCGACGGGTCGGGAAAGATCGCCATCAGGCCGTCGCCGAGCGTCTTGACGACCCGACCGCCGTGCTCGTCGACGACGCGCGCCAGCAGGGCGACGCTCTGCGTGACGACCGCCGTCGCCTCGGCGTTGCCGAGCGTCTCGTACATGGAGGTGCTACCGCGCAGGTCGGCAAAGAGGACGGTACGTTGGAAGACCTGGGTCATGCCGGAAGGTGGCTGCGGCGCATCGCTTGGAAGTTTATAGCGGTCTGCGCAGCAAAAAGGGTTCCAGCCTCGCGGCGGGAACCCTCTTTCTGGCGACGCGCGATCAGAGCGTGTCGAGGTAGGTGCGCAGCTTGTCCGAGCGGCTCGGGTGCTTGAGCTTCCTGATCGCCTTGGCTTCGATCTGGCGGATGCGTTCCCGGGTCACGTCGAACTGCTTGCCGACTTCCTCGAGCGTGTGATCGGTCGACATCTCGATCCCGAAGCGCATGCGCAGCACCTTGGCCTCGCGTGGCGTCAGCGAATCGAGGATGTCCTTGACGACGTCGCGCAGACCGGCCTGCATCGCCGCCTCGATCGGCGCCGTGTTGTTCGTGTCCTCGATGAAGTCGCCCAGGTGCGAATCGTCGTCGTCGCCGATCGGCGTTTCCATCGAGATCGGCTCCTTGGAGATTTTCAGGATCTTGCGGATCTTCTCCTCGGGCATCTCCATCTTCAGCGCCAGGGTCGCCGGATCGGGCTCCGAGCCCGTTTCCTGCAGGATCTGACGCGAGATGCGGTTCATCTTGTTGATGGTCTCGATCATGTGCACCGGGATGCGGATGGTGCGCGCCTGGTCGGCGATAGAGCGCGTGATGGCCTGGCGGATCCACCAGGTGGCGTAGGTCGAGAACTTGTAGCCGCGGCGGTATTCGAACTTGTCCACCGCCTTCATCAGGCCGATGTTGCCTTCCTGGATCAGGTCGAGGAACTGCAGGCCGCGGTTGGTGTACTTCTTGGCGATCGAGATCACCAAGCGCAGGTTGGCCTCGGTCATCTCGCGCTTGGCGCGGCGCGCCTTGGCTTCGCCGGTGGACATCTGCTTGTTGATGTCCTTCAGGTCCTTGATCGAGATGCCGATCTTGTGCTGCACGTTCTGAATGTTGCCGAGCAGCTCGAGCACCGCGGGCTCGAGGCGGATCAGCGCCTCGCTCCAAGCGTGGCCGGCGTTCAGTTCGGTCGTCATCCAGCGCTTGGAGCCCTCGGCGCCGGCGTAGATCTTGATGAAGTGCGAGCGCGGCATGTTCGCCTTGTTGACCAGGATGTCCTGGATGCGGCGCTCATGCGAGCGGACTTCCTCGACCAGGCCGCGCACGCTGTCACACAGCCGCTCGACGGTGCGCGCGGTGAAGCGGATCGTCATCAGCTCGCTGGTGATCTGCTCGCGCACGCGCAGGTAATCCTTGTCGCGCGAACCCTTGTTCTCGAGGGCCTTCTTCAACTTCTCGAACAGGCGCCGGACGCGGGCGAATTTCTCCATTGCCTCGCCCTTCAGCTTGAGCAGGCTGGCGGCCTGCACGGCGTTCTCTTCTTCCTCCGAGATACCCTCTTCCTCCTCGATCTGGTCTTCCTCTTCCTCCTCGGTGGGCGGGGGTGCCGCCTTCTTCGGCGGGAGTTCCTCTTTCGCGTTCGGGTCGATCAGTCCGTCGACGACCTCGTCGATGCGCGATTCGTCCTTCTCCACCTTGTCGGCGAGATCGAGGATGTTCTGCACCGTGGTAGGGCAGGCGCTGATCGCCTGGATCATGTGGCGCAAGCCGTCCTCGATGCGCTTGGCGATCTCGATCTCGCCCTCGCGCGTCAGCAGCTCGACTGAGCCCATCTCGCGCATGTACATGCGCACCGGGTCGGTGGTGCGGCCGAACTCGGAGTCCACCGTCGAGAGCGCCGCTTCGGCCTGCTCCTCGACGTCGTCGTCGGTCGGCGTGGCCGCCGGCTGGTCCGGGCTGATGAGCAGCTGTTCCTGGTCGGGCGCCTGATCGTAGACCTGGATGCCCATGTCGCCGAAGGTGGAGATGATCGCTTCGATCTGCTCCGCATCCACCAGGTCGTCGGGCAGGTGGTCGTTGATCTCGGAATAGGTGAGGAAGCCGCGGTCCTTGCCGAGCTTGATGAGGTTCTTCAGGCGCGTGCGGCGCGTCTCGGCGTCTTCCTTCGGCATCTCCGGCGGAATCAGCCAGGCGTCCTTCTTTCCCTTGCGCCCCGGACGGCCCTTGACGCCCTTGCCCTTGGCGGCTGCGACGTTCGCCTCAAGCAGCTCAAGCGCCGCTTTCGCGCTCTTGATCGTGGGTTTGCCTTTCTTTTCCTCGGGCTTCGCCCCGGCCTTGGCCGCGAGTTTGCCGGCCATAGCCTTGGGCTGCGGCTTGTGCTGGATGGCGACTTTCTTGGCGAGGACTTTCTTGAGCGGCTTCTTGACCGCTTTGACCTTCTTCGGCGCGGGCTTGGCGCGGCGCGCGACTTTCTTCTTTAAGATTTTGATCTTATGGCTCTTTTTCTTGGCCTTGGTCACTCGGGAGGGCTTCGATTTGCGCTTGAGTTTGGCCATGGGAGCGGGTTTCTAGCCTCGTGAACGCCCCGCAATTGCCGGAGCGGAAAAAGGGCGCGATTCTACCCTAAGCGGACCGCTAAGTCTCAGCTTTGACCGTCGGCGGCAAGCTTTTGTTCGAGTTGCTTTATCTCTGCAATCATCATGCCGTACCGGACGTGCTCGTCTTTGCTGAGCGAGCCCTTTCCCAGCCTTTGCAGCAGTTCGTCCCGCTCCTGCTTCTTGCGCCGGATCGCCAGTTTGCGCAGTTCCTGGGTCACCTGCTCCCGCGCTTCCTCCTGGGTCAGCTTGAGCTGCAAGGCGTAGGTCTGCGCGTTGAAAAGAAAATCCGCATAGGGCTCCTCCTGGAACCTCTCGATCAGCATCGCGTCGGCGCTCTTTGCCGCCGCGGCGTCGGTCCGGCACCACTTGGCGACTTCGGCAAGAACCTGCCCCTCTGTGGATTCAGCATCGATGGCCGAGAAATCGAATTCGGCGGCCATCGCCGGAAACGCCGTGACATACGCGAGCAACTTCCACTCGTGCGACTGCGCCGCGCGCGCCTGGGCTTTGGCCGGCGCCGGCCGCCGATAGGCGGGCTGGGCGGACGATGCGCCCGGATTCAGCATTTTCTCCACATCTTCGGTGGCGACACGCGCCAGGGAGGCGAACTCCCGCAGCAGCTGCACGCGCAGCGCGGGCGCGGTGAGTTTCTCGAGATGCGCCTTCGCAGCGACCAGGAATCCGGCGCGGCCCTCGGGCGTGTTGAGATCGTGCTCCGAGCGCAGTTCGGCGATCAGGAACTCCGACAGCGTCGGCGCCGCGCGTACCAGCTGCTCGAATGCCTCCTGGCCGTGCTCGCGGATGTAGCTGTCCGGGTCGTGCTCGGCGGGCAGGAACAGGAAGCGGATCGGCTTGGCGTCGGTCGCCAGCGGCAGGCTGACTTCCAGCGCGCGCCAGGCCGCCTTGCGCCCGGCGCTGTCGCCGTCGTAGGAGAACACCAGTTCGTCGGTGAGGCGCAGCAGCTTGGACACATGCGTTGGCGTGGTCGCAGTGCCCAGCGTCGCCACTGCGTAGCCGACGCCGAACTGCGCGAGCGCCACCACGTCCATGTAGCCTTCGACCACCAGCACGCGCCCCGCGGCGCGCATCGGGTCGCGCGCCTGCACCAGCCCGTACACCTCGCGGCCTTTCTCGAACAGCGGCGTCTCGGGCGAGTTGAGATATTTAGGACCGGGGGACCCCTTCTCTTCCCCCGGTAGCGGCGTGTCCTCGGACTTCATCACGCGGCCGCCGAAACCGATCACCGCGCCGCGCGCGTTCAGGATCGGGAACATGATTCGGTCGCGGAAGCGGTCGTAGCGCTTGCCTTCGTTGGCGATCACCAGCCCCGCTTCAACCAGGGATTTGTGCTCGTAGTCCGGGAATGCCGCCTTCAGGCCCTGCCAGTCGTCCGGCGCGTAGCCGATGCGGAAGCGCGCAGCGATCTCGCCGGTGAGGCCGCGGCCTTTCAGGTATTCAATGGCATGCGGCGATTTCTTGAGTTGCCCGCGGTAAAACTCCATCGCCGTTTCCATCACCGCGGTGAGGCTGGTTTCCTGCTCCTTGCGCTCGGTCTCGCGCTGCGCCTGCTCCGGAGAACGCGGCTGCGCTTCCGGCACCTGCATGCCGACCATCTGGGAGAGATCCTTCACCGAATCGATGTAGCCCAGGCCGCCGTAGGACATCAGAAAGCCGATGGCGTTGCCGTGCGCGCCGCAGCCGAAGCAGTGATAGAACTGCTTGGCGGGACTGACCGTGAAGGACGGCGATTTTTCGTTGTGGAACGGGCACAGACCCTGAAAATTCGCGCCGCCTTTTTTCAGGCGCACGTAGCGCGACACCACTTCGACGATGTCGATGCGGTTGAGAAGATCCTGCTTGAAAGACTCTGGAATCACGGCGCTGGGAGCGCCCTCAGATTACCCGGCAAGCTTTCCTTTGACCAGACCTGAAAGCTTTCCCATGTCAGTGCGACCGGCGAGCCGCGATTTCAGCAAGCCCATGACTTTGCCCATGTCTTTCGGACCTGCCGCGCCGGATTCCTTGATCGCGGCGACAACTGCCTCGCCCACCTCAGCTTCCGACATCTGTTGCGGCAGGTAGCCTGACAGAACCACAATCTCCGCTTTCTCGACATCAGCCAAATCGTTGCGCCCGGCCTTCTCGAACTGGGCGATGGACTCGCGCCGTTGCTTGAGCATTTTTTCAATGATGGAAAGGACATTCGCGTCCGTCAGTTCCACCCGTTCGTCCACTTCCTTCTGCTTCATCGCGGCCAGCAACAGGCGCACCGTGCCCAGGCGCGCGGTTTCCTTCGCGCGCATCGCGGCTTTCATGTCTTCAGTAATTTTGTTTTTCAAGCTCATGAAATCAAAACGCCCCGGCTTGAGGCCGAGGCGTCCAGAATTGTTCCGTGACAGGTCCTAGTACATCTTCTTCGGCAGCAGCTGGCTGCGCAGGCGCTTGTGGTTGCGCTTCACGGCGGCCGCGAGCTTGCGCTTTCTTTCCGTGGTCGGCTTCTCGTAGTACTCGCGGGCGCGCAGCTCGGTGAGCAGCCCGGTCTTCTCCACGGTGCGCTTGAAGCGGCGCATCGCCACTTCAAAGGGCTCGTTTTCCTTGATGCGTACGGTCGGCATGCAGTTTTCTCGCGGCTTCGGTTAACGGAAAAGGGGCGAATTCTACCAGAAGTGCCACAATTCCCGCCATGCTGGTACTGGGTGTGGAAACCTCCTGCGACGAGACGGGATTGGCCCTCTATGACGGGCAGGCCGGAGGCCTGCTCGCCCACGCAGTCCATTCCCAGGTGGCCATGCACGAGGCCTACGGCGGGGTGGTTCCGGAGCTCGCTTCGCGCGACCACCTGCGCCGGCTGGTGCCGCTCACCCGCGAGGTTCTCGCCCGCGCCGGGCGCCGCATCGAGGACCTGGGCGCAATCGCCTACACCGAGGGCCCGGGACTTGCCGGCGCACTGCTCGCCGGCGCGGCCTTCGCGCGCAGCCTGGCGCATGCGCTCGGATTGCCCGCCATCGGCATCCATCATCTCGAAGGTCATTTGCTGTCGCCCCTGCTTTCCGCCAGGGCGCCGACGTTCCCGTTCGTTGCATTGCTGGTATCTGGCGGGCACACGCAATTGATGCGCGTGCATGAGGTCGGTCGCTACGAGCTGCTGGGCGAAACCCTGGATGATGCGGCCGGCGAGGCCTTCGACAAGACAGCGA
Organism: Betaproteobacteria bacterium; assembly: GCA_025356085.1. Classification (GTDB taxonomy): domain Bacteria; phylum Pseudomonadota; class Gammaproteobacteria; order Burkholderiales; family SG8-39; genus RBG-16-66-20. The sequence goes on from JANXUV010000242.1 coordinate 6,055, forward strand.
AGCTGCTCGGCCTGGGCTATCCCGGCGGACCGGCGCTGTCGAAGCTGGCCGAATCCGGAACTCCGGGGCGTTACAAGCTGCCGCGGCCGATGATCGGCAGCGGCGACCTTGAATTCAGTTTTTCAGGTTTGAAAACCTCAGTTTCAACTTTACTGAGAAAAGAAAATAAAAACGAAGAAAAAATCCGGCCCCCAGACCTGGCCCGTGCGTTCGTCGACGCGGTGGTGGATGTGCTGGTGGCGAAGTGCGCGCTGGCGATGGAGCGTACCGGCCTGACCCAACTGGTGGTCGCGGGCGGCGTGGGAGCCAACAGCCAGCTGCGCGCCGCCCTGAATGCCAAGGCGCGCACGGCGGGATTCGACGTCTTTTATCCAGAACCCGAATTGTGCACCGACAATGGCGCCATGATCGCCTTCGCGGGCGCGCTGCGCTTGAAGGCGGGAAAGCCGGCGAACTCGGGCGCCGGATTCGGCGTGCGCCCGCGCTGGGACCTGGCTTCCATCAGCTAACGGTCTTTTTCTGCCCTAGGCGCGGCTCCGTGCCGCGCGCGATCCGCAATATGTTTTCGCGGTGGCGCCAGATAACCAACAGCGCGATCGCAGCCACCGCCGGCGTCACCGGCGCAAGCTGGAACAGGAAGGCGGACCAGAACACCGCGAACAGCGCCGCAACGATCGAAGCCAGCGAAACGATGCGGAAAAACGCCAGGATGATGGCGAAGGTGGCGAACGTCCCCACGCCGAGCAGCCAATGCAGAGCGAGCAGCACGCCCACGGCGGTTGCCACGCCTTTGCCGCCCTTGAAGCCATGGAACAGCGGATAGAGATGGCCGAGCAGCGCCATCGCGCCGGCAATGGGGGCGTCATAGCCGAGGATCGTGCTTTCTCCGGTGTACAGCGCCGCGAGCACGACCGCGAGGGCGCCCTTGCCGGTGTCTCCGACCAGCGTCAGCGCCGCCGCCGGCTTGCTGCCCGAGCGCAGCACGTTGGTCGCGCCCGGGTTCTTCGAGCCGTAGCCGTGCGGGTCGGGCAGGCCCATCGCCTTGCTGACGACCACGGCAAAGGAGATCGACCCGAGCAGGTAGGCGGCCAGCGCGATCAGAATCGTCTGCATAGGGTCGGGATTCTATAATCTTGCGGAATGGACACCATCGTAATTCGCGACCTGCGCGTGGAAGTGCTGATCGGCATCTACAAGCGGGAGCGCTACGTGGCGCAGACCGTTTCGATCGACCTGGACATCGGCATCCCCGGTACCGCGGTATTCGCCTCTGACAAGGTGGCCGACACCATCGACTATGCGCAGGTGGCGCTGAAGGTCAAGGCGCTAGGCGCATCGCAGCATTTCCGGCTGGTCGAGACCTTCGCCGAACACATCGCCAGGCTCCTGATCGACGACTTCAAGGCGCCCTGGGTCAAGGTCACGGCATCCAAAATCGGCATCCTGCCCAACGCCAAATTCGTCGGCGTATCAATCGAGCGCGGCATCGACAAGAAGCGGACTTAGTTTGAGCAAATCTTTTGAATCGATGCAAACCAGGAATCCCCGCCTTCCTCCGTTGATGTAGATCTTCGGCAGCGCAAGTATCGAGCGCTCCAGACAGATCGGCATGCTCTTCTTCGTGCCAAAGGGAGAAGTTCCGCCCACCTGGTAGCCCGAATGCCGCTGCGCCACCTCGGGCTTGCACGGCTCGATGCGCTTGCGGTCCGCCTGGCGCGCGAGATTCTTGGTGGAGACCTTCTTGTCGCCGTGCATCAGCACGATGAGAGGCTTGGCGTTCTCGTCCTGCATCACCAGCGTTTTCACGACATGGTGCTCCGGTACGCCGAGCGCGCTGGCGGACACTTCGGTGCCGCCGCGCTCGACGTATTCGTATTCGTGCTCGGTATAGGCGATCTTGGTCGCTTTCAGGAACACGGTTGCCTGCGTGTCAGCCACGGGGATGGTGTTTTGCGTGAAGAGCTTTCATTCTTTCCCGCGCCACGTGTGTATAGATCTGCGTGGTGGAGATATCGGCGTGGCCGAGCAGCATCTGTACCACGCGCAGGTCGGCGCCGTGATTGATGAGGTGGGTGGCGAAGGCATGGCGCAGCGTATGCGGCGAGAGCGGCTTGCCGGGCACCGCGCGCGCACCGTAGCGCTTGATGTTCTGCCAGAACGCCTGACGGGTCATGCCGGCGCCACGCCCAGTAAGAAACAAATGGTCTGAGGATTTTTTCTTGAGCAGGGAAGGCCTGAACTCCTTCAGGTACCGGCGAACCCAATCCACCGCTTCTTCGCCCAGCGGCACCAGGCGCTCTTTCGAACCCTTTCCCATGATGCGCAGCACGCCCGCCTCCAGGTTCGCCTCGAAAATTTTCAAGCCGACCAGTTCCGAGACGCGCAGCCCCGCGGCGTAGAGGACTTCGAACATGGTGCGGTCGCGCATGCCGAGCGAGGTATTCACGTCGGGCGCGGCGAGCAGCGCTTCGACGTCGGCTTCGGAAAGCGTCTTCGGAAAGCGCGGCGCGCGCTTCGGCGCTTCGAGCTTGATGGTGGGATCCGCGGAAACCTTCCGCTCTCGCAGGCACCAGCCGTAGAAGCGCTTCAGGCTGGAGAGCATGCGCGCGGCACTGGTTGCTTTTCCTTTTCTTGAAGCCAGAAAACCGAAAAGGTCCTCTTCGCGGGCTTTTTCGAGAGGCGTTTTTCTCAGGAACAGCGCGAACTGCTGCAGGTCGCGCCGGTAGGAGGCAAGCGTGTTCTTCGACAGCCCGTCCTCCAGCCACAAGGCATCGGAGAACGAATCGAGCAACGCCGGGCTTACGGCCGGAGCTCGAACGCGTCCGCGCTGCGCTCGTGCATCAGCAGCCAACGCTTGGCCTCCAGGAGGTAGCCGCCGTTCGAATGCCCGAAGCCGCCGACGCCGTGGGCGGCGACCACGCGGTGGCAGGGAATCACGATCGGGAGCTTGTTGTCGCCGCAGGCCTGGCCGACGGCGCGCGGCACGTCGAATCCGGCGCCCTCCAGCTTGCGCGCAAGCTCGCCGTAAGTAAGCGTGCGGCCGCGCGGAATCGCGCACATCGCGTCCCAGACGCGGCGCTGGAATTCGGTGCCTTCGATCAGCAGCGGCAGATCGAATTTCGCGTCGGCGTCGCCGCGGTAGCGCTCGAGCTGGCGCACCGCCCGTTCCGCGAGTTCGTTTTCAGGATCTTTCGAGGCCTCCGTCAGCGACAGGTAGCGGATCCCCGTGACGCGCGCTTCGCGCGTGGACACCGCGACCTTCATTTTTGGAAATTCGACGACGGCGTCCCAATGCATGTCAGGCCAGCGCCTCGATCTTCTTCAGCAAGTCGTCGGCGATCTCGATGCCTTCGCCGCGCAGCTTTTTCTCGGAAGCGAAGCGCCGCGAACCGGGCAGCCGCACGCCCTCATCCGCGAGCATCGTGGTGACGACGGTTTCCACGCGCTCGAAGTAGCGGTCATGCCCCGCGAGCGCGCCGGGATCGATGGCGAGGAAGGCGTGGCCGATCTTCGGCTTGTTGCCCTTGTCGGAGAAGAACGAGTCCGCTTCGGTGCCGATCGCGGCCCCCGTCAACGCGGCGCAGATGAGCTCGAACGCGAGCGCCAGCATCGCGCCCTTGGCACCGCCGATGGGAAACAGGCTGCCGCCCTCCAGGGCTTCCTTCGGATCGGTGGTCGGCTTGCCGTTGCGGTCCATCGCCCAGCCTTCGGGAATCTTCTCGCCCTTCTGCATCGCCAGCATGATCTTGCCGCGCACCACGGTGGTCAGCGCGAGATCGATCACCAGCGGATCGCCATTCTTGCGGGGAAACGCAAAAGCGACCGGATTTGTCCCGAACAACGCCTTTCTGCCGCCCCATGCGGGGATCGCGGCCGGAGAATTGGTGAACGCCACGCCGACCATGCCGGCCGCCGCGACCGGCAGCAGGTGGATGCCGAGCACGCCGACGTGCGCGCTGTTGGTGACGCCGGCGAAGCCGATGCCGTTGCGGCGCGCGCGCTGGATCACTTCCTCGATCGCCCAGGCGCTCGATTCGTAGGGCAGGCCGTCGCGGTTGTCGATCAGGCAGACGGCGGCCTTGTCGGAGGCCATTTTCGGGCGCGCGGCGCCGTCGGCGCGGCCATTCTTCAGGAATCCGCAGTAGAACGGCACGCGCGACATGCCGTGCGTCGGCAGGCCGTGCTCCTCGGCGCGCACCAGGTGTTTCGCGGCAGCTTCCGCCATGACCGGGTTCGCACCCGCTTTTTTCAATGCGTTTTCAGCGAGCAACTGCAATTCGCCCGGTTTCTTCTTCATAATATTCATTCTAAAGGAGGAACAGTCATGGGCAAATTTATCGAACTCGTTGCGTCCGACGGCCACAAGCTCGCCGCGTACGTCGCTACACCCACCGGCAAACCGCGCGGCGGCGTGATGGTGATCCCTGAAATCTTCGGCGTCAACAGCCACATCCAACAGACCACGGACGGTTTTGCCGCCGAGGGCTACCTGGCGGTGTCGCCAGCGATGTTCGACCGCGTGCAGCGCAACTACGACACGGGTTACTCGCAGCCCGAAATCCAGGCGGGCGTGGCGATCATGCAGAAACTCGATCCCAAGAACAGCATGATGGACGTGCAGGCGGCGATCGCGGAAGCCGCGAAGGGGGGCAAGGTCGGCATCGTCGGCTATTGCTTTGGCGGCACTATCGCCTGGCTGGCCGCGGCGCGCGCTAACGGCCTGGCCTGCGCGGTGCCCTACTACGGCGGCGGCATGCACGGCCTGATCAACGAGAAGCCGAAGGTGCCCGTGATGTGCAATTTCGGCGAGGCCGACCAATCTCCGACGCTGGCGCAGGCAAAGGAGATCGCCGCGAAGCACCCGGAAATCACGGCCCACTTCTATGCCGGCGCCGGCCACGGCTTCAACTGCGATCAGCGCGGCTCCTGGAATGCGGAAGCAGCCAAGCTCGCGCGCAGCCGCACCATCGAGTTTTTCGGCAAGCACCTCGGATAGAGATTGATCCCGTGACCCTTCAGAACAGGCAGTACCGACTTGCGGCCCGCCCGGTGGGCCTGGCGAAACACAGCGACTGGAAATTCACCACCGAGGCGGTCGCCGATCCGGCCGATGGGCAGGTGCTGGTCAAAGTGCTGCAACTGTCGCTCGATCCGGCCATGCGCGGCTGGATGAACGAAGGCAGGAGCTACATCCAGCCGGTCGGCATCGGCGAAGTGATGCGCGCGGGCGGCGTGGGCAAAGTCGCCGCGTCGAAAAATCCCGGCTTCGCGGCCGGCGACCTCGTGGCCGGCATCTTCGGCATCCAGGAGTACTGCCTGGTGGCCGACGCGAAGCAAAGCGGCCTGCACAAAATCGATCCGCGCATGGGCACGCCCGCGCAATGGCTGAACGCACTCGGCATGCCGGGCATGACCGCCTACTTCGGCCTGCTCGAAGTGGGCCAGGCGAAAGCAGGCGACACCGTGGTGGTTTCGGGCGCGGCCGGCGCGGTCGGCCAGACAGTCGGCCAGGTGGCACGCATCAAGGGCTGCCGCACCGTGGGCATCGCGGGCGGAAAAGCGAAGTGCGATTTCGTCGTCAACGAACTCAAGTACGACGCCTGCATCGATTACAAAGGCGGCAACCTGCGTGACGGGCTGAAGGAACATTGCCCGAAAGGCGTGGACGTTTACTTCGACAACGTCGGCGGCGAAATCCTCGATACCGTGCTCACGCGCATCAACCGCGGCGCGCGCATCGTCATCTGCGGCGCGATCTCCCAGTACAACAACACCACGCCCGTCAAGGGACCCAGCAACTACATGATGCTGCTCGTTGCCCGCGCCCGTATGCAGGGCATGGTGGTATTCGACTACGCCGACCGCTACGGCGTGGCGATCAAGGACATCGCCCAGTGGACGAAGGAAGGAAAATTCATTTCGCGCGAGGACATCGTTCCGGGCATCGAGAATTTCCCGGCGACGATGAACAAGCTGTTCAGCGGCGAGAACTTCGGCAAGCTGGTGCTGAAGGTCGCCGAGGCCTAGCCGCGCGACACTCAGCGCGCAGCCAGGTAAGCGGCGGCGACGCGGGCATGGACCGCGAACACCGCGTGAAGGTCCGTGAGCAGCACGTTCTCGTCCCCGCCTCCCATGTTGTTCGGCGCGGGGCCGTAGACCACTGACGGGATGCCGGCCGCGCGGTAGAAGCGCGAGTCGGAGAAGCCCGGCCTCATGTTGGCCACCACCGTGCCGCCGGTGACGGCCCGGGCATGCTCCACGACCAGCCGCACGATCTCCTGCGACGGATCGGTGACATTGGGCTCGTGCGAACTCTGCACGGTCCACGCCACGCCCGGCAGCCCGCCGAGGCGGGTATCGATCTGCGCGAGAATGTCGGCGAGCGCGAGGCCGGGCGGGAAGCGGACGTCGGCGCGTGCCGTGGCGCTGTCCGGAATGATGTTCACCGCGATGCCGCCCGAGATCGTGCCCACGTTCACGGTGACGTTCGAGAGCGTGTGGAACTCACCCTTGCCCGAGATCGCCTCCGACACGGGCTGCGCTTCGCGCATCGCCCGCATCACGCCGTCGGGAATCGGCACCGGCAGGGACTCCAGCCCGCGCAGCGCCTCGAGCGCCCGCATCAGCCGCACGATCGCGTTCTCGCCCAGGTGCACGTGCGCGCCGTGGTTGGACTTCCCGCGCGCGACGACCTCGACCCAGAGCTGGCCCTTCTCGCCGAAGCGCACCACCGCGGGGCTGCCCGCGTCGGCCGAGAGCATCGCGTCGCCACGCGCCTCGGGAACGTTCGCGAGCAGGTATTGCGTGCCCCACTTGCCGCCGGTTTCTTCGTCGCTGACGAACGTGGCGACAAGTTCACCGCAGAGGCCGCCCGGGCTCTCGGCGAGGAGCTTGGCGGTCATCAGCGCGGCGGCGATGCCCGCCTTCATGTCGCAAGAGCCGCGGCCATAGAGGCGGCCCTGCGCCACCTCGCCGCCAAAACGCTCGCGCTGCCACGCCGCAGGATCGCCCGCGGGAAAGGTATCGAGGTGGCCGTTCATCAGCAGACGGCGCCCGGGCCCGCCGAACGCGAGCCGGCCGATCAGGTTGACCGCGTTGTCCTTGGCGACGACCCGCTTCACCTGCATGCCGGGCAGCGCGGTGAGGAAGGCCTCGACCTTCGCCGCTAGCGCGGTGGTGTCGCCCGGCGGGTTCTCGCTCGGCGTGCGCACCAGCTCGCGGCACAACGCCTCGAGCGCGCCGCGCGACGCGGCGATGCGCTCGTCCAGGCTCACCGGTCGACGCGGAACCGCTTGCACAGCACGACCAGGGCCTCGTACATCACGTGCGCCGCCAGCGACGCGGTCATGCCAAGGTGGTCGTGCGGTGGGCTGACGGTGTTGACGTCCACCGCCACGATATCGAGGCCGGCCAGGCCGCGCACCATCTCGAGCCCCTCGCGCGCGGTGAGCCCGCCCCAGGCCGGCGTGCAGACGCCGGGCGCGCAGGAAGGGTCGAACGAATCCATGTCGTGGCAGAGGTACACCGGCCGCCCCTTCAGCGCTTTGTGGAGCTGCTCCAGCACCGCGGGAATGCCACGCTTCATCAGCTCGTCGAAGGTGATGATGTTGTAGCCGAACTCCCGCGCGTACGCGAAGCCGCCCTGCTGGTACGTCGAGCCGCGAACGCCGATGTGGAAGACGTACGCCGGTTCGACGCGCTTCTCGAGCGCCGCATGGGTGAACTGCGTGCCGGCGTTGTATTCGTCGCCGGGCGTGAAACGCATGGTGTCGGTGTGCGAGTCGATGTGCACCACCGCCAGCGGCCCATGCTTCGCGCTCACCGCGCGCATCTGCGGCAACGACACGCTGCCGTCGCCGCCCATCGTCACCGGTACGGAGCCCGCGTCCGCCACCGCGCGCGTTGCCGCCTCGATCTTCTCGAAGGCCTCCAGGATGCGGCCCGGCACCACCTTGACGTCGCCGCAATCCACGAGGCCGAGGCGCTCGACCGGGCTGTAGTCGGAGAGTTCGGGGTTGTAGGGTCGCACCAGCCGCGACTGCTCGCGGATGGACGAGGGCCCCTGCCTCGAGCCGACACGAAAGAGGTGCGTGCCGCAGTCGAACGGCATGCCGAGCACCGCCGCCTTCGCATTCACGAGGTCGTGCGAGTACGGCGCCCCCATGAAGGTCGGGGGGCCGCCGCACAGGGCGTCGAGCTGCGCGAGGACCGCCACCGTCAATCGACCTTGATGTTGTTGTCCTTCGCCACCTTCGACCAGGTGCGGTACTCGTCTTCGAGCTGCTTCGCGAACTCGCCCGGCGTGCTGACATAGGGCGTCACGCCGAGGCCGGCATACCGCTCGCGCACATCGGGCAGCGCCACCGCCCTGGCGATCTCCTCGCGCAACCGGTCCACCACGGCCTTCGGCGTGTTCGCCGGTGCAAGGAAGCCCCACCAGTTGTCCACGATCATGTTCTTGTAGCCAGCTTCCTCGAAGGTCGGCACGTCGGGCAGCGACGGGATGCGCTTCGCGCTCGTCACCGCGAGCGCGCGCAGCTTGCCGCTCGTCACGTGCACGAGGCCGGAGGCGGTGCTCGAGATCGCGGCATCCAGCTGGTTGCCGATCGCGTCCTGCAGCGCCGGCGCCGACCCCTTGTATGGAATGTGATTGAACTTCACGCCGGCCTGGTTCTCGAGGATCACGCCGAGCAGGTGCGTGAGCGACCCGGCGCTCGCATTGCCGACCGTGATCGTGCCGGGCTTCGCCTTGGCGGAGGCGATCAGTTCGGCCAGCGTCCTGGCGCGCGGGATCGGCGCGAACAGCAGCTGCGGCGACACGCCCACCACCGCGACCGGCGCGAAGTCCTTGATCGGGTCGTAAGGCAGCGTCGGGATCACCGTCGCGTTGATGAGGAACGGGTTATCCGCGAGGAG
>JANXUV010000003.1 GCA_025356085.1 Betaproteobacteria bacterium
GCTGGGACAACGCGGCGATGGAGAGCTTCTTCTCGACGCTCAAGCGTGAGCGCGTGTACCGCCGGCAATACGCCAGCAGGGACGACGCCAGGGCCGACGTGTTCGATTACATCGAGAGGCTCTACAATCCGCGGCGTCGGCATTCGACGCTCGACCTAGTGAGCCCGGATCAGTTCGAGAAGCTAAACCAAGCTTAAGCCAGTGTCCGGGAAACCGGGGCGATGCCAGTGTTGCGTCGATCGATTGAACCCACCGTCGTAAGCGGACATTCCTTAGGCTCGGCCACGGCTGCCGGGCACAGTAGCCGGAGACCGGTAGCGATCTTTCTCTGGCATAGCGGCGACGCTGTAGTAACACTCCGCGCACAACTGTCGCTTGCAGGGATCGCCGGGAACGGTCCTGAACGTCCGCCGCAGCTTTGAGCGATTGCACTGAAAGCAATACTTGAGCGGATTAAGGTTCGCCATCCAGAAGGACAGATTACGCTTCCTCGGGGATGTGATGCCGCCAAATTTGGACAACGCGCGTGCGGCTACAGTCCTGCGCTGCAACATAATCCGCGAGAAGAAGAGTCAAGTGCAGGCATACACTAGTGTCTGCTTTCGACCCAAAGTGGACATTCAGGACATAGGGGTCGGGCTCCGTTAGTAGGCAGTCAGAAACCGACCGGAAACGGCGGCTCGGGACTCGAGGCTATTGTGCCGGGCGGGCCGCTTCGTCCGAGCCATTTCCGGACGCCACGCTGGGCCGGTTCCACCAACCGCCCCCCAAGGCTTGAAAAAGTGCAGCCGTGTCCACGTAACGGGCTGCGCGCGCCTGGGCGAGGCTAACAAGAGATTGCTGATAGGTTTGCTGCGCGAGCAACAGTGCGATCCTGCTGGCGGACCCGAGCCGCACCTGCGCCGTTACGAGCTCAAGGCTTCGAAATGCAGCACGCTCAGCACGTGCATTGGCTTTCAACGCTTCTGCATCGTACTCAAGCGCGCGCAGCGTGTCGGCCACATTTTGGAACGCGCTAAGGACAGTGCTGCGGTATTGGGCTCCAGCCAGGTCAAGCGCCGCATCGGCTGCGCGCTTACGGTGTAAAAGTGTCCCACCTGCGAACAGCGCCTGCGTAATGCTCGCACCCGCGATCCAAAACGCTGTGCCGGCCGCACCCAGCTGCGCCGCGGAAGAGGAAATGCTGCCGACCCCTGCGGCGAGATTGAATTGGGGAAGCATGTTTGCGACGGCGACTCCGACTTGGGCGCTCGCGACATGCATCTGCGCTTCGGCCGCCCGCACATCGGGGCGCTGCTCCACCAGCTTCGAGGGCACGCTCACAGGAAGCTGTAGCGGCAACTGGATCGAGTCGAGATCAAATCTGTCACCCGACCCCTCGGCCGGCAAACTTCCAGCGAGTACAGCAAGCAGGTTGCGCTGCTGTGCAAGAAGTTTTTGTAAAGGAGGCAGCGCCGCCTGCGTCTGCGCCAGAGCCGCTTCCTGCGCCTGAACGTCCGACATCGCGATCGCGCCAAGGTCCAGCTGACGGTGCGACAACTCGAGTAGCTCGGCGGCGCTCTTGATCACTTCCTCAATCGCAGCAATTTGTGTTCGAAGCGACGCTTCCTGCACCGCTGCGTTTACCACGTTGGTGGCGAGCGTGACATAGGTCGCCTCGAGCTGGAAGCGCTGCCACTCCGCCTGCGCGCGCAGAGATTCCACTTGCCGCCGGTTGCCCCCGAAAACATCGAGAGCGTATGACACTGTCACTTGGCCCGTGTATAGATTGAAGATTGTCGCGTTCGAATTGAGGGTCGGGGCGAGGACCCCCGACATCTTCTGGCGGGTGGGCTGATAGTTGGCCTGGATCGTCGGGAAGAAAAAGCCCTGCTGCGCGGATACATTCTCCATCGCAACTCGCAGGGCCGCCTGCGCCGCTTGCAAGTCGGGATTGGCCTTGAACGCGCGCTCTATTAGGGCATTCAGCGCGGGCGAGCGGAACAGAGTCCACCACTGTCCCGGGATATCCATCCCCTGCACAAAGCGTTGTGCGTCGCCCCCAGAAACTTCAGCCGATGCCGTCTGCACGGAAAGAGGCTCAGGCGTATAACCGGTCGCCTCCGGCGCAGCCGGGCGTTCGAAGTCGGGACCGGCCGCGCATCCCGCCAGGGCAACGGCCATAGCGACGACAAAGCAATTGACGGGCCGTTTCATGTGCATCTAACCCGCTTCCGGCTGTGGATCTGCTCGCGCGCCAGATGGTTTGCCTCGGCGGGAGAAAAGATCAATCAGGACCGGCAGCACGACCAGGATCAAGACCGGGGCGAGCAGCATGCCGCCAACGACCACCAGCGCAAGCGGCTTTTGGACCTGCGAGCCGATACCGGTGGAAATGGCGGCTGGCACCAGGCCGACGCAGGCCACGATGCAAGTCATAAGCACCGGCCGCATCTGTACCTTGCAGGTCTGCAGGAGCGCTGCGGCGCGAGTGTGAGCCGTAAAGAGCTGCTCGTTGTAGTACTCAAGCACGATGATGCCATCCATGGCGGCGATACCAAACAGCGCGACGAAGCCGATCGCGGCCGAGACGCTGAATGGCGTGCCGGTGATGAATAGGGCGAAGATGCCGCCGATCAGCGCAAGCGGAATTACGCTCGCGGCAAGCACCATGTCCACCAGCGAATTAAAGTGCATGTAAAGCAGGATGCAGATCAGCGCAATGCTGAGCGGTACCACGATCGCCAAGCGTTGCAGCGCGTCCTGCAAGTTGCCGAACTCGCCAACCCACTCCATGCGGTAGCCACCGGGCAGCGGTACCTGATCGGCCACCTTGCGCTGGGCTTCAAGCACCGCCGAACCGAGGTCGCGTCCGCGCACACTGAAGCGGATCGGGATATAGCGCTGCTGTTGCTCCCTGTAGATGAACGAGGGACCGGAAATGAGTTCGATCTGCGCCAGATCTGCGAGCGGTATCTGCACCACGCCACTGCCGTCGGGCTTTTGCGCACCGACCGTAATACGTCGGATCGCATCGAGGCTGTTGCGGTACTGTGATGCGAGCCGCACCACCATCGGGAAATGACGGTCACTGCCCGGCTCGTAGACGTCGCCTGCTGCCTGACCGCCGATTGCGGCCTGAATCGTCGCATTGATGTCTCCTGGAGCGAGACCATAGCGTGCCGCTCGAGCGCGGTCGACATCGATCCGAATAGTCGGCTGACCAAGCGAGACGAACACGGCTAGGTCCTTGATGCCTGGCACCGTCTGCATGACTTCCTTGATCTTCGCGGCCGTCTTCTCCAGCGTCGCAAGATCGTTGCCGTAGAGTTTGATCGAATTTTCGCCCTTGACCCCGGAGGCGGCCTCCTCCACGTTGTCCTGAATATACTGCGAGAAATTGAACTCCACTCCGGGAAACGGGTCGGTCAGCGCCTTGGTCACCTCTTCTGTAAGCTTGTCCTTGTCAACGCCACGCGGCCAAGTATTGAAGGGCTTCAGAGGGACGAAGAACTCGGCATTGAAAAAACCGGTGGCGTCGGTGCCGTCGTCGGGCCTGCCGTGCTGCGAAACCACTGTTTCGACCTCGGGGAAATCCTTGATGATATTGCGCATGCGATTGACAGGTGCGTCACTTTCCTCGAGCGAGATGGATGGCGGCATAGTGGCGCGGATCCACAGATTGCCCTCTTCGAGCTTGGGCAGGAACTCCAGGCCGAGCGTCGCGGCCGCAAGTCCCGCCAGCACGATCAGCGCCAATGCGACTCCCAGCGTCAATGCGCGGCGCGCAAGCGCAAATTCCACGAGCGGCTCGTAGAGCCGGCGCAGGAATCGAACCACCGGCGTTTCACCCTCCTTGCCGTGCTCGGGAAGCATGATCGCGCTCAGCGCCGGGGACACGGTGAAGGTCGCGATCAGCCCGCCGGCAATGGCATAGGCGTAGGTCTTCGCCATCGGCCCGAAGATGTGCCCCTCGATACCCGACAGGGTGAACAGCGGCACGAAACCGGCGATGATGATGAGCGCCGAAAAGAGGATGGCGTGGTTCACTTCTGTCGCTGAATTCGCGATTACTGCAAACTTGCCGCGAAACTTACTCGCCGCCATGTGCTGCATGGCGGCGCTGCCTTCCTGCCGCGCCGTCGCGCTCTCGGTGAGGTGGCGGAAGATGTTTTCCACCATGATTACCGTGGCGTCGACCACGAGCCCGAAATCGATCGCGCCCACCGACAGCAGGTTTGCCGATTCCCCCCGCGCCACCATCAGCGTGACCGCAAAGGCGAGCGCGAAGGGAATCGTGGCCGCGACGATGAGGGCACTGCGCAGGTTTCCGATGAAGGCCCATTGCAGGAGGAAAATCAGCACGATGCCAAAAAGCATATTCTCGAGCACGGTGTGTGTCGTGAGCTTGATCAGGTCTGCGCGGTCGTAAATGCGCTCGATACGCACGCCCGGCGGCAGGATGTCCGTGCTGTTGATCTTCTCGACTTCGGCTTTGACGCGCTGAATGGTCGGCATGCTCTCCTCGCCGCGACGCATGAGGACAATGCCCTGCACCATGTCGTCGTCACCATCGTGGCCGGCGATGCCCAGGCGTGGCTGGTTGCCCACGTTGACGGTCGCGACGTCGCTGACGAGCACCGGCGCGCCTTTGTTTGAGGTCAGCATTGTGCTGCGCACAGCGTCCATCGTCGTTACTAGGCCCACGCCACGCACCACGGCGGCCTGCGGTCCGATGTTCACTGTCTGGCCGCCGACATTGACGTTGCTATTGTTCAGGACCTGAAGCACTTGGGGCAACGTCAGCCCGTAGCTTGCGAGCTTGCGCAGGTCCACGGTGATTTCGTAGGTCTTGGTCTTGCCGCCCCAGCCAGTGACGTCGATCACGCCGGGCACCGCCTTGAAACGCCGTTGCAGGATCCAGTCCTGGATGGTCTTTAGATCGGTGACGGAATAGCCCGGGGGGCCCTTGACGCGGTAGCGGTAGATCTCGCCGATCGGACTGGTCGGCGAGATCCCGGGCTGGGCGTTATTCGGTAGCGTTGGCAACTGCGCCAGGCGGTTGATCACCCACTGCTGCGCCTGCTCGTAGGTGAAGTCGTAAGTGAACTGTACCTTTACATCCGAGAGGCCGAACAGAGAGATGGTGCGAATAGTGGTGACGTGCGGGATCCCGGCCATCTGGATCTCGATCGGTATGGTGATGTAGCGCTCCACCTCCTCGGCCGACTGGCCGGGGCTCTGAGTAATGATGTCCACCAGTGGCGGCACCGGGTCAGGGTAGGCCTCGATATTGAGCTTGATGAAGCTCAGGGCGCCGGCGCCCAGCATTGCGAATAGCAGCACAACCACCAGCATGCGCTGCCGCAACGCGAAATCGACGATTTTATTCACGTCCTAGCGCCCCTGGATGGCGCGGTCGATAAACAGCGTACCGCTAACGACGACTTTCTCATCTCCGGAAAGTCCGGAGACCACCTCGAGAATGCCGTCGCGCGAACGTCCGACGCGCACCTCGCGGGCGGCGATTGTGCCGTCCTCGCGAGCAACGAACACATGCGCATCCGCGCCCTCGTAAACCACGGCTCCCTGCGGCACCCCGGGCGCCGAGCCCTCATCTCCGGTCAGGATGCTGAATGTCGCGAACATCGCCGGTTTGAGGGCTCCGTCCCGGTTGTCCACCTCCGCGCGGACGGGCAGACGGCGCGTCACCGGGTCAATCGACGGGGCAATCCACACGATCTTCGCCCTGAACATTCGGCCCGGATATGCAAGCACACGCACCTCCACTGGCTGGCCGATCTTGAGCCGCGCGGCATCGGGTTCGCGCACGTTCGCGATCAGCCACACGATCGACAGGTCGCCGATCGAGTAGACCGGGCTGGAAGCGCCGTTCGCGGCGCTCGTGATGTATTGACCCAGGCCGATCTGGCGCTGGGTTACCGTACCGCCGATGGGCGCTATGACTACCGCTTCGGCCTCGGCTCTGGCCTCGGCCGGCGAGGCCTCGATCGCTGCGATATCCTGGTCCGACCGACCGAGGATCCGCAGGCGATTGCGGGCCGCGGCGAGCGTAGCATTGGCCGTGCGCAGGTTGTTCTGGGCGGCAAGCAGGTCCGACTGACTCTGCAGCCAATCCTTGAGAGCCCCGGCCTGCGCCACGTACAACTCGTGCTGGCGTTTCTCGCTCGCCTCCGCCAGCGAGAGCTGCGCGCGTGCCGTACTTAGCCCCGCGATTCCGGCCGCAAGATCGCTCTGCCCTTGCACGAACTCGGAGGCTTCCACCGCCATTAGCGGGGCGCCCTTGCGCACGACATCTCCCAGCTTGGCGACGAGCCGGGTCACGCGCCCTGAATACGGCGAGAACACCGGCGTGATGGTCTCGTCGTTATAGGCGATGTTGCCGTCGGTCTCGAGCGTGCTCCTGAAGCTCAGCATGTGGACCGGCTCGACGCTCAGGCTTGCCCATTGCGATTTTGTAGGGCGGAACGTATTGGCCGCGTCAACCGATTTCGGTTCTTCCTTGGCGCTCGTGCCGCGCGCGCCGAAGAGACCAAAATGGGCGCCAATCCATACCAGGCCGAGCGTCACCGCAGCAGCAAGAATAAGCGCGAGGGCGATTGCCCGCTTGCTTCGAAAAAATTGCATTGGGTGAGGGGTATCCGATTTAAATTAGCGATCACCTGCGTGGGGATCCCACTTCGGCAACATGTAGCCTAAGCCGCGCACTGACCGAATTTGAATGCCGGCAGGGGCGAGCTTAGTACGCAGCCGCGATATGTGGACTTCGACCGCATTGGGCGAGAGTTCCCGGTTACCACTGGAAATATAGCGACAGATAGCATTCTTGGACTGGACCTTGCCTGCCCGCGAAAGCAGGATCTCCAGTAGCGACCACTCGCGCCGCGGGAGATCGAGCGGATTGCCGTTTAGAAATGCGCGGTCAGCCTCCCTGTCCAAGACGAGAGGCCCGTAAACTAACCTTGCCGAATTCTTGTCGTTCACGCGCTCCGCCAAGGCGCGCACTTGCGTCGTGAACTCGCTAATCGCAATCGGTTTGCTCAGAAAAACATCGGCGCCGTGATCGGAGCTCTTTGCACGGGTTGCCGCATCGTCTCTTGCGCTAAGCACCATTACAGGCAGCGTCAGGCCGCTCGCGCGCAAACATGAAAGAACTTCGAATCCATCGATCTCGGGCAATTCAATATCCAGTATGAGAAAGTCTAGATTCATCGAGCGGAGTATCGCGATCGCCTCGCCGCCCGAACGGGCAACAGTAACCTTCATCAGCTCGCTCATCAGGGCGTCCGCGAGAGCCGACGCAATCGCTTCGTCGTCCTCGACAAGCAGAACATGGTGCTCGTATTGCATGAATCCGGGGGCAGGTCGCATCAGTTTCTCCTGCACAAGGCTAGGCTCCGTCGCTTGCTGGGACCTTTCCTCTACCTTGCCTGAGTCTGACCAACACTTTCGTGTAGCGAGCGCCCGCCTTTCTTTAAGCTGACTTGGATCTTTCAAATGCCGAGTCACAATTTCTAAAGGAACGCCAGGGATGATATACGTTGACTCTGGCGCAGAGTAAAAAAACGGACGCCATCTCTATCTGGAATCCGGGTTTCGCAGGTCCTGAGGTGACGTTCGTGGTGTTACTTCAACCTGGGACAAAAATTACGCTTCTTCAGGCGCGCGAATGCACCAACTGTCTGTTTGACTCAAATCCGGAATACTGGGTTCGGGTAAGTCCAGAGCCGGTGCAGTTTGAAGGAAAGCCCGCTTATTTGCGGGTGGCTGCCCTGGATGAAGGACATGTTCGTTGTAGCGGCTGATGCTTAATGTCCGCTTGTATGGTTGGGCTGGTGTAAGCGGCCTTGTTCTGCTGTAGTGGGAAGGCCGGGGTGGAGGGGCCAATGTCCGCATCTGCTCTCCTTACCGAGAGACAGACGCCAAAAGAACCTCCCCACCCACACCGCCC
>JANXUV010000032.1 GCA_025356085.1 Betaproteobacteria bacterium
AAGGAAAAGTTCGCGTTCATCGGCACCGATGTGGCGCCGATGAACCCGGCTCAGCTGGGCGCGTTCATCAAGAGCGAGATCGCGAAATGGGCCGTGCTCGTGAGACAAGCCGGGATCCAGCCGGAATAATTCGATGGCGGGACCCCTCGACGGCGTAAGGATCCTCGACCTCACCACGGTCGTGATGGGGCCGTACGCCACGCAGATCCTGGCGGATTTCGGCGCGGACGTGATCAAGCTCGAGCCGCCCGAGGGCGACGTGATGCGTCAGAACGCGCCGATGCGCTCCAGGGGCATGGGGCACATCTTCATGAATGCCAACCGCAACAAGCGCTCGGTGGTGCTGGATCTCAAACAGGCCGCGGGCCGCGCGGCCTGCCTGGCCATCGCCAAAGCTGCGGACGTGCTGGTCTACAACATTCGTCCGCAGGCGATGGCGCGCCTCAGGCTTTCGTACGAGGAAGTGCGCTCGGTGAACCCGCGCCTGATCTACGTCGGGGCCTTCGGCTATTCCCAGCGCGGACCCTACGCTGCGAAAGCCGCCTACGACGACCTGATCCAGGGCGCGGTCGGGCTGCCCTGGCTGGCCAAGGAAGCCGGTGCGGAGTCACCGCGCTACGTGCCGGCGACGCTGGCCGACCGCTCGGTGGGCCTGCACATCGTCAACGCGATCTGCGCCGCACTCTACTACCGCGAGAAAAGCGGCAAGGGCCAGCGCGTGGACGTGCCGATGTTCGAGAGCCTGCTGCAGACGGTGATGGGCGAGCACATGGGCGGCTACACCTACCTGCCTCAACTGGGTGATCCGGGCTATGCGCGCATGCTGGCGAAGGAGCGCCGCCCCTATGAGACGAAGGACGGCTACGTCTGCGTGCTGGTCTACAACGACAAGCAATGGCGTGCGTTCTTCGAATTGATCGGCCGGCCCGAGCTGTTCGCCGACCCCCGCTACGCGACGCCCGAAGCGCGCAGCCGCGATTTCGCCGGGGCGAACGCCATGGTCGCCGCGGAAATGCGCAAACGCAGCACCGCGGAATGGATTGCGGCGCTCGAGGGTGCGGACATTCCGGTGCAGCGCATGAACAGTCTCACCGACATCGTCGACGATCCTCACCTGGCCGCGATCGGCTACTTCAGGCAGGTCGAGCATCCCACCGAAGGCAGCATCCGCAGTATGGCGGTGCCCTCGGAATGGTCCGAGTCGGCGCCCGAATACCGCCGCCACGCGCCGCGCCACGGCGAGCACACCGGCGAAGTGCTGCGCGAGGCGGGCGTCCCGGAAGCAGAGATAGAGAGGATGGTCGCCAGCGGCGCAGCGAAGGTATAATCCCGGCCAGCGCCGATTTGAAGTTCAGCTTGCGGGCGCTCTATAAATGCCGCTAAAGAGACCGGAAATCCGTTCTCGCGCAAGCTGAACGGATTTTTCTTTTCGGGATCTGCCGTGATCGTTGAGGCGAAGAAGGCGAAGTTCACCGAGCCGCTCAAGCTGACGAGCGGCGCGGTGCTGCCCGAATTCGAGATCGCCTATGAAACCTACGGCGAACTGAACGCCGCGCGCTCGAACGCGGTGCTGGTTTGCCATGCGCTGAACGCCTCCCATCACGTCGCGGGCGGCTATGCCAACGATCCTTCAAACGTGGGCTGGTGGGACAACATGGTCGGCCCCGGCAAGCCGCTCGACACCAATCGCTTCTTCGTCATCGGCAACAACTACATCGGCTCCTGCTTCGGCTCGACCGGCCCGACCTCGCCGAACCCGGCCACCGGCAAGCCCTGGGGCGCGGATTTCCCGGTGGTGACGGTGGAGGACTGGGTGGCGGCGCAGGCGCGCCTCGCCGATCATCTCGGCATCGAGCGCTTCGCCGCGGTGATGGGCGGCAGCCTGGGCGCGATGCAGGCGCTGCAATGGTCGCTCTCCTACCCCGCGCGCGTGCGCAACTCGATCGTCATCGCGGCGACGCCGCGCCTGTCGGCGCAGAACATCGCCTTCAACGAAGTTGCGCGCCAGGCGATCATGACCGACCCGGATTTCCATGGCGGGCACTACTACGAGAAAGGCGTGGTGCCGCGCCGCGGCCTGCGCATCGCGCGCATGATCGGCCACATCACCTATCTTTCGGACGACGCGATGATGGAGAAGTTCGGCCGCGCGCTGCGCCGAACGACCCCCGGCTTTGACTTCGACGTCGACTTCGAGATCGAATCCTACCTGCGCCACCAGGGCGACAAGTTCGCCGAGTACTTCGACGCCAACACCTACCTGCGCATCACCAAGGCGCTCGACTACTACGACCCGGCGGCGGACTACGGCGGCGACCTGTCGGCGGCCTTCGCGCGCGCGCAGGCCGATTTCCTGGTGGTGTCGTTCACCTCCGACTGGCGCTTCTCTTCGGCGCGCTCGCGCGAGATCGTGCGCGCGCTGCTGGACAACCGGCGCATCGTGTCCTACCTGGAGATCGACGCGCCGCAGGGCCACGATGCCTTCCTGCTCGACGATGCGCGCTACTTCGGCGCGCTGCGCGCCTACTTCGGCAACATCGCGCTATGACCCGCATCCATGACTGAAAGCGAAACCATCGCGCGCTGGGTCGTGCAGGGCGCCCGGGTCCTCGACCTCGGCTGCGGCGACGGCACGCTGCTCAAGCACCTGTGGCAGACGCGGCAGGCGCCCGGCTATGGCGTCGAGATCGACGACGCCAAGCTGCTGGCCTGCCTGAAGAACGACGTCAACGTGCTGCAGCTCGACCTGGAGGACGGCTTGGCCGCATTCGCGGACCGCTCCTTCGACTGCGTCATCCTGTCGGAAACCCTGCAGGCCATCCACCGCCAGGAGCCGCTGCTGAAGGAAATGCTGCGCGTCGGACGCGAAGCGATCGTCTCGTTCCCGAACTTCGGCTACTGGCGCGCGCGCATCCAAATCGCGCTCGGCGGCCACATGCCGGTGTCGAAGGAACTGCCCTACCAGTGGTACGACACCCCGAATGTCCACCACTGCACGCTGGTGGACTTCGAGGCGCTGTGCGCTAAGCTCGGCTTCCGCGTGCTCGAGCGCGTGGTGCTCACCGGCGGCGAGCCAGTCGCGGCAATGCCCAACCTGCTGGGCTCGCTGGCGCTCTACCGCGTCAGCGCCTGAGCTCCCGCGCGACGGGGTTCAGCCGCCCGCATCGAGCGCCTGGATGCGCGCGCGCATCCACACCAGAAGCGCCAGGCCCGGCAGCGCAATCAGGAAGCTGAAGAAAAAGAACAGCTGCCAACCAAAGCCGGCAACCAGGTAGCCCGCCGCCGGGCCAACGTAGACGCGCCCCACCGCCGACAGCGCGGACAGCAATGCGTACTGCGTCGCCGAAAAGCGCCGGTCGCAGAGCGCCATCAGCAGCGCCACATAGGCGGCGGTGCCCATGCCGCCGCACAGATTCTCCAGCCCGATCACCGCCACCATCAGCGCATAGCTCTTGCCGCTGGCCGCGAGAAGCGTGAAACCGAGGTTGGTGATCGCCTGCAGGATGCCGAACAGCAGCAGCGCGCGATACAGGCGCATTTTCGCCATCAGCGCGCCTCCCGCCAGCGCGCCGAAGATGGTCGCGGCCAAGCCGAAGCCCTTGTTGATCGCGCCAACCTCGGTCAGCGAGAAGCCCGGCCCGCGCAGCAGAAAGGTGGTGGTCAGGTTGCCCGCGAACGCGTCGCCCAGCTTGTAGAGGACGACCAGTAGAAGCAGCGCGACAGCGCCCTCGCGCGTGAAGAACTCGGCAAACGGCTTCATCACCGCCTCATCCAGCGTCTTCGGCGCGGCGCCCTTCGACTCGGGTTCGACCACGAACCAGGTGGCGATCATGCCGACGACCATCAGCGTCGCCATCAGCCAGTAGGTCGCGCTCCAGCCCAGCCACTGATCGGCGAGGATCAGCGCGCCGGCGCCCGACACCAGCATTGCGAGGCGATAGCCGAGCACCGATACCGCGGCGCCCGCGCCGCGCTCTTCGCGCTCGAGCCAGTCGGCGCGCAGCGCATCGAACACGATGTCCTGCGAGGCGGAGAGGAACGCCACCGACAGCGCCGCCGCGCCGAGCAGCCAGGCCGAATCCGCCGGACTGAGCGTGCCCATGCATGCGATTGCGGCCGCGAGCAGAAGCTGCGTGATCAGCAGCCAGCCGCGGCGCCGGCCAAGGAACGGCGGCGCAAAACGGTCCATCACCGGCGCCCAGAGAAATTTATAGGTGTAGGGTTGGCCAACCAGCGCGAACCAGCCGATGGCGACGATATCGACGTTGTCCGCCGCCAGCCAGGCCTGCAATGTACCGGCGGTCAGGGCAAGCGGCAGTCCGGAGGAGAAACCGAGCAGCACCAACAGGCCGATCTTGCGGCTGCGAAAGGTGCGAAACGCTGCGGCGTAATCGGCGAGCGCCATCGGGGCGCCATCTTACTCGCACCATGAAAGAGCATTCGCACCTCTGCCGGGAACCGTTGCCACCCGGTGCAAAACCCGGTAGCCTGCCCCTCCCCCAAAGCCCGTCAGGAAGTGCCGAAATGAGCGCCAAATCCGCCAGTAACGATGTCAGCAAGGAAAAACTCGTCGCCGACCTGAAAGTGGTGGTCGCCGATGCCGAGGAACTATTGCGTGCCACTGCTTCGCAGGCCGGTGAAAAGGTCTCGGCTGCGCGCGAGCGTATCCAGGCTTCGCTCGCGACCGCCAAGGTCAAGCTGAGCGATGCCGAGCGCGCTTTGCTGGAGAAGACCAAGGAAGCCGCCAAGGCGACCGACGAATTCGTCCAGGACAATCCGTGGAGAGCGGTCGGCATCGCCGCCGCCGCCGGCCTGGTGCTCGGCGTCCTCATCAGCCGTCGCTGATCGTTCGCCCGTCCAAGCGCGGGCACTAAGAAAAGTATCGGAAGCGATCCATGCTCGGCCCAGTCAGGGAGATTGCGCGCACGCTGCTGTCATTTGCCCTGACGCGGACGCGGCTCGCCGCCACCGAGCTGGAGGAGCAGGCGCTCCGCCTGATCGAGATCCTGGTCTGGATCGCGGTGGCGCTGTTCTTCTTCGGCGTCGCGCTGCTGTTTGCCGCCGTGCTGGTGGTGCTGCTGTTCTGGGACTCCAATCGCGTCCTGGCGGCCGGATTGCTCACCGCGCTGTTTGTCTCCATCGGCGCCGGCGCCGCGCTGTTCGCGCGGATCCGGTTGCGCGAGCGCCCGAAACTCCTTGCCGCGACGCTGGCCGAGCTCGAACGCGACCAGGACACGCTCGGCTAACCGTAATGCGCGAACGTCTTCTGATCCTTGCCGAGCGGCGTGCGCGCCTGGTAACGCGCGCGCAGGCCGAGCGCGAAACCATTGCAGCGCTGCTCTTGCGCACGGATGCGGCGTCTTCCCTGCTGGCGACGCTGCTGGGCGTCGTGCGAGGCGCGGCGGGACAAGCCACACGCTATCCGCTGTTCGTGACCGCCGGCGTGGCGCTGCTGATCGTCCTGCAGCCAGGGCGCGCAGCGCGTTGGCTGGCCCGCGGCTGGTCGCTATGGCGCCTGTATCGGGGCGCGCGCGGCTGGTGGCAGCGCTTTTCCGCAAACACCGGCACGCCCGCCGGCACCCCGAGGTAGCCGAGCGTGCGCGCCCTTGCCCCGGTCCGACGGGCCTTCGAGCTTGCCGATCGCGAGCGCAGGTTCCTGCTCTCCGAAATGACCCAGATCAGCGGGTTGATGCCGATCCTGATGCGTCGGCGCAACAAGCAGAAATGGACGCCCCAGGAAATGGCCGAGATCCGCGCCCACCTCAAGCGCATCTCCAAGCTCTCGCCTTACCTGGTGATCATCGTGATGCCGGGGGGTTTTGCCATCCTGCCGGTTCTTGCGTGGTGGCTCGACCGCCGCCGCAACCGCACCCGTGCCGGCGGCGGCGGCGGCCCGGCGCCGAAGTCCGCCTAGTTCAGATTTTCCAGCGGTAGTCGATGGTCAGCGGCGCGTGGTCGCTGAAACGTTTCTTCAAGTAGATCGATTCCTGGTGCGCGGTCTGCGCGATGCCCGGCGTGGCGATCTGGTAGTCGATGCGCCAGCCTACGTTGTGCGCCCAGGCCTGGCCGCGGTTGGACCACCAGGTGTACTGCTCTGGCTTGGCATTCAGGCGCCGGAAAACGTCGACGAAGCCGACCTGCTCGAACACTTTCGTCAGCCAGTCGCGCTCCTCGGGCAGGAAGCCGGAATTCTTCCGGTTGGAGCGCCAGTTCTTCAGGTCGATTTCCTTGTGCGCGATATTCCAGTCGCCGCACAAGATCACTTCGCGCCCCGCGCGCCTGAGCTTTTCCAGGTGCGGCAGGAATTTTTCGAGGAAACGGAACTTGGACGCCTGCCGGTGCGGGCCCGACGAGCCGGAGGGCAGGTACAGCGAGATCACCGACAGCTTGCCATAGTCGGCCTCGAGAAAACGCCCTTCGGCGTCAAATTCCCTGACGCCGAAACCCATCACCACGCTCTGCGGCTTGCGTCGGCTGTAGAGCGCGACGCCGGCATAGCCTTTCTTCTCGGCGGAATGCAGGTGCCGCTCGAAACCCTTGAGGCTGAACGGCCCGGCGGCGAGATCCGCTTCCTGCGCCTTAACTTCCTGCAGGCAGATGACATCGGCCTTTTGCGCGGCAAGCCAGCGGAACATACCCTTTCGCTCCGCGGAGCGGATACCGTTCACATTCAGAGTGACAACCCGCAAAGCGAGACTAGCCGCTGGGGAAACTGGAGACGCCGCCGTGCGCCGCCGACCACTCGGCTGGGGCATTGAGGAACTTCTCGACCTGGTCGATCTGCGCCGCCGCGAGGTAGTTGCCCTGCTTCACCACGCGCAGCACGTCCCACCAGGTGGCGAGGTGGTGCAGGCGCACGCCGAGTTCCGCCATCACCTTCTTCGACTCGGGGAAGATGTCGTAGTAGAAATTGACGAATACGTGGTCCACCACCGCACCCGCTTCACGCAGCGCCTTGCAGAAATTCACTTTCGAGCGCCCGTCGGTGGTCAGGTCCTCGACCAGCAGCGTGCGCGCGCCTTCGCGCACGTCGCCCTCGATCTGCGCGTTGCGGCCAAAGCCCTTGGGTTTCTTGCGGATGTACTGCATCGGCAGCCCGAAGCGGTCGGCGATCCAGGCCGCGTAGGGGATGCCGGCGGTCTCGCCGCCGGCGATCACGTCGAACTGCTCGAAGCCGGCGTCGCGCGACAGCGTGGCGGCGGCAAAATCCACCAGCTGGGTGCGGATGCGGGGGTAGAAAATCAGCTTGCGGCAGTCGATGTAGACCGGGCTGGCCCAACCGGAAGTAAAGATAAAGGGTTTGCCCTCGGAGAAGAGCACCGCCTTGACCTCCAGCAGCATCTTCGCGGTGGTTTCGGCGATAAAGGCGCGATCCGCAGAGTGCATGGCGGTGCGAATTCTAGCAGGTCAACGCCCCGCCCTGCCTCGCGTTAGAATCGCTATCGCTCGGGATTCAGGGAGTTGTCATGCTGCGCACCTTTCTTGCCATTGCACTCACCGCACTGCCGCTGGCCGCGCTCGCGCAGTCCTACCGCTGCGTCGGCGTGGACGGCAAGAAATACTACGGCTCGTCCGTACCGCCGCAGTGCATCGGGCAGCCCGTGGAGCAGCTTAACGCCCAGGGCCTGGTGGTAAAGCACATCGACGCGCAGGTCTCGGCCGACGAGCGTGCGAAGAAGGACGCCGAAGAGGCGGACAGCAAAAAGCGCGCGGCCCTCGCCAAGGAGCAGGGCCGCAAGGACACCGCGCTGCTGGCAAGCTACACCAGCGAGAAGGATATTGAAACCGCCCGTGGGCGGGCGCTTGAAGGCAGCCAGAACACCGTCAAAGAGATGGAAGGCAAGATCGCCGCGCTGAAGAAACGCCGCAGTGCACCGAACGAGGATGTACAGGGCATCGACATCGACCTGAAAGCCCTGGAAAGCCTGCAGGCGGCCAAGAAAAAGGAAATCGACGCCATCAATGCCAGGTACGACGAGGACAAGCGGCGTTACATCGAGATCAGCAAGCGAGGGAAATAACCATGAAGATCGTTGCCGCGGCGATTGCCGCCGGATTTGTCCTGGCCCCTCTGATGGCGGAAGCCCAGTCCTACCGCTGCGTCGGCACCGACGGGAAAAAATACTACGGCTCCACCGTACCGCCGCAATGCCTGGGTCAGCCGGTCGAGCAGTTGAGCCCCGAGGGCATGGTAATCAAGCGCTTCGACGCGCAGGCTTCGGCGGCCGAGCGCGAGAAGAAAACGGCCGAGGAGGATGAGCGCAAGAAACGCGAGGCCCTCACGAAGGAAGAAGGCCGGCGCAACCGCGCGCTGCTCGCCACCTACACCAACGAAAAGGACATCGATCAGGCGCGCGCGCGCGCGCTGAAGGACAATGAGGGCGCAGTAAAGGACGTCGAGAAACGCATCGGCGGCCTCAAGGTGCGCCTGGCCGAACTGACGAAGGAGCTCGATTTCTATTCGGGCAAGAACAAGCCGCCCGCCAAGCTTGCCGACGACATCCGCAATACCGAATTCGACATCAAGACGCAGGAAGAGCTGATGGCGACGAAGAAGAGGGAAGTCGACCAGATCAACGCGCGCTACGACGACGACAAGAAACGCTACAACGAGCTGACCAAGGGCACGGCGGCGAAGTAAACCGGCCTGTATTCGCGCGCTAGCGCGCGAGCTTGCGGCGCAGCACCTCGTTGACCTGCGCCGGGTTGGCCTTGCCCTGGGTGCGCTTCATCACCTGCCCGACCAGCGAGTTGAACGCCTTCTCTTTGCCAGCGCGGTAATCTTCCACCTGCTTGCCGTTCGCCGCCAGCACCTCGTCAACGATCTCCTCGATTGCACCTGAGTCGCTGATTTGTTTCAATCCGCGCTTCTCGATTATTGCGTCCGGGGTGCCCTCTCCCGACCACATCGCGTCATCCACTTCCTTTGCGATCTTTCCGGAGATCGTTCCATCGACAATTCTTTCAACTAGTTGCCGCAATTGCAGCGCAGGTACTGGAATCTGCTGAATCGAAATGCCTCGCTCGTTCAGCTTTGCGTTTGTGCTTACTGCGATCCAGTTTGCTGTTTGTCGAATAATTTCTGTTGAAGCGCTCTCAGTTGCTCTGTCGAAGTAGTCGGAAAGTCCCTTGTCGCTCGTCAAAACGCTTGCAGTCGATGTTGCCAGTAAGAGTTGATCTGTATATCGCTTGAATCTGCTCGACGGAAGCTCCGGCATCTCCGACTGGATCCTGTCAATATCTTTTTCAGAAATCACCAGTGGCAACAGGTCGGGATCGGGAAAGTAGCGGTAGTCCTGCGCGTCTTCCTTCGAGCGCATAGAGCGGGTTTCATCCCGGTCTGGATCGTACAAACGCGTTTGCTGCTGAATCGAGCCGCCATCTTCGAGAATCTCGATCTGGCGTCTCGCTTCATATTCGATCGCCTGCTCCATGAAGCGGAAGGAGTTGAGGTTCTTGATCTCGCAACGTGTGCCCAGCTTCTCGTCGCCCGTTTTCCTGACCGAGACATTGGCATCACAGCGGAACGAACCTTCCTGCATGTTGCCGTCGCAGATGCCGATCCAGACCACCAGCGCGTGCAGGGCGCGCGCATAGGCGACGGCTTCCTTCGCGCCGCGAAGTTCCGGCTCGGTAACGATTTCGAGCAACGGCGTGCCAGCGCGGTTCAGGTCGATGCCGGTCATGTCCTTGAAATTCTCGTGCAGGGATTTGCCGGCGTCTTCCTCAAGGTGTGCGCGGGTCAGGCGGATCGATTTCTCGGCCTTGTCGGAGAAAAAATGGACCGTGCCACCCTGCACGATTGGAATCTCGTACTGGCTGATCTGGTAGCCCTTGGGAAGATCGGGGTAAAAATAATTCTTGCGCGCAAAGACGGAGCGCGGGCTGATTTTTCCTTTCACTGCCAGGCCGAAACGAATTGCATGCTCGATTGCCGCGCGGTTAGCCACCGGCAGCGTGCCAGGCAGCGCGATATCGACCGCGGAGGCCTGCATGTTTGGCGCCGCACCGAATGCGTTCGGCGCACCCGAGAACATCTTGCTCCTGGTAAGGAGTTGCGTATGCGTCTCGATGCCGACGACGATTTCCCAGGCCATCGCTATCTCGCCTGCGGACGCAGCAACTGGCAATTGCCGCGCCGGTCGATCAGCATCGGCTCGAGGTAGGCCTGCGAGCCGCACATCGCCGCGCAATTGTCCGCAGTGACGCGCACGAATTCGCCGAGGTCGCGCAGCGTCACGCTGCAGCCGCCAGCGGCAAAGCGCAGGCCGCCATTGAACGGACGCTGCTCGAGGCCGCGCTCTTGCCCTCCAATCGCGCAAGGCTGGTCACCGGGCGACACCTTCGAGTGCCATTCAAGGCTTTTCAGCTTGCCGTTGTCCACGTTGAGCGCCAGCGTCGAAGCGTAGCGCCCCTCGGCGACCTCGCAGTGCAGGTTGGCGCTGTAGGCGTCCATCGGCGGAAACGTCTCGCTGAATTCAAAGCGCTCGCGCTGTTGTCCGCCCGGGCCGTAGCGGCCGCCCCTGAATACGCCGTCGGCCCAGGTGCCCTGCAGGGTCGCGCTGGGCGGCCGGCCGTAGAGGATCGGCGTATCGCCTTCCTTGAGAAAGGTGATGCCGAGCTGCTTGCTGCGCTCGCCTTCCAGGAAGCGCCGCTGCATCGTCGGCAGCAGCAGGTATTCGCCGGTGATGCGCGCGGAACCGTCCGGCTGGGTGATGGCGTAGAGTTGCAGCAGCGCGGTCCGTCCACCGAGCTGGCCGAGAAACTCCCGCGTTTCGCTTTTTTCCTGCGAAAACGCCTGCAGGGAAAGAAAATAAAAGAGCAAGGCAAGCCGTTTCACAGCGCGGTCTCCCGGGGCACGCGCAGATGCCAGTCGGTCGCCTGCTGGTAGCGGTGCGCGGCGCCGAGCATTTTCGCCTCGGCGAAGTAGTTGCCCATGATCTGCAGCCCGACCGGCAGGCCCTTGGAGTCGAAGCCGCAGGGAATCGACAGCCCGGGCAGTCCGGCCAGCGGCGCCGGAATGGTGAAGATGTCGTTCAGGTACATCTGCACCGGGTCGTCGGATTTGGCGCCCAGCGGAAACGCGGTCGAGGGCGACGTCGGCCCCAGGATCAGGTCGCAGCGCGCATAAGCGTCGGCGAAGTCCCTGGCGATCAGCCGGCGCACCTTCTGCGCCTTCAGGTAGTAGGCGTCGTAGTAGCCGTGCGACAGCACGTAGGTTCCGATCAGGATGCGCCGCTTCACCTCGGCGCCGAAGCCTTCGGCGCGCGTGCGGCGGTACATGCTGTTCAGGTCGGTGTAGTCCTTTGCGCGATGGCCGTAGCGCACGCCGTCGAAACGCGACAGGTTCGACGATGCCTCCGCCGGCGCGATCACGTAGTACACCGGCAGCGCGAGCCCGGTGTTGGGCAGCGTGATCTCGACGGTCTTCGCGCCCTGCGACTCGAACCATCGGATTGCTTCGCGCACGCGCGCGAGCACCTCCGGGTCCACGCCCTCGGCGAAGAATTCCTTCGGCAGGCCGATGCGCAGACCCGTAAGGTTCATGTTCAGTTCGCGCGCGTAGTCTTCCGCCGGCCGCTCGACACTGGTCGAATCACGCGCATCGAAGCCGGCCATCGCATTCATCAGCAGCGCGAGGTCAGCCGCGCTCTTGGCGAGCGGCCCGCCCTGGTCTAGCGAGGAGGCGAAGGCGATCATGCCGTAGCGCGACACCAGCCCATAGGTCGGCTTCAGGCCGCAGATGCCTGTGAGGGCCGCGGGCTGGCGGATCGATCCGCCGGTGTCGGTGCCGGTGGCGGCGGGCGCCATGCGCGCGGCCACCGCCGTCGCCGATCCGCCCGAGGAGCCGCCCGGCACCCGGGTGGTGTCCCAGGGATTGCGCACCGGGCCGAAATGCGAGGTCTCGTTGGACGAGCCCATCGCGAACTCATCCATGTTGGTCTTGCCGAGTTGCACCGCGCCGGCGGCGGCGAAACGCTCGATCACATGCGCGTCGTAGGGGCTGGTGTAGCCGGCCAGCATGCGCGAGCCGCAGGTGGTGCGCAGGCCCCGGGTGCAGAAAATGTCCTTGTGGGCAATCGGAATGCCCGTGAGCGGCCCAGCCTGATCGCGGAAGCGTCGCTGGTCGGCGACACGCGCCTGGGCCACGCTATGCTCTTCGTCCACGGTAATGAACGCGTTCAGTCTGCCGTTCAGGCCCTTGATGCGGTCGAGGAACAGCCGGGTCAACTCGACCGAAGAAACCTTCTTGGCGGCGAGTGCCGCGGACAACTCCGAAAGGGTCGAATTCAGCACTTATTCAATCACTTTCGGTACCAGGTAAAGCCCCTGCTCCACCGCCGGGGCGCCCTTCTGGTAGTCGTCGCGCCGATCAGATTCGGTGACCGCGTCGGGCCGCAGGCGCTGAACCACGTCCAGCGCATGGGACATGGGTTCGATCCCCTGGGTATCGACCGATTGCAGCTGGTCGATCATGCCCAACACCCGGTTGAGCCGCTCAGCCACGCCCTGCGCCTCCTCGGCGGAGACATCGATGCGGGCCAGCAAGGCAATACGCTGGAGCTGGTCGGGGGTCAGGGACATGGAGATCCCTCCGGTTCTGCGCTTGCCGGAGGTCGCGGTAAGAGTATCATAGCCGCCTGGCGAATAAACGGTTCCGGGACGCTGCTTTAGCGCGGGAACTTAAGGCAAGACCTAGAAGCAAACGGAAGAGGATCCACTACAGCCATGTTCGGATTTCTACGCAGTTATTTTTCCAACGATCTGGCGATCGATCTCGGCACCGCCAACACGCTGATCTACGTGCGCGGCAAAGGCATCGTGCTGGATGAGCCTTCGGTGGTGGCGATCCGCGAGGACACCGGGCCGAATTCGAAGAAATCGATTCAGGCAGTCGGCAAGGAAGCCAAGATGATGCTCGGCAAGACGCCGGGCAACATCGTCGCCATCCGGCCGATGAAGGACGGCGTGATCGCCAACTTCACCGTCACCGAGCAGATGCTGAAGTACTTCATCAAGAAAGTGCACGACAACAAGCTTTTCTCGCCGAGCCCGCGCATCATCATCTGCGTGCCCTGCGGCTCGACGCAGGTCGAGCGCCGCGCGATCCGCGAGAGCGCGATAGGCGCGGGCGCCGGACAGGTGTTTCTGATCGAAGAACCGATGGCCGCGGCGATCGGCGCCGACCTTCCCGTCGCCGAAGCGACCGGCTCGATGGTGGTGGACGTCGGCGGCGGCACCACGGAAGTCGGCGTGATTTCCCTCGGCGGCGCGGTGCACAAGGGTTCGGTGCGCGTCGGCGGCGACAAGTTCGACGAAGCGATCATCAACTACATCCGCCGCAACTACGGCATGCTGATCGGCGAGACCACCGCGGAGAACGTGAAGAAGACCATCGGCTCCGCGTTCCCGGGCTCCGAAGTCCGCGAGATGGAAGTCAAAGGCCGCAACCTGGCCGAAGGCATCCCGCGCAGCTTCACCATTTCCTCGAACGAAATCCTGGAAGCGCTCACCGAGCCGCTCAACCAGATCGTCAGCGCGGTAAAGAGTGCGCTGGAACAGACTCCGCCCGAACTCGGCGCCGACATCGCCGAGAAGGGCATGGTGCTCACCGGCGGCGGCGCGCTGCTGCGCGATCTCGACCGGCTGCTGATGGAAGAAACCGGGCTGCCGGTGATCATCGCCGACGACCCGCTCACCTGCGTGGTGCGTGGCTCGGGCAAGGCGCTCGAGAAGATGGAGCACTTCGGGTCGATCTTCACGAATGAGTAATTAGTGAGGGCGGATAAAATCCGCTGACGGCAGGCGGCATGGAGCATTCACCACCGCCATTCTTCAACCGCGGTCCCGCGCCGCTCGTCCGCCTGGCTTTTTTCGCTTCCCTGTCGTTCGCGTTGCTGGTGCTGGACGCGCGCTTCCACTACACCGAAAGCCTGCGCGGCGTGCTTGCGCTGGCTGTCTATCCGCTGCAGGTCGTGGCTACCCTGCCGGCGGCGCTCGGTGAGCGAATCTCCGGCTATTTCGCCAGCCAGGCGCAGCTGCGCGACGAAAACACCGGGCTGCGCGCGAAACTGCTGGACACCTCGCAGCGCGCGCAGCGTTACGAAGCGGCGCGCGCCGAGGCCGGGCAGCTGCGGCGTCTGATCGGCGCCGCCGAGCGCCTGCCGCTCAAGTCCCAGCCGGCCGAGATCCTCTACAACGGCCGCGACCCGTATTCGCGCAAGGTGATCATCGACAAGGGCAGCCAGAACGGCGTGCGCGCCGGCTCGCCAGTGCTGGACGAAGCCGGCGTGATCGGCCAGGTGACGCGCACACACGCGCTGGCGGCGGAAGTCACCCTCCTCACCGACAAGGACCAGGCAATCCCGGTGCAGGTGGTGAGGAACGGCCTGCGCGCCGTCGCGTTCGGGGCCGGTACCTCTGGAATGCTCGAGCTGCGCTTCATGGCCTCCAACGCCGAAATCCAGAACGGCGATAGCCTGGTCACTTCCGGCATCGACGGCACCTACCCGCCGGGCATCCCGGTCGCCACCGTCGCCCGCGTCGAGCGCGACGCTGCCTACGCGTTCGCGCGAATCGTCTGCCAGCCGGCCGCGGGCGTCGAGAGCGGGCGCTACGTGCTGGTGCTCGAGAACGAGGCGCGGCAGGCGCCGCCGCCTGAGGAAGCCGGCCCCGAGCGCGACAAGCGCCCGGGCAAGATCCGCAAGCCGCGCCGTAAGGACGGCGAGTCATCGCCATGAGGGACAACTGCGAGGACAACGATGCAGCTTAGTGACACCTCCTCGCAGCGCATCCTGCTGCCGGTGCACGCAGGCACCATCCTCGGCTCGTTCGCGCTGGCGCTGCTCGCCAATTTCCTGCCCTGGAACAGCGTCGCGCTGGTGCCGGACTTCGTGGCGCTAGTGCTGGTCTTCTGGTGCGTGCGGCAGCCGCGCCTGGTGGGTCTGGGTGCGGGCTGGATGATGGGCCTGCTGATCGATGCCGGCAACGGCGTGCTGATGGGCCAGCACGCGCTCGCCTATTCGCTGCTCGCCTTCGCCTCGATCACGCTGTCGCGCCGCATCCTGTGGTTCCCGCTCTGGAGCCAGGCGCTGCACGTGATGGCGCTGCTGCTGTTCGCGCAGGCCGTATCGGCGCTGGTGCGCCTCGCCGCCGGCGCCGAATTTCCCGGCTGGAGCATCGCCATCGGCCCTCTGATCGGCGCAGCGCTCTGGCCGGTGGTCACCACTCTGCTTCTGATGCCGCAACGGCGGCCGGTGGAGATCGACGAGAACCGCGCGATATGAGACGGGCTTCATGAGACTCGCCGAACTCCGCAACCACGAGCGCGAGGTTTACGTTTTCCAGCTGCGCGTCGGCGTGGCCGGGGTGGTGGTGCTGGTGGCCTTCGCGCTGCTGTTCGCGCGCTTCTTCCAGTTGCAGGTGGTGCAGCACGACACTTATGCATCCAAGGCCGAGGACAACCGCATCTCGATCGTGCCAATCGCACCCAACCGCGGCCTGATCCTCGACCGCAACGGCGTGGTGCTGGCGCGCAACTACTCGGCCTACACGCTGGAAATTTTTCCGGCCAAGGTGAAGGACCTCGAGCGCACCATCCAGGAGCTGGGCGAGGTGGTGGAGGTGCAGGCAAAGGACCGCAGCCGCTTCCGCAAGCTGCATGCCGAAACGCGCAATGCCGAGAGCCTGCCGATCCGCACCCGCCTCACCGACAGCGAAGTGGCGCGCTTCGCCGCCAACCGCTACCGCTTTCCCGGTGTGGAGATCAAGGCGCGCCTGTTCCGACAGTATCCGTACGGCGACCTCGCTTCGCACGTGATCGGCTACATCGGCCGCATCAACACCAAGGACCAGGAGCGCCTGACCGAACTCGACGTCGAAGCGAATTACCGCGGCACCGACTTCATCGGCAAGACGGGGCTGGAAGCGAGCTACCAGCAGGAGCTGCACGGCACCACCGGCATGGAGCAAGTCGAGATCGACGCCGCCGGGCGCGGCATCCGCACGCTCGCGCGCACGCCGGCGCAGGCCGGCAACAACCTCACGCTCACCTTGGATATCAAGCTGCAGGAAGTCGCCGAAACCGCGTTCGGCGACCGGCGCGGCGCGCTGGTGGCGATCGAGCCAGCCACCGGCGGGGTGCTCGCCTTCCTCTCCAAGCCGGGTTTCGATCCAAACCTGTTCGTCGACGGCATCGACCCCCAGAGCTGGGCCGAGCTCAACAACTCGCCAGACCGTCCGCTCAACAACCGCGCCATCGCCGGCATTTACCCGCCGGGCTCGACTTTCAAGCCGTTCATGGCGATGGCTGCGCTGGAACTCGGCAAGCGCAATTTCAAGAGCGCGATCCACGATCCGGGCTATTTTGAATTCGGCGGCCGCCGCTTCCGCGATTCCAAACCCGGCGGCAACGGCTACGTGGACCTGTACAAGTCAATCGTCGTCTCCTCTGACACCTTCTACTACCAGGTCGCCAACGACCTTGGCATCGACGCCATCGCCGGCTTCATGTCCAAATTCGGCTTCGGCGCGAAGAGCGGCATCGACCTTGAAGGCGAGTCTATCGGCGTGCTGCCTTCACCCGAGTGGAAACAGAAACGCTTCAGCAAGCCCGAGCAGAAGAAGTGGTACGCCGGAGAGACGATCTCGATCGGTATTGGCCAGGGCTACAACGCCTACACCCCGATCCAGATCGCCGTCGCGCTGGCGACGCTGGCGGCCGGCGGGGACATGTACCGGCCGCGGCTGGTCGACCACATAGACAACCTGCGCACCGGCGAACGGCGCAACATCGATCCGGTGCTGCAGCAGCGCATTCCGCTCAAGCCGGAGAACGTGGAGTTCGTCAAGCGCGCGATGGCCGGCGTGAACAAGGAGGGCACCGGCGCGCGCGCCTTCGGCAACGCCGGATACACCAACGGCGGCAAAACCGGCACCGCGCAGGTGATCGGCATGAAGCAGGGCGAGAAGTACGACGAGAAGAAGGTCGCTGAACGCCACCGCGACCATTCGCTGTTCATCGTCTTCGCGCCGCTGGAGAGCCCGAAGATCGCGCTGATGGTGATCGTGGAGAACGGCGGCTTTGGCGCGCGCGCCGCCGCGCCGGTCGCGCGCACCGTGCTCGACTACTACTTGCTCGGCAAGTTGCCGGAGCGGGTGCTGAAGCCCGGCGCGGCCGCCGAAGAAGCGGACGAAATCGACTGATGGAGTTGGCCCAGCTTTCGCCGCGCCGCATTTTCCACCGGATGACCGCCGGCATCGACAGCACGCTGCTCACGCTCAGCATCTGTCTCGCGGCGCTCGGCATTGCAACGCTGTTCTCGGCAAGCTACGAGAACCCCGGACGCGTCAGCGCGCAGCTCGCCAACCTCTCGGTGGCGCTGGCGGCGATGTGGCTGGTGGCGCAGATCCCGCCGCAGACGTTGATGCGCTTCGCGGTGCCGGCCTACCTGCTTGGCCTCGCGCTGCTGGTCGGCGTCGCGCTCGCCGGCGAAGTTGTGAATGGCGCGCGGCGCTGGCTGCACATCGGCGTCACGCGCTTCCAGCCCTCGGAGATGATGAAGCTCGCGCTGCCTATGATGCTCGCCTGGTATTTCCACAAGAACGAAGAGACCCTGCGCATGCGCAACTTTGCGGCCGCCGCGCTGCTGCTGGCGTTACCGGTACTGCTGATCGCGCGCCAGCCCGATCTCGGCACCGCGGTGCTGGTGGCGGCGGTCGGCTGCTACGTGATCTTCTTCGCCGGCATCGGCTGGAAGGTGATCGCCAGCCTGGGCGTGCTCGGCCTGGCGGCCCTGTTCCCGCTGTGGGGGATGCTGCACGACTACCAGCGGCGTCGAATCCTGACGCTGATCGATCCGACGCAGGACCCGCTCGGCGCGGGCTACCACACTATCCAGTCCACCATCGCGGTGGGCTCGGGCGGCATCACCGGCAAGGGCTGGCTGCACGGCACGCAGACCCACCTGGAATTCATTCCCGAGCGCCACACCGATTTCATCTTCGCGGTGTTCTCCGAGGAATTCGGCTTGATCGGCAACCTGCTGCTGATGACGCTCTACCTGCTGCTGATCGCGCGCGGCCTGATGATCGCGGCCAACGCGGCCACCTTCTTCGCGCGCCTGCTCGCCGCCGCGGTGACGCTGATGTTCTTCACCTACGCTTTCGTCAACATGGGCATGGTCGCGGGCATCCTGCCGGTGGTCGGCGTGCCGCTGCCCTTCATTTCCTACGGCGGCTCCGCGCTGCTGACGCTGTTCATCGGTATCGGCATCCTGATGAGCGTGCACAGCCACCGCCGGCTGGTGCAGACCTAATTCCCCGAGCGGGGGGTTCTGAAGGGGGGCAGAGACGTTCTGTCGGAGCCCCCCTTTCCTACTTCGCAGCGGCCGGAAATACCGGCAATTTACCGATGTCGCGTGGGTCGTGCTGAATGATGACCGTCGCCTTCAGGTTCTTCTCGATCTGCTTGATGCGCTGGATTGACGCGATGGTCTGTGCGCGATCGAAGTTGAAACCCGGAACGCCTTCGTGCTCGTAGTTCTCTTGAAAATGCACCGCGTCGCCGACGAGAACCACAGGGCCCTTTTCCTTGAGGCGCACGAGCAGCATGCTGTGCCCCGGCGTGTGTCCAGGAGCGCGCAGGACCATAACGCTGCCGTCACCGAACACGTCCTTGTCCGAAGTCAGCGGCTCGACCTTGCGCTTCTCGGCGATCCACTCCTTGAAGCCGCTCACGTTCGCGCCGCCCATCGGCGGGTTGGCGTTGATGCCGTCCCAGTCGCCCTTGCCAATCAGCAGTGTCACGTTCATGAACGGTACGAGCTGGCCGGTGTGGTCGGCGTGCCGCTGCCCTTCATTTCCTACGGCGGCTCCGCGCTGCTGACGCTGTTCATCGGTATCGGCATCCTGATGAGCGTGCACAGCCACCGC
>JANXUV010000038.1 GCA_025356085.1 Betaproteobacteria bacterium
TTTGGGGCGGGGATTACCCGAAGTGGCTGAAGGAGCGCATTACGGGCCCTTTCGGCCACCTGTCGAACCGGCAGGCGGAGCAGATGCTAGCCGCGGTGGACCGCTCGCGGCTGAAGCACGTGCTGGCGGCGCATCTCTCACACCAGAACAACCGGCCGGAACTGGCGCGCGAAGCGCTTGCTCGCGCGATGGGCTGCGCGCCGGACTGGATCGGCGTCTCCACGCAGGAAGAGGGCTTCGCCTGGCGTGAACTGAAATAAAAAAACGGCGGACCCTCGCGGGTGCCGCCGTTTTGAAGGAAGCCTGAATTACTTCTTCGGCTCTTCCTTCTTCGCTTCCGCCGGGGCCGGAGCCGGGGCAGCCGGAGCGGCGGGCGCAGCAGCAGGGGCGGCGTCCTTCTTCTCTTCGGCCTTGGGTTCTTCCTTCTTCGCTTCTTCTTTCTTCGGCTCTTCCTTCTTTACTTCCGGGGCCGGGGCCGGTTTCGGGGCTTCCGTTTTGCCGCAAGCGACGAGCGCGAAGGCCGCGAGTGCGGCGATGAGCAGATTCTTTGTCATTGTCTTTCCCTTTGCTGGTTCGATATGGAATACGAAATGGTTGCAGCCCGTAATGCGGCCGTGCAACATTATAGCAGCGCAGGGCTCATAGCCCTACTGTGGTGCTCGAAACGCCGGGGAACGACGCGGACCAGATTTCCTGGAAGCGCGAGCGCATCGCCTGCGCCTCGTTCTCGTCGTGCAGGCCGATACCGCCACGGAAATGGCCGGCCAGCGGCCGGCGCACGTAATGTCCGGCGTCCAGCACCATGAAAGCATCCTGCAAGCTTCTTATTTCCTCGTGCGTGCGGTTGATCTGGATCGCGTGATTGAACAGCTTGAGCAGGTTCATCATCCTCGGGCAACGGTTGGTGAGGTGCTCAGTGTGATGCACCACCAGCTGAACCCTGCGCGTACGGCTGCCGCGCAGGAAAGCCTCCAGCTGGGCGATGCGCGCGGGCGAATTGAGCCGCAGCGCCGCGGCGTCGGGATCGAATATGCGCAGCTCGCGTCCCGGCTGCTCAAGCAGCCGGTCCACCGCGAGCTGAAAATCGGCTTCGCTGGCGAAGAGCAGGTAGTCGGGCTTGGGGATTTCGTCGTTCACGTCAGGGTCAGATAACCGGCACGCCGCCAGTCCAAGATTAAGGCGACCAGTCCCGCGCGCGCAAGCCGCCTGCCGGGTGCCTGCCGGCGGTTGGCGAGTTCCCGCAGCATCGCGCGCTGCGAAGCGCGCGGCACGAAGGACTCGCCGTTGATGAAAAAGCGCGATCCGGAGTAAAGCAGCTGGGTCTTGGGGTCGAGGAGGGCGACTTTGCCGTTCAAGGCCTGTTTTTTCGTATTTCTCTTGAATACGACATTTGGTTTTGGCGTACTGAGATAACGCCCGATGAAATCCTGCACGTCGGACTTTCGCCAGGAAATGCGCGCAAGAAGTTTTTCCGCGAAGGCGGTCATCTTGCCGCCGATCTTCGCCGGCTGCCGCGTGGCGCGCAGGCCAGGGTCGCGGTAGCCGGCATCGGGCAGGCCTTTTTCGTGGAGGTAGTCGAGGAACGCGGCGGACAGTTCGGCGCCGCCCGGGGCGCGAAAGCCGATCGAGCAGGTGATGCAGGCATCGAGCGCCACGCCGTCGTGGCCCCAGCCGGGCGGCAGGTAGAGCAGGTCGCCCGGTCCCAGCGTGACTTCTTCGTCCGCTTTGAATCCGGCGATGAGCTTGAGCGGCGCTTCAGGAACCAGTGCGAAATTGCGCGGCCTGGCAATGCGCCAGCGTCGGCGTCCCACGCCCTGCACGAGAAACACATCATAGGAATCCACGTGGGGGCCGACACCGCCTCCCGGGGCGGCATAACTCACCATCACGTCGTCCAGCCGTGCCTGCGGGATGAACGCAAAGCGCCGCAGCAGCGCTTCTGCAGCCTGGCTGTAACAATTCACGCCGTTCACCAGCAGCGTCCAATTCCTGGCGGCTGCCTGCGGCAGGCGCGCCAGCGGGCCATGCGTTACGCGCCAGTTCTTACCGCGCCTTTCCACCAGGCGGGATTCGACTTCATCGCGCGCGGCGAGTGAAAAAAGCGCGGCTTTTCCGATCGCACCGCGGAAACCGGGCAGCGCCTGGCGCACCAGCAGCGGGCGCTTCTGCCAGTGCCGGCGTAAAAAAACCTGTGGCGACAAGCCCCCTAGCAACGCTTCTTCCATCGATGGATTATAGATGTGGCAATGCCGCGACAACCGTGCAGTCGGCCCTTGCCAAACGCGGACGCAAGCATAAAATTTTCCGCGGGCCTCAGAATGCTGCAACCAGGACAAAGCGCTCCCGTCTTCACCCTGCAGGATGCCGACATGCAGGCGGTGGAGCTGGCGTCGTTCCTCGGCAAGAAACACATCGTGCTGTACTTCTACCCGCGCGACGACACGCCCGGCTGCACCATGGAGGCGGCGGAGTTCTCCGACCACGAGGACGAATTCGGCCGCTGCAACTGCGTGATCCTCGGCGTCTCGCGCGACGATTGCCTGTCGCACGCTGATTTTCGCGACAAGCACGGCCTGGCGATCGGCCTGCTGTCGGATCCGGAGGGCGAGGTCTGCCGCCGCTACGGCGTGCTGCAGGAGAAGGAAACCGACGGCGTGCGGCGCGAGTGTCTCGTCCGCTCGACCTTCGTCATCGACAAGAAGGGCGTCATCCGGCACGCGGCCTACGGCGTCAAGCCGCGCCACCACGCCGCGGAAATCTACGACGTGGTTCGCAAGCTGAAATCCTGACGGGGGCTTTTCGCCTATCATAGCGGCCGGGGGGATAGGCCGATGGATGTGATGGGCATTCTTTCGTACGGGATCGGCACGCTGATCGGGTTCGCGCTGCTGATCGGCCTTGCCTACGTTTTCATTTCCGACATCACGCAGAAGAAGCATGGCGTGCTGCGCAATTACCCGGTGGTCGGGCACCTGCGCTACTTCTTCGAGGAGATGGGCGAGTATTTCCGCCAGTATTTCTTCGCCGGCGACCGCGACGAAATGCCGTTCAACCGCTCGACGCGC
The DNA here is from genome assembly GCA_025356085.1 of Betaproteobacteria bacterium. Taxonomy (GTDB): domain Bacteria; phylum Pseudomonadota; class Gammaproteobacteria; order Burkholderiales; family SG8-39; genus RBG-16-66-20. The sequence goes on from JANXUV010000038.1 coordinate 3,066, forward strand.
GGCTGGGTCTACCGGCTGGCGAAAAACGAGGGCGGGGTGATCGGCTTCGGCTCCACCTACGACCTGCACCAGTCCGGCGCGCTGATTTTCGTCAATCATCCGTTTCCGGTGCTGGAGGAAGAGCGGCTGCCGACGCCTTCGCTGATGCTGGGCGAGGGCTACGCCAAGCTGCCTTTCGAGGCGCGCTCCATCGTCAACATCAGCGGCATGAGCTTCGGCGCCATCTCCGCGCCGGCGGTGCGCTCGCTGTCGCGCGGCGCCGCGGTCGCCGGCTGCTGGATGGATACCGGCGAGGGCGGCCTGTCGCCGTACCACCTCGAAGGCGGCTGCGACATCATCATGCAGATTGGCACCGCCAAGTACGGCGTGCGCGACGCGCAGGGCAACCTCAGCGCCGACCGCCTGATCGAACTGTCCAAGGTGGTGAAAGCTTTCGAGATCAAGCTTTCCCAAGGCGCGAAGCCGGGGAAAGGCGGCGTGCTGCCGGCGAAAAAGGTGACTGCCGAGATCGCGCAGATCCGCGGCATCCCGGAAGGGCGCGACTCCATCAGCCCGAACCGGCACCGCGACATCTCCAACATCAACGACCTGTGCGACAAGATCGCCTGGATCCGCGAAATTACCGGCCGCCCGGTGGGCGTAAAGACCGCGGTCGGCGGCTGGCGCTTCATGAACGAGATGGGCGATGCGATCGCGCGCCGCGGCATGGAATTCGCGCCGGACTTCCTCGCCGTCGATGGCGGCGAGGGCGGTTCGGGCGCTGCACCCCAGGCGCTCGCTGACCACATGAGCCTGTCCATCGACGAGGCGCTGCCGCGCGTGGTGGATGCGCTGATCGAAACCGGGCTGCGCCAGCGCGTGCGCGTGATCGCCGCCGGCAAGATCGTCACCTCGGCGCGCGCCGCCTGGGCACTCGCGGCCGGCGCCGATTTCATCAATACGGCGCGCGGCTTCATGTTCTCGCTCGGCTGCATCCAGGCACTGCGCTGCCACCAGAACACCTGCCCGACGGGCGTCACCACCCACAACCGGCGCCTGCAGCGCGCGCTGGTGGTCGAAGAGAAATATCTGCGCGTCGCCAACTACTGCAACGGCATCAACCGCGAGATCGACATGATCGCCCACTCCTGCGGCGTGCGGCACGCGCGCGAACTGCGCCGCGAGCACGTGCGCATCGTGCAGGCCAACCACCAGTCGATCGCGCTGAACATGCTCTATCCGTACCCGGATCCGAAAGCGCGCGTCCGCGCGGCCTGAAGTGCTTTCAGGCTCCTGCACCTTGCCGCTAACGCGGCCTGACGTTAAGGCAGTGAAAGCCAGGAGTTCCAGAGTTTTCGCGCGGGGTCGATCAGTTCGCCGGCGGTGAGTCCAACCGGCCCGGTGCCGGCTTTCACGCATTCATCGGCGGCACTTCCATGCAAGTGAGTCCCAAGAACCAGCGCCGTCTCGCCGCTGTATTTCTGCGCGAGCAGGGCGCCGAGGATGCCGGCCAGCACGTCGCCCATGCCGGCCGAGGCCATGCCCGGATTGCCCGACTTGTTAACGAACCAGTGGCCGTCGCGGGCGACGAGTATGCTGCCGTTGCCTTTGAGGACGACGTGCGCGTTCAGGTTCGTTGACAGTGCCCGCGCGGCTTTCAGGCGGTCGGACTGGACATGCGCGGTGGTTTCGGCGAGCAGCCGCGCGGCTTCTGCCGGGTGCGGTGTGACAAGGGTGTCGGCCTTGCGCCGCGCGCAGGCTTTGCGCAGGTCTTCGTTTTCGGCGATCAGGTTGAGCGCGTCGGCGTCGAGCACGCAGGGCAGATCGCTGGCGAGCACGGCCCCGAGCAGGGTTTCGGCGCGTTCGCTCGGGCCCAGGCCGGGACCGACGACGATGGCATCGAGGTCGAGGCCCAGGACATCATCTGGATGGCGCAGCATGAGCTCCAGCGCATCGGTGTCCACCGTCAGGGGCGCGAGCAGGCCGGCGTAGACGCGCCCGGCGCCCAGCTTCAGCGCCGCGCGGCCCGCGAGCAGCGCGGCGCCCGCCATGCCTTCGGCGCCGCCGATGATGCCGACGGAGCCGGCCATGCCCTTGTGGAAG